>CACITX010000001.1 GCA_902589705.1 uncultured Pelagibacteraceae bacterium
GCTTCGAAATTAGACGCAATCAAAAAAAACGGTGAACTAAGAGTTGGAACTACAGGTGATTGGGATCCAATGTCTATGAAAGATCCAGCAACAAACAAATACAAAGGATTTGATATAGATGTAATGAATGAGTTAGCTAAAGACTTAGGCGTGAAAGTAAAATTCGTCCCTGCTGAATGGAAAACTATCGTAGCTGGAATAACAGCAGATAGATACGATATTTCTACAAGCGTAACTAAAACTCCTAAAAGAGCTGAGGTAGCAGGTTTTACAGCAACTTATTATAAGTACGGTACTGTTCCTTTAGTTCTTAAGAAAAATTTAAAAAAGTTTCCAACTTGGGACTCTTTAAATAGTAAAGATGTAAAAATAGCTACTACTTTAGGTACGTCTCAAGAAGAAAAAGCAAAAGAATTTTTTCCAAAATCAAAATTACAATCAGTAGAAGCGCCCGCTAGAGACTTCCAAGAGGTGCTTGCTGGTAGAGCTGATGGAAATATTACAAGTTCAACAGAGGCAAATAAATTAGTTATAAAGTATCCTCAACTAGCAATCGTTCCTGATGGAGAAAAAAACCCAGCCTTCTTAGCAATGATGGTTCCAAAAGGTGATAAAGTTTGGAATGATTATGTAAGTAATTGGATTAAGAAAAAGCAATCGTCAGGATTTTTTAAAAGATTGCTCTCTAAGTATAACCTCAAGAGCTTATAATTTAAGTTTCTTTACCTTCAATTTATAATTATAGTTAGTTAGTGAAGTTTTTAAAAATAATCTCTTTATTATTTTTACTACAGGGGTGTAGTTCAAATTATGAGTGGGGCTGGTATATATTAAGTCCAGAAAATATAGAGGGATTAACAAATCTTAAATTTTTAATAAGTGGGATAACAACCACTATTTATATTTCAGTAGTGTCAATAATTTTAGCAATGATTATTGGATTAATTATTGCTCTTCCATCTATTTCGAATAATAAATTTCTAAGTTACTTCAATATAGCTTATGTGGAAATCGTCAGAGCTATACCATTGTTAGTTTTAATTCTTTGGATCTATTATGGCCTGCCTATTATGATAGGAGTGAGTTTCTCACCATTCGTATCAGGTATAATTGCTTTGACTATAAGTGAAAGTGCTTTTCAAGCAGAAATATTTAGAGCTGGTATTAATTCAATATCAAAAGGCCAACATGAGGTATCAGAATCTTTAGGAATGGATTTTTGGAGAAAAATGAGATTAGTAATCTTACCACAAGCAATAAAAGTTGTATTGCCAGCAATGGGAAATCAATTTGTATACGTTTTAAAAATGTCTTCCTTGGTTTCTATAATTGGAATTGGGGATTTAACAAGAAAAGCAAATGAGCTTGTTACAACTACTTATAGACCTTTAGAGATTTATACTTTTTTAATATTGGAATACCTAGTATTAATCCTAGTTGTTTCGTACTTCGTAAGAAAATTAGAAAACAAACTTAAATATAAATAAATTTAAGTTTTAACCGTTTTTAAAAATAGTTTCTTTGTATAATATTTTGCGAACAAAAAGACTAAAATTCCAAATGTCCAATTAATAAAGAAAAGCCCAAGAAATAAATCTCTAAAATTACCCTCAAATAAGAAAACAACAATCCACATTGCAGCGAAAGGTAAAAGAACTAATCTTAAAAACGTCATTAAAACTGTGTAGATTGGTTTCTTAATTGCTTGAAATAATGCGTTAGTGATAAAAAAAACTGGGTAGACAGGCCCTATAAATGCAGCGATTTTCAGGTAATCGGCTCCATAGTTGATGGCATCCTGATTATCTGTAAAAATTGATACAATGTTATCTGCTAATAAAAAAATTACTACGCCTGCTAAAATCATAAATGATGAACCAATAATAATTGCTTTTGTATAGACTTCGTCAACTCTAGGAAATAATTTCGCTCCAAAATTTTGTCCAGCAATCGTCAGCACGGCTGTATTTAGCCCGATAACTGGTAGAAGTAGTATTTGTTCTATTCTTAAAGCTGAACCATATCCTGCAGCAGCTAAATAACCAAATTTGCTTACAAAAAATAAAATATTATAAATGCCTAACCCAATCATAAACATGCTCATCATAATTGGCACTGACTGATTAGTAAGATTTTTTATTAAATCAAATTTTGGCAGGAAACATTCTAATTTTAAATATTGTTTTAGTTCACAATAATAAACTTTATAAGCTAAGTAAAATAATCCTATTAATTGGGCAATCACAGTTGCTATTGCTAAACCTGAAATCCCAAAAGCTGGTATGGGTCCAAAACCAAATATAAATAAAGGGTTGAGTCCGATATTTAAAAAGAAAGTTACAATTAAAACATTTCTATAGCTTTTAGTATCTCCTTGAGCATTTAAAGTTCCATTTAAAGAAATTTGTATTAAAAAAATGAAAGTTGCAAAAAATATTACATCTAAATAATTGGTAGCAAGATTTATTGTTTCTTGATCTGATCCCATTAAACGCAATAGATCATCAGATAAAGATAAACCAATTATAGTAACAAAAATTGAAACTATTACAGAATAAAGAAGCGATTGAGCAACATACAGTGATGCTTTACGATCCTCTTTCGCGCCCAATGAATTACTAATAAGTGCGTTAGATGCAGCTACTATTCCAACACCTGTTGCTATAATAATAAAATAAAGCGGAAAAGATTTTGCTATGGCTGCCAATGCATTAGGAGAAATTTTTCCAGCAAAATAAGTGTCTACAACATTATATAAAGTTTGAAAAAGTGTGCCTGTGCTTGCAGGAATAGCTATTTTTTTTAATAAATTTATTATCGGATCCTCAACTAAATTCATTGATTTCATATTTTGTATTCCTTTTGAAACATATGCTTGGTTCCCTTACTTTTAGCAAGAGTAATTTGTTTTTGTCTCATTCTAAATCTTGCTTTTTGAGTTTCTGTAAGCTTTTCGTAACAATTTGGACAAGAAACACCTTTTTCGTACATATTTGATTTTTTCTCTATTGTTGAAATGGGTGTTCGACAACCGCTGCAAATGGAAAAAGATCCTTGTTTTAATTTATGTTTCAGTGAAACCCTGTTATCAAAAACATAACACTCACCTTTCCACAAACTATCTTTCTTTTCCACATTATCTAAGTAATTAAGTATGCCCCCTTTTAATTGAAAAACATTTTTAAAGCCTTTTTGTTTTAAATAAACAGAGGCTTTTTCACATCTAATACCCCCTGTACAAAACATAGCAACTGGTTTTGCTTTATTAATTTTTTTTAGATATTTTGGAAAATCTCTAAAGTTATTGATATTTGGATTAATAGATTTTTTAAAAGTGCCCACTTTAAATTCAAATGGTTTCCTAGCATCAACTACTAAAGTATCTTTTTTAGATATCAGTTTATTCCATGATTTTCCTGATAAATATTTACTTTGTCTCTTTGTCTTACTGTTGATATTTAAACCAATAGGCACTACCTCTTTCTTAATTTTAACTTTACCGCGATGAAACGGTTGAAATTTACTTAAAGAATGATTGTTGCCATCAAACTTAGTGAATTTAAGCTTTTTCCTCAGTAAATTCTTTATCTTAAGAATAGATTTTCTTTCTCCTGCAATTGTTCCGTTAATACCTTCAGAGGCAAGAATTAATGTCCCTCTAATTTTATTATTAATAAATTCAGATTGAAAAAATTTTTTATGTTTCTTTAATGATAGTATTTTTTTAAATTTATAAAATCCAAAGACAGAAAACATTATTTTTTAATACAAATTGTTAATCCATCTCCTATTGGAATAATATTTTTTGTGACTCTATTATCTTTTTTTATGTGTTTATTAAAATCTCTTATAATATTGGTAAATCTGTCGTCTTTTGATTTATCAGCAACTTCACCATGCCATAAAACATTGTCAATTATAATAAGTCCATTTTTATTAACTAAATCCATACATTTTTCATAATAATTAAAATAATTTTCTTTATCTGCATCAATAAATATTAGATCAAATTTTTTTTTAGAATTTTTTAATTCATCTAAACTTTCAATTGCTGGTCTAATTATTTGTGTAATTTTATTTTCATTTGCCTTTTTATAAAAAGATTTTGCTTTATTGCTAAAATCAGAATTTTTATCAAGACTAATTAAAGATCCGTCTTCTGGTAAAGCTAAAGCCATAGATAAAGCACTAAAACCGGTAAAACTTCCAATCTCTAAAACTTTTTTAATATTGGAAGCCTTAATTAGTGTTTGAAGAAATTGAGCTTGTGAAATAGATATTTGTAATTTTTTTTGATCTCCTAGACTTGAATTGTAATTAATAATTTCTTTTTGAATATCATTTAAATTTTCGGAATGATCAATTATGTATTTCTCAAGATTATCAGTTAAATCTAATTTTTTAGGCATAATTAGCCCTTTAAAAGTTTTTTTAAAATCTCGTTCGTTAATTGTGGATTTGCTTTCCCCCCAGAAGATTTCATTACTTGGCCAACAAAAAAACCAAATAATTTTTCTTTACCAGATTTATATTGATCAACTTTATCTTTATTCTTAGCTAAGATTTCGTTAATCATTTTTTCCAATTCTTTAGGATCGCTTTGCTGTTTTAATCCTTTTGTTTCTATAATTTTTTTAGGATTATCTCCACTTTCTATCATTATCTCAAAAACTTCTTTTGCTATTCTTCCAGAAATTTCACCTGATTTTATTGCTTGTACTAATTCTGCAAAATCTTTAGCTGAGATAGGTGAATTAGATATATTCAAACCTTTATCATTTAGCATCGCAAATAAATCACCCATCATCCAAGTAGCTGCAAGTTTATTATCTGAAAGTTTTGCAACTTCTTCGTAATAATCTGAGATTTCTTTTTCCGAAACAAGTACATTAGCTTCGTATGCGTTTAAACCATAATCTTTAACAAATCTTTCTTTTTTCTTATCTGGAAGTTCTGGAAGAGATTTTTTTAAATCATCAACTAACTTTTGATCAAGTTTCAAAGGAAGTAAATCTGGATCAGGAAAATATCTATAATCATGAGCATCTTCCTTGGATCTCATTGATCGTGTTTCATTTTTTTTTGTATCAAAAAGTCTAGTTTCTTGGTCAATTTCTTTTCCACTTTCTAACAATTCAACTTGTCTACTAGCTTCATATTCAATAGCCATTTGCATGAATTTAATAGAATTTACATTTTTAATTTCACAACGTGTGCCAAATTCTTTGACACCTACTTTTCTCACTGATACATTTACATCGGCTCTAAGCGAACCTTCTTGCATGTTTCCATCACATGTTCCTAAGTATCTCATAATACTTCTTAACTTTTTAATATAGGCATTTACCTCATCTGGTGATCTCAGATCGGGTTTACTTACTATTTCCATCAAGGCGATACCGGATCTGTTAAGGTCTACGTAAGTATTAGATGGATCCATGTCATGTATGCTTTTGCCTGCATCTTGTTCTAAATGAAGTCTTTCTATTCCAACTTCTTTAGATCCATAAGGCATATCTAATAAAACTTTACCCTCTCCAACTATTGGGTTTTTATATTGAGATATTTGATAACCTTGAGGTAAATCAGCATAAAAGTAATTTTTTCTATCAAAGACAGAATAATTATTAATTTTTGCATTTAAACCTAAACCGGTTCTAACTGCTTGTTTTACACATTCTTCATTTATTACTGGCAACATGCCAGGAAATGCTGAGTCAATTAAGCTTACATGTTCATTTGGTTCAGCTCCAAATTTTGTTGGAGACCCAGAAAAAAGTTTAGAGTTAGATAAGACTTGGGCGTGCACCTCTAAACCTATTACAACTTCGTATTTTCCTTTGTCTCCATTAATAAAATAATCAAATTTTTCTGATTTCATGACCACCATTTCTTTATTTCATTTTTAAATCCACAATTTTTTTCAAAAGCATAGCCAATATTAAGAATTTTTTGTTCATCTAAAGGTTTTCCAATTAATTGAAGTCCTAAAGGAAGGCCTTGTTTATCAAGACCAGCTGGTAAAGATAAAGCTGGAAGCCCTGCTAAATTTGTTGGAACGGTAAAAATATCATTTAAATACATTGAAACTGGATCATTAGTTTTCTCACCAATTTTAAAAGCTGAGCTTGGTGTAGATGGTGTAAGAATTGCATCAACTTTTGTAAAATTATCATCAAAATCTTTTTTGATTAGTTGTCTTACCTTTTGGGCTTTTAAATAATAAGCATCATAGTATCCGGATGATAGCACATAAGTTCCTATTAATATTCTTCGTTTAACTTCATCTCCAAAACCTTCAGACCTAGTATTTTCGTACATCTCTATTAAATCTTTTCCTTTTTCTGACCTGTAACCATATCTAACTCCATCGTACCTTGCCAAATTTGAAGACGCTTCTGCTGGAGCAACAATATAATAAGTTGGTAAAGCATATTTTGTGTGTGGTAGTGAAATATCAATTAGATCAGCACCTAAATCTTTTAATATTTTTTTTCCTTTTTCCCAAAGTTCATCTATTTCCTTAGGCATGTTATCAACTCGATATTCTTTAGGAATTCCAATTTTTAAACCTTTAATATTATCTTTTAAATTTTTTGAATAATTTTCTTTCTTTTTATTGATTGATGTAGAATCTTTTTCGTCAAAACCTGACATTGCTTCAAGCATAATAGCACAATCAGTAATATCTTTTGTCATTGGACCAGCTTGATCTAGAGATGATGCAAAAGCTACGATACCCCATCTAGAACATAAACCATAAGTTGGCTTTAAACCGACTGTGCCTGTGAATGAAGCTGGTTGTCTAATTGAACCACCTGTATCAGTTCCAATAGTTGCTGGAGTTAAGTCAGCAGCTAATGCAGATGAAGATCCTCCTGATGAACCACCTGGAACTATTTGGTCACCAACTGGATTAATTACATTGCCAAAATAACTTGTCTCATTAGATGAGCCCATCGCAAACTCATCACAATTTAGTTTACCTAATAAGAAAGAACCATTGTCCCAAAGATTTTTAGTAACTGTAGACTCGTATGATGGAACAAAATTATTTAAGATATTGCTACCAGCCGTAGTTTTAAAATTTTCTGTGCAAAATAAATCTTTAACAGCGAGCGGGATACCTGGTAGCAGTTGATCAAAATTTGGTTTGTTATCAAACTGTTTAGCTTTATCTAAAGCATAATCAAAAGTAGTTGTAACAAAAGCATTAAGTTTTTTTGCGCCCTCAATATTCTTGATATAAGCTTTTGTTAAGTCCGTTGAAGAGATTTCTTTTGTTTTAATTCTTTTGATAATTTGATTTAAACTTTGATTAGTAATATCGATCATTATTCAACTACCTTAGGTACTACAAAAAACTCTTTGCTATCTTTTGGTGAATTTTTTAAAACTTTTTCTCTTATTTTCCCGTCATTAATTTCATCTTTTCTTGATCGTAACGATTGATTGAGAATTGACGTTAATGGCTCTACTTTATTAGTATCAAGCTCATTTAATTGCTCTATAAATTTAAAAATAGAGTTTAAGTCTTTTGTTAAACTATCAACTTTAGCTTCATTGACTGAAATTCGAGCTAATTTTGCAACATGCTTAATTTTTTCTTTATCTAGAGACATTTGTGAAATAAGTTAATTTTAAATGTGTTTTATCACAAATTAGGTAAATTTCATGCTTGATATTGAGTTATTTATTCAGAAAATTAATAAAAAATCCAGATTAATTGGTATTGATCCAGGTGGAAAGAGAATTGGTATTGCTATATCTGATGAAAACAAAATTGTAGCTACACCCTATACTACACTCATTAAAGAAAATTATTCAAAACTGCTCTTAGAGATAAAAAAAATATTCAAAGAAAATGAAGTCGATGGAATAGTTGTGGGAAACCCATTAAATATGGATGGTTCACCAGGTCCCTCATCTCAATCTGCTAGGGATTTTGCTATAAATCTCTCAAAAGATATTACAGAAAATATCACTTTGTGGGATGAAAGATTATCTAGCCAGGGAGCATTTAATTTAAGTGGTGAAATGTCAATTAATACATCAAAAAAGAAGAGTAAATTAGATGAAAATTCAGCTCAATTCATTTTACAAGGATTTTTAGATTTTTATCATAAAAATAATACTTGATATAAAATAGTAAAACGCCTATAGAGTTGATTTTAATGGCAACTGTAAAAAAAGTTTCAGCTATTAAAAATACCCCCAAACATCTTTTAGGTATTCAAAATCTATCAATTATAGAAGCTAAAAATATATTAAACGAAGCAAAGACTTTTATTAAACTAAATAGGAGTAGCTCAAAAAAATTAGATATCCTTAGAGGAAAAACACAAATAAATTTATTTTTTGAACCATCTACAAGAACCCAGAGTTCTTTCGATCTTGCAGGTAAGAGATTAGGTGCAGATGTAATGTCAATGAACATGGGTAACTCAGCTCTTAAAAAAGGTGAAACATTAATTGATACAGCTATGACTTTAAATGCAATGCATCCAGATATAATTGTCATAAGACACCAAGACTCTGGAGCCCCAAATTTATTATCTCAAAAAGTTAATTGCACAGTTATAAATGCTGGAGATGGCAGAAGAGAACATCCTACACAAGCTCTACTTGATGCTTTGACTATAATTAATAGAAAAGGAAATATTGAAGGATTAAAAATTGCAATATGCGGAGACATACTTCATTCAAGGGTAGCAAGATCAAATATTTATTTAATGAATATGTTAGGTGCTGAGGTGAATGTCATTGCACCGAAAACTTTAATGCCTGTAGCAATTGAAAAACTAGGTGTCAAAGCGTTCACTGATATGAAAAAAGGTTTAGACGGTTGTGATATTGTAATGATGTTAAGATTACAAAACGAAAGAATGCAAGGATCATTCCTGCCGTCTAAAAGAGAGTATTATGAATTTTTTGGTCTTACTCCAGAAAAACTTAAGCTTGCAAAAAAAGATGCATTACTTATGCATCCAGGGCCTATGAATAGAGGTGTTGAGATCGATACTAAATTAGCTGATGATATAAATGTTAGTCTTGTGAAAGAACAAGTTGAACTAGGAGTGGCTGTAAGAATGGCTTGCTTAAAATTATATTGTAAATAGAAATGGAAAAGATTTTAACAAATGTAAGAATTATTGATCCTTCCCAAAAAATTGATGAGGTTGGAAATATAATTATTGATGAAAAAGGTAAAATTAAATCAATAGGAAAAAAAACAAAAATCTCTGATGCTTCAAAAACAGCTGAAAAAATAGATTTACAAGGCAATATTGCTATTCCAGGAATAGTAGACATGAAAGCTTTTGTTGGTGAACCAGGATTTGAATATAAAGAAAATTTCAGGACACTTAGTCAAGCTGCTTTAGCAGGTGGAGTAACTTCGATTGTGACTATGCCAAATACTAAACCAGTTATAGACAATGTATCAATGGTTGATTTTATAATTAGAAGAGGAAGAGATAAGGCCAAAGTTAACTTATACCCTTGTGCTGCTATAACAAGACAATTAGAGGGGCAACAAATGTCAGAGTTAGGATTATTAAAAGAAAGAGGAATAATTGGTTTTTCAGATGTAAATAAAACAATTCAAAATACAGAATTGATGTCTAGAATAATGAATTACGCATCGGACTTAGATACACTCATTATGCAGCATGCAGAAGATTATGAGTTAGCAAAAAATTCTTGTATTAATGAAGGAGAAGTGGCAACAAGACTAGGTCTGCAGGGTGTATCTGATATAGCTGAAAGAATAATAATTGAAAGAGATCTTTCGTTATTGAGTGAGTTTCCCTGTAGGTATCATATAAATCAAATTTCTTCTAAAAACTCTTTAAAAGTAATTGAAAAAAATAAATCTAATGGAATCAGATTTAGTACTGGAGTTTCGATCAATAATTTATCGCTTAATGAAAATGATATTGGTGAATTCAGAACATTCTTAAAGCTCTCCCCTCCTCTAAGAACTGAAGATGATAGACTTTCATTGATAGAAGGAATTAAGAAAGACCTAATAGATGTAATAGTCAGCGATCATATGCCTGAAGATGAAGAAAGTAAAAGGTTGCCTTTTGCTCAAGCTGCGACTGGATCTATTGGAATTGAAACATTGCTTCCTCTCTCCTTAGAACTTTACCATAATAAGTCATTAAATCTGGAAAGAATAATTAAATGTTTAACAATTAATCCTGCAAAAATTTTAAAGATTAATAAAGGAACTTTAAAAAAAGGATCTGATGCTGACATCTGTGTTTTTGATTTAGAAGAACCATGGATGGTTAAAGCAGAAGAACTAAAATCAAAATCTAAGAACACAGCAGTAGAAAATAGAAAACTGCAAGGTAAAGTAAAAATGACCTTTTTAAATGGGGAATTGGTTTATTCAAATTAATGGATATAAATTTAGTTATAGTTGCTATTTACTCATATTTACTTGGTTCAATACCTTTTGGATTAATACTTACTAAATTGTTTTTAAAAAAAGATATAAGAGATGTTGGGTCTGGCAACATTGGAACAACAAATGTTTTAAGAACGGGAAAAAAATCTTTGGCCGCTGCCACTTTGCTATTAGACTTACTTAAAGGTTATTCGTCAGTTATAATTACTTTTCATTATTTCCAAGATTTGATTTCTTATTCCGCTCTTTTATGTTTTGTGGGACATATTTTTCCAGTTTGGTTGAAGTTTAAAGGAGGAAAAGGTGTAGCAACTTACCTTGGAGTGATATTAGCTCTATCATTTAAATTTTTTTTAATTTTTGGTATCGTTTGGTTAGTCTTAACTTTCCTTTTTAGATTTGCTTCATTGTCTTCAATTGTTTCAACATTAACAATTCTTTTATATTCATATTTTTTTGAAAATAATAATTTTTCTTTAATACTTTTTATCTTTTTTATAATGATTCTTTACACCCATAGAGAAAATATAGTCAGATTAAAAAACTCTTCAGAAAATAAAATTAAGTTATAATCATTGTCTTTTTTCATTTTTTAAATAAAAAAATTGACAAACTCATTTTATTTTGAAAATAAACAATTAATGAATTTAGTTATTGTTGAAAGTCCAGCTAAAGCTAAAACTATAAATAAATATTTAGGAAAAGATTATTTAGTTTTAGCAAGTTACGGTCACATAAGAGATCTACCATCAAAAAATGGTTCTGTTGATCCTGAAAATAAATTTCAAATGGAATGGGAAATAGACTCCTTTTCAAAAAAATATTTAAAAGAAATTACTAATGCAGCTGAAGACTCTGATAAAATTATATTAGCTACTGACCCTGATCGTGAAGGAGAAGCGATTGCTTGGCATGTGAAAGAAGTTTTAGAGAAAAAAAAACTATTAAAAGATAAAAATTTAGAGCGAGTTGTTTTTAATGAGATAACCAAGAATGCAATTCTTGATGCGATTAAAAAACCACGAGACATTCATTTACCTTTGGTTGAAGCTTATCTTGCCAGACGGGCATTAGACTATTTAGTTGGTTTCAATATCTCTCCTATTTTGTGGACAAAATTACCAGGATCTAAATCGGCAGGAAGAGTTCAATCTGTAGCTTTAAAATTAATTACAGAAAGAGAAAAAGAGATTGAATTATTTAAACCTGAGGAATATTGGACACTCACTTCAGATTTTACAAATAAAGATAATACAAATATTTTTTCTAAATTAAGTTTATATAATGGTGAAAAAATAGAAAGATTTTCTTTTAAAAATAAAGATGAGATTCAACAGGCAGTTGATGTAATAAACAAAACTAAATTTAAAATTGCTGATGTTAATACAAAATTATTTAGAAGAAATCCTATAGCGCCTTTTACTACCTCGACTTTGCAACAGACTGCTTCTGGTAGATTTAGTTTTGGTGCATCAAGGACAATGCAAATTGCCCAAAGACTTTATCAAGGAGTTGATATCGAAGGAGAAACAACTGGATTAATCACTTACATGAGAACAGACGGAACTAACATTTCTAAAGAAGCAATAAGCGATTTTAGAAAGTTCATAGAAAAAGATTATGGAAATAAATATTTACCTGAAACTCCAAATAGTTTCACAGGAAAAAAAGCAAAAAACGCACAAGAAGCTCACGAGGCTATTAGACCCACAGATGTAAAGAGAAAACCATCGGACATAAAGAAATATGTTAACGCTGATCAATTTAAACTTTATGAACTGATTTGGTCTAGAGCTTTATCATCTCAAATGACACCTGCAGAATTTGATAGAAATACAATAATAATTTCTTCCGCAGATAATAAGATAAATTTTAGAGCAAGCGGGTCAGTAATTAAATTTGATGGTTTCCTCAAAGTTTATCAAGTTCAAGAAACGGATGAGGATGCAAAAAATATTTTACCAGAGGTAAAGGTTGGGGAAGAAATAAACTTACTTAAATTAAACGATGAGCAACATTTCACTGACCCTCCTCCACGATATTCTGAAGCAAGTTTAGTAAAGAAAATGGAAGAATTAGGCATCGGTAGACCTTCCACTTATGCAAGTATTATATCTGTTTTATCTACTAGAAATTACGTAGAGCTAATTAATAAAAGATTTAATCCAACTGATAGAGGAAAGTTAATTTCAGCTTTTTTAGAGAAACTATTCTCTAAGTATGTTGACTATAATTTTACAGCAGATCTCGAAAATCAGCTTGATGAGATTACGAGTGGAAAGATAGAATGGGTTGAGGTTTTAAACAATTTTTGGAAGGATTTTTACGAAAATGTAGGAAAAGTTAAAGAAAAAAGGACTAGAGAAGTACTTGATTTATTAAATGAAAGCTTGGGAGCATTAATTTTTGAAAGAGATGAAAAAGATGCAATAGATAGAAAATGTAAGCTATGTTCTGATGGTCAATTAAGTCTTAAAAATAGCTTTAGAGGTGGAGCTTTTATTGGTTGCTCAAACTATCCTGACTGTAAATTTACGAGACCATTATCTAAAAGTAAAGCAGCTGCACAATATAACTTAGCTGAACCAAAACTTTTAGGTCAAAATGAAAAAGGGAAAGATATTTATTTAAAAAATGGAAGATTTGGACCCTACCTTCAGTATGAAAAGGAAAAAGAGGAATTAGAAACAAAAAAAAAGAAAGGTAGAAAGAAAAAAAGTGAGAATGAACATTTAAAAAATGTATCTATACCGAAAGGAATTGAAGTCGATAGTGTTGATTTAGATAAAGCAAAATATTTATGTTCACTTCCAAAAGTTTTAGGTCAGCATCCTGAAAATGGACAAGATATAACATTAAATTCTGGAAGATTTGGTCCTTATCTTAAATGTGAAAACAAATCAGCAAGACTTGACAATGTGGAAGATCTTTTTTCAATAGGTTTAAATAGAGCCATTACATTAATTGCTGAAGCAAAACCAGGTCGAATATCATCTTCATTAATAAAAGATCTTGGAGAACATCCGGAAGATAAAAAACCAGTAAGAATAATGAAGGGACAATACGGACCTTATATTAAATATAAATCTTTAAATGCAACAATACCAGAAGAGAAAGATCCAAATGAGTTGACTATGGAGGAGGCTTTAATTTTAATAGAAAAAAGAAGAGAATACGATAAAGCTAAAAAAAAAGGTAAAAGAAAATGAGCGAAATAGAAAATAAGATTAAAGACTTAAATATTAAATTACCAGATCCTAAACCACCAGTTGGAGCATATGTTGCAACTAAAATTGTTGGTAATTTACTTTTTATTTCTGGGCAAATTTCAGCTGATGAAAATTCAAATTTAATAAAAGGAAAAGTTGGAGAAGAATTAACTTTAGATCAAGGTTATAAGGCAGCAACAAGATGTGGGCTAAGTCTTTTAGCTCACGCAAAGAAAGCTTGTGGTGATGATTTAGAAAAAATTAAATCTTGTATAAAATTAACAGGATATGTGAATTCATCAAATAATTTTACTGACCAGCCTAAAGTAATCAATGGTGCGTCAGATATTATTGTAAAAATTCTTGGCGATAAAGGGATGCACACAAGGGCCGCGGTAAGTGTAAACAGTCTACCTTTAGGAGTAGCTGTAGAAGTTGATGGAGTTTTTGAAATTAATTAGTATTTGGCCTTCCAACTGAGAAATATTCAATCTTTTTGTTTAACATTTCTTCAGAGTTGTAAAGATTTCTTAAATCATAAACCTTAAAATTCTTTTTCTTATTTAATTTTTTGAAGTCTAAAGACTTAAATTCATCCCATTCTGTCAAAAGAATAATTAAGTTTGAGTCCTTGCATGTATCTTTAATATTTTTCTTAAATTCACAATTTTTAAGTTTTTTAAATTCTTCTTTTTCTCCTGATGGATCGTAATAAGTTACTATTGCACCTTTCTTGCAATAATAAGGGATCATTTTTAAACTGGTAGAGTCTCTCATATCGTCAGTATTAGGTTTAAATGTTACGCCTAAAATAGCTATTTTCTTATTCTTTAAATTATTCCCTAATATTTTATGAACTCTTTTTGTGAGTAAATTTACTCTTTCTTGATTAGATTTTATTACGGATTTTACGATTGATAAATTTGTTTTAAATTTTTCAGCAGCAGAAACTAGACCTTTTGTGTCTTTAGGAAAACAAGATCCACCATATGCTGGTCCAGCTCTTAAAAATCTACTGCCAATTCTTGAGTCAGAACCAATTCCTAAAGCTACATCTTCAACATCAATACCTGATTTTTCGCATAGATTTGCTAATTCATTTATAAAAGTTATTTTAGTTGCTAGAAAAGCATTTGATGCATACTTAATTAATTCTGCACCCCTTCTAGACGTAGTGAAAAATTGAGCACCTTTACTTATTAAAGGTGAGTAAAGCTTTTTCATTATATTAAATTCACTTTTATTATTTGAGCCAATTACAATTCTATCAGGATATCTAAAGTCTCTAATAGCTTCACCTTCTCTTAGAAACTCTGGATTAGATATTATTGAGAAAAGTTTTTTCTTTTTTTTAAGTATTTTTTCTATCTCATCACCAGTTCCAACTGGAACTGTAGATTTTGTTACAATAACTTTCTTTTTTTTTGTATGCGAAAGTATTTCTCTAACACATTTATATACAAACGATAAATCGACTTTAAGTGTACCTTTTTTATTTGGTGTTCCAACACATATAAAAATTATATCAGATTCATTTATTGCTTTTTTTAAATCAGTTGTGAAAATTAAACGTTTTGCAATAAAATTTTTTTTTATTAATTCATCTAAACCTGGTTCATAAATAGGTGAAACTCCTGAGTTTAGTTTTTTTATTTTATTTATATCTTTATCTACACAGTAAACTTGATTTCCAATGTCAGCAAAACAAGTTCCGCTTACTAAACCAACGTACCCTGTTCCAATCATACATAATTTCATTATTTACCTTTTATTTATTCTTAGACCTGAGTTTATGTAACCCTGTAGTGTTCCACAGTCTAAATAAGTTCCTTTAAAAATATTGCCGTAGAATTTATTATCTTTATTAATTAGATTTTTTATAGCATCAGTAATATGCAACTCTCCTCCTTGACCAGGTTTTAATTTTTTAATTTCATTAAAGATTTTAGAGCTTAGTATATATCTCCCTATTATTGCGAAATTTGATGGCGCTTTTTTGATACTTGGTTTTTCTACAACATCTTTTATTTCAAAATGACTTTTTTTCTTATTTTTAATTGACAAAATTCCCCATCTAGACACTGTCTTTCTTTCTACTCTTTTTGTGGCAATGACAGATCCTTTTGTCTTATTGTGTAATTTAATCATTTCTTTTGAACAGTTTTTTTTAATTATCAAATCATCAGGAAGTAACATCAAAAAATACTTATCTTTTATAAATCTTTGACACTTTAAAACTGCATCACCAGTTCCTTTAGGCTTGTTTTGGTAAACAAATTTAATCATTTTTTGATACTTTTTGATTTTTTTATATTCTTCGACTATTCTTTTATCTTTTTTCTTCTTAATAATTTTTTTATAAAAATTATCATTAAAAAAATATTTTTTTATAGATAGTTTATTTTTAGAGATTATGAATATAAATTCTTTAATACCTGCATCCAGACACTCCTCTAAAATATATTCTAAATTAGTCTTTCCATTAATTGGCAAGAGCTCTTTTGGCATAACACTGGTTAAAGGAAGCATTCTAGTGCCTAGTCCAGCTAAAGGAATAATTGCTTGTTTTATCATTAGATTCTTATAATAGTCATTATCATTGCTTAAAGGAAATGAAAATATTTAAAGACAGAAAAAATCTCCAGAGAGAAATTTCTAGTACAAAAGCCATATCATTTGTACCTACTATGGGAGGGTTACATAAGGGTCATATATCTTTGATTAAAAAGTCAAAAAAAACTAAACTTAAAACTCTAGTTTCAATTTTTGTGAACCCGAAACAATTTAATGAAAAAAAAGACTTTAAATCATATCCTAGAAATCAAAAAAAAGATTTAAATATTTTAAGAAACCTAAAAGTTGATTACTTATATTTGCCTTCAATAAAGGACATTTATGGCTTTAAACCAAAAAAAAAAGTTTTTTTGGATAAATTTTCTAAACAATTATGTGGAAAATATAGAAAAGGTCATTTTCCGGGAGTTCTCAATGTAGTTAATAGATTTTTAGATATTATAAAACCAAAGAAATTATTTATGGGAAAAAAAGATTTTCAACAACTATATTTAGTAAAAAAACACATTATAAAAAGAAAGATAAATACAAAGATTGTAGAATGTGAAACTATTCGAGAAAAAAATGGCGTAGCATGTTCTTCAAGGAATTATAGATTAAATTTAAAACACAAAAAAGTTGCTTCAAAAATCTTCCATTACCTTAAAAAAATTAAATACAAGTTTAACTTTATCAATCCAAATTTATTGAAAAAAGAGATAATTAAACTGGGTGCTAATAAAATTGATTATATTGAATTTTATAATATTAGAAATTTTAAAAGATCTAAAAAACTAGATAAAAATAATAGAATTTTTATTGCTTATTTTTTAAATAATGTAAGACTAATTGATAATATTTAGTTAAGAAAATAATAAGAGCCTAATCCAAGAAATGATAAGAAGCCAATAACATCTGTTATTGTTGTAACAAAAACACTTGAAGCTAATGCCGGGTCAATGTTCATCTTCTTTAATGAAACAGGAACTAAAATCCCAAACAAACCAGCCACTATCATATTTAGTATCATTGAAATTCCAATTAACAATGAAAGATTTATATCTTTAAACCATAACTGAACAATAACAGCTGTGATGATTGCAAAAATAACTCCATTTAATATTCCAATGAGAAATTCTTTCCCTACAACACGATTAAAGTTACTTTTTGATAGTTCTTGAGTTGCAATAGCTCTTATGGTGACGGCTAACGTTTGCATACCAGCGTTACCCCCCATTGATGCTACTATTGGCATTAAAAAAGCAAGTGCCACCATTTGTTCAATTGAAGCTCCAAAAAAACTTATTACCCATGTGGCTAATAGAGCAGTAAACAAATTTAATAAAAGCCAGTTAAATCTTCTTTTAGTTTTTAATAGAACACTATCTGTAATTTCTTCATCACCTACTCCAGCTAAACGTAATGCATCTTCTTCTGCTTCTTCTTGAACGACAGTTACAACATCGTCGGCAGTTATCATCCCTACTAACTTATTTTCTTTATTAACAACGCCTGCAGAAACAAGATTGTAATTTTCAAAAGCATGTCCTACTTCCTCTTTATCCATATTAACTGATATTAATACTGGCATCTCTGTCATGATTGAATTCATCTTTGAATCTCTTGGTGTTCTTAGTACTCTTGATGAAGGAACAGTTCCAATTGGTTTAAAATCATTATCCACAATAAAGATTTCTAAAAATTCTTCAGGTAAATCTTTGTCTTCTCTTAAGTAGTCTATAGTTTGACCTACTGTCCAATTGCTCGGAACTGCAGTAAATTCTCTTTGCATAATACGAGCAGCTGAGTCCTCAGGGTAACTTAATCCTTCTTGTAGTAAAAACTTATCTTTAGGAGGTAATTTTTCTAATACTTTTTCTTTAGTATCTTTATTGATATTTTCTAAAATTTTGATCGCATTATCAGACTCTAATCTTCTTATTATTTTTGTTAATGAGTCAATTGATAACTGTTGTAACACTTCACTTTGAACAGACTCATTAAGTTCAATAAAGATTTCTGGATCAATATTGAATGACTCAATTTCAATTAGTTTTGTTCTAGTATCTATATTTAAATTTTCAATTAAGTTAGCAATATCGGCTGCGTGTAAATCATTAAGTGTTTGATTAATAAAATCTACATTTCTATTTTCAATATTATTGCTAAAAGTGCTTATAAATTCTTTATTAAAATCTAAATTGACTTTCTTATTTCCAGTTGATTTGAGCAAAGCCATAAATACCTCTTTAAATTTTTTTCTGAGACTATTAGTCTATTAAGTGGTAAAATTCAAATTAAATGAGTATAGAAGTAAAAATCAGTAAAAAACCCATAACATATAAAAAGGCAATGCTTTTTATGAATAAAAGAGTTGAAGAAGTTAAATTAGGAAAAAATAATGAGCTAATTTGGCTTTTGGAGCATCCAACGACTTATTCAGCTGGGGTGAGTTTTAATAAAAAAGACATTCTTAACAAAAATATTAAAGTGATTAAAACTAATAGAGGTGGAAAAATTACATTACATAATAAAGGGCAAAAAATTATTTATTTTGTTATAAACTTAAATAATAGAAAAAAAGATATTAGAAAATTTATATCTGCTTTAGAAAATAGTATTTTACAATTTCTAAATATTTATAAAATTAAAGCAAAAAGTGATAAAAAAATATAGGTATTTGGATTAAAGGAAAAAAAATAGCTGCTATTGGTATAAGAGTTTCAAGATGGATAGCATTTCATGGTTGTTCGATAAATATTAACAATAATTTAAAACAATATTTAAATATTGTTCCTTGTGGTCTGAATAATGAATTAGTTACATCAATATATAATGAAAAAAAAATTAGATTACAAAATTATGAGAAAAAAATAGCTGATATTTTTATAAAAAATATAGATAAGATTTAAAATTTTTCTTTTAAAAGTTGCTCAAAATAATTGTTATATTTTGCTTTGAAATTGTACTGAACATTGTTAATCATAAATTTTATTTTATATGCATGAAGCATTAAATTTTTTGTTTTTATCTTTCTGAAATTTGTTAAAAAATATTTATCGTCACCTATAATAGGATTTCCTATATTTAAAAGCTGTTTTCTTAATTGATGTTTTCTTCCAGTCACTGGATTTAGTTCAACATATGATAGCTCATCGTTTGATTTTATGATTTTAACATTGGAAATTGCTTTTTGAATAATTTTTTTTTTATTTTCGTAATAAATAAGATCATCTCTCATACTTTTAACAGACTTATTTATCTTACCGTATGCTAGAGCTAAATAAGTTTTGTGTATTTTTCTTATTCTAAACAACGATGTAAATAATTGTGCGTACTTTCTATTTTTTGCGATTATTAATATCCCTGATGTTTCTTTATCTATTCTGTGCACTATAAAAGGTTTTGATTCTTCAAAGTATTTAGAATTTTTTAAAAGGTCTGTAATATTTTTAAAAGATTTTGTCCCTGATTGAACTGGAATTCCAGCAGGTTTATTAATTACAATAAAATTATCATTATCCTCAATTATATAATCATCATATCTGGAAAGCTCTTTTTTTTTTGGCTGATATTTTATCTGTTCAATTTTGTCTTTAGCTTTAAATTTTGAGATATCATAAATTTCGACCAAGTCACCAGATTGTAACCGATAAGATGATTTGACTTTTTTTTTATTTATTTTAATCTTATTTTGTCTAAGAATTCTCTCTATTAAAGAATGTGGTAAGCTAATTACTTTTTGTTTAAACCATTTGTCGAGACGTGTCTCATGATATTCATCATCGACAATAAAAGTTTTGGGCATAGAAACTAAACTATTTACTTGCTATTTTTGGCTCTGCTTGAGTTTCTTTCTGTTTATCTTTGGTCGTTGTTTTTTTGGGTTTATCTATTTTTTTAGCTTCAAGATTTCTATCAACTAGTTCAATTACAGCCATAGGAGCGTCATCTCCAGTTCTAAATCCTGCTTTTAATACTCTAGAATAACCTCCTTTTCTTGAAGTGTATCTCTTTGAAAGTTCTCCAAATACTTTAGAGACAGATTTTTTATCCTGTAACTTTGAAAATAACCTTTTTTTATTACTTAAAATATTTTTCTTCCCAATAGTAATTACTTTATCAATTTGAGGTTTAAGCTCTTTTGCTTTAGGTAAAGTAGTAATAATTTGTTCGTACTTAATCAAAGAGTTAAGCATATTTTTGAATAATGCTTTTCTATGTTCGCTTGTTTTATTTAGTTTCCTATAACCTAAACCGTGTCTCATTAGTAGTTATTTTCCTCTAGTTTCTTGGATAATTCTGCAATATTGTCTGGCGGCCAATTAGGTATCTCCATTCCTAAATACAAAGACATAGTATTAAGAACTTCTTTAATTTCGTTGAGTGATTTTCGCCCAAAATTAGGAGTCCTCAACATTTCAGGTTCTGTTTTTTGAACTAAATCTCCTATATAAATAATATTATCATTTTTTAGACAATTCATTGATCTTACAGAGAGCTCAAGTTCTTCAACACGTTTTAATAAATTTCTATTGAATTCTGGCTCGGTTGTTTTTACCTCTTTAACAACCTCTTGTGGGTCTTCAAAATTAACAAACATCGATAATTGATCTTGGAAAATTCTTGCTGAATAAGCTATTGCATCCTCTGCATCAACTGTTCCATTAGTTTCAACATTCATAATCAGTTTATCATAATCTAATGCGCTTCCAGCTCTAGTATTTTCTACGGAAAAAGAAACTTTTTTTACTGGACTAAATAGAGAGTCTATTGAAATCAATCCAAGCGGACTATCTTCAGATTTATTTTTTTTAGCTTGAACGTATCCTTTCCCAGTACTTACCATTAACTCCATGTGAAAGTGTGTTTTTTCATCTAAATTACAAATAGTCTGTTCTGGATTTAATATTTCTATCTCAGGAACTAAAGTGATGTCTTTAGCTTTGACTTCTTTTGGACCTTTTATATCTAAAATAATTTTTTTTGGGTTCGATGATGAAGATTTAATTGCTAAATTTTTAACATTTAATACTATATCAGTTACATCTTCTCTGACTCCTTTAATTGAAGAAAATTCGTGTAATACTCCGTCAATTTGAATAGCTGTAACAGCGGCTCCTTGAATTGATGATAATAAAATTCTTCTTAGAGAATTTCCGATAGTTTGGCCAAAACCTTTTTCCAAAGGTTCAGCTACAACTTTAGCAAATGTCTTGTCTTCATTACTTGAAATATCTAGCTTGCTAGGTTTTATCAAAGCTTTCCAATTTTTATCTGTTACTTGGGATGTTGTTTCCATTATACTCTCCTTCTTTTAGGTGGTCTTGCACCATTGTGTGGCATTGGTGTTGTGTCTTTAATTGATAAAATTTTAAACCCTCTTGATTGTAAAGAACGTAATGCAGTTTCTCTTCCTGATCCAGGTCCTTTAACTTGAACTGTTAAGGTTCTTAGACCTAATTCAAAAGCTTTAGCTCCAGCATCGTCAGCAGCTACTTGTGCAGCATATGGAGTTGACTTTCGAGAACCTTTAAATCCTTTTGCTCCTGCAGAAGACCAGGATACTACATTTCCACTATCATCGGCAATGGAGATGATTGTGTTATTAAAAGTCGAGTAAACATAAGCAATACCAGAGGTTATATTCTTCTTAATCTTTTTTTTTTTAATGGAATTTGCTGCTTTTTTTAAATCAACTTTTTTGATTTCGCTTTTTTTATCAACTTTTTCGTTTTTTTTATTCATTAATTTTTTTTAATTAAATTTATTTTTTAAGTGGCGTTAATTTTTTACCTGCTATAGCAATCGCTTTACCTTTTCTAGTTCTAGCATTACACTGGGTTCTTTGTCCTCTTACTGGTAATTTTTTTTTGTGACGAGATCCTCTATAGCATGCAAGATCAACCAATCTTTTAATATTCACTGAAATTTCCCTTCTTAAATCACCTTCAACTTTGTGATTTGCGTCAATGAATTCTCTTATTTTTAATACTTGCTCTTCAGATAACTCATTAACTCTCTTAGACGATGGGATATTAAGTTCTTCACAAATTTTTTTTGAAGAATGTAAGCCTATTCCGTGTATATAGGTCAAAGCTATACTAACCACTTTGTTTTGGGGTATGTTTATTCCTGCAATACGAGCCATAATTTCATGAGTTTGTTTTCTGCGTATTTATATTGTCCTTTGTCTTAAAGTCAACCCTTGATACTATCAATTAAACCGCTAATTTCATCACTAATTTTTGTAACAGAAGCCTCTCCATTAACTTCTTTAAGTAAATTGGACTGCTTATAAAAATCAATTATTGGTTTGATATTGTTTTCGTAATCTTTAAATCTTTTAACAGCTACAACTTCATCATCGTCAGTTCTTTTCTCTAAATTTTTTCTCTCTGTAATTCTACTTTTAATTGTTTCCAGTCCAACAGTTAATTTTAGTGCAATATCTATTTTTTGATTATTCTTAATTAATAAACTTTCTAGATATTTAGCTTGAGTTAAATTCCTTGGATATCCGTCAAATATTAGTCTATTTTTATACATCTCATTTGAAATATATTTTTCAATTAGATTACCAACAATATTATCAGAAACTAAATTACCTGAGCTTATAATTGATGATATCTTCAGACCCAGATCTGTATTATTACTAATTTCTTTTCGTAATAGTTCACCTGTTGAAAGTTGATGTAATTTAAATTTTTTTACTAATAGATTTGCTTGAGTTCCTTTACCTGCTCCAGGGGGTCCAAAAATAACTATATTCATTAAGTTACTTATCTGCCAAATTTAGTTTTCTTTATTAGTGACTCATATTGAGAACTCATTAACCTTGTTTGAACTTGAGTAACTGTGTCCATTGCCACAACTACAACAATAAGTATTGAAGTTCCACCTAGATAAAAAGGAATTGGATATTTTGCAATTAAAAATTCAGGCATCAAACAAACAAATGTTAAGTATAAAGCACCTACAGTTGTTAGTCTCATCAATATTGTATTAATATATTCTGCAGTTCTTTCGCCGGGTCTTATGCCTGGAATATAACCACCATATTTTCTTAAGTTTTCAGCTGTTTCATTTGGATTAAAAACTATCGATGTATAGAAAAAAGAAAAAAAGATTATACCTGATGCGTATAGCATCATATAAAGTGGCTGTCCTTGTGTAAACATAGAAGAAATTTTTAAAAATAAATCAGATTCAGCAAAACCAAAATTAGAAATTGTAATTGGTAAAAGCAATAATGCAGATGCAAAAATTGCTGGTATAACTCCAGCTGTGTTAATCTTTAAAGGTAAATGAGATGACTCTCCACCATACATCTTATTACCTACTTGTCTTTTAGGATAGTTAATAAGAATTTTTCTCATTGCTCTCTCAAAAAAAACAATAAAGAGAACTGTAAGGATAAGTAATATAAAAATTCCAACTATCATCAGTGCTGATAAAGCGCCTGTTCTTCCAAGTTCAAATGTAGAAGCTAAAGCCCGCGGAATTTCCGCAACAATGCCAGAAAATATTATCAACGAAATACCATTGCCAACACCTCTTAATGTAATTTGCTCACCTAGCCACATCAAAAAAGTAGTTCCTGCAACTAAAGATATCGTAGTAATAATTCTAAAAGACATTCCTGGTTCAATAACTAGATTTCCAGCATTTTCTAATCCAACTGCAACACCATATCCTTGAAGACATGCTATTAATACTGTTCCATATCTTGTTATTTGAGTAATTTTTTTTCTACCTAATTCTCCTTGTTCTTTTAAACTCTTAAAATAATCGGATACTCCAGTAAGCAATTGAACTATAATTGAAGAGGAAATATAAGGCATGATTCCTAATGCGAAAATTGCCATTCTTGTTACAGCTCCACCTGAAAACATATTAAACATTCCTAATAGACCTTTTTGACTTGAAGCCATTACTTCTTTTAAAGCAGCAGGATCAATTCCAGCTAAAGGCACATAAGTGCCTAATCTATAAATTATTAATATTAGGATTGTAAAAATAATTCTATTTTTAAGGTCTTTAGCTTGGCTGAATGCGCCAGCTGTATTGAGAGCTTCGCTAGACATTTTATTTCTTTATTATACTTATTTTTCCGCCCACTTTTTCAATTTTATCTAAAGCTTGTTTCGATGCAAAGTGAGCTAATATTTCAATATTACTTTTAATTTCACCAGTTCCTAAAATTTTGAGCTTTTTAAATTTTTTATGTATAAGTTTTTTTTCTTTTAAAATTTTTAAATCTAAGCTATTTTTTATTCCATATTTAGATTTTTCAATTATATTTTGAATTTTAGAAAGATTTAATATTGCAATCTTATTATCTTTTATCGATTTAAAACCTCTTTTGGGTAACCTTCTGTATAAAGGCATTTGTCCACCTTCAAAGCTTTTTATAGCTACACCTGATCTAGATTTTTGTCCTTTATGCCCTCTTCCAGATGTCTTTCCTTTACCCGAACCTATACCTTTCCCAACTCTAATTTTTTTTTTATTTATTTTAATTAAATTATTTAATTGCATTATTTTGCCTCTCTTTTCTGAACTATATCAGATATTTTTTTTCCCCTAATTGAGGATAGTAATTTTGGTGAATTTTGTGACTTCAAACCATTAAGACAGGCTTTTAAAACATTATGTGGGTTTGCTGAACCTAAAGACTTTGCTACAACATCTTGTATTCCTAATACTTCACATACTGATCTTACAGCGCCCCCTGCAATTATTCCCGTTCCTGCGGGAGCTGCTCTTAGAAAAACTTTTCCTGAACCATTTTTTCCTTTTACATCATGATGAAGAGTTCTACCTTCTTTTAATGGAATTTTTACTAAGTTCCTTTTTGCAAGTTCTGTAGCTTTTTTAATAGCATCTGGCACTTGTTTGGATTTTCCTTGTCCTATTCCAATGCTTCCTTTTTGATTTCCAACAACTACTAAAGCAGCAAAACCAAATCTTCTACCGCCTTTTACAACTTTTGTTATTCTATTTATTGCTACTAACTTTTCTTTTATGTCACTTTCAACTTTTTTATTTTCAGTCATATTAAAACTTTAATCCATTTTTTCTTAATGAGTCTGCGAAATGTTTTACTCTTCCATGAAATTTATATTCTCCTCTATCAAAATAAACTTCATTAATATTTTTTTCTTTTGCTCTTTTAGCCAAAATCTCCCCAATAATAGCTGATTTTTCCATTTTTTTTATTTTTTTTACTTTAATTTCTTTTTCAATTGATGAAACAGAAGTTATGGTTTTTTTTAATTTATCATCAATTATTTGTGCAGATAAATTGTTAAGTGATTTAAAAACTGAAATTCTAAACCTGTTAACATTAACTTTTTTTAGTTTTTTTCTATTTCTTAGTTTTCTTTTTACTTTATTATTTATTTTTTTCATTATTTCTTTTTACCTTCTTTTCTTAAGACAAATTGACCTTTTTCTTTTATTCCTTTAGCTTTATAAGGTTCTACAGGTTTTAAATTTTTAATATCAGCCGCAATTTTTGAAACAAGCTCTTTATCAACTCCATTAATTTTAATAATAGTTTGTTTTTCTACTGTAATCTTAATTTCCTTTGGTATAGGAAAATTCACATCATGGCTAAAGCCGATTTGTAAATTAAGGTTTTCACCTTTTAGATTTGCTCTAAAACCTACACCACTCAATTCTAAAATTTTTTCATGTCCTCTAGAAACGCCTTCAACAGCATTATTAATTAAGCTTCTATAAGTTCCCCACAATATAGAAGTTTTTTTATCTAATTTTTTTTCTAACGGTTTTATCTGAAATTTACTTTCAACTAGTGTCGAAGAAAAGATCTTATCGTTTATAGTTAATTTTTTTGTGCCTTTTGGTCCTGTAATCGTTAAATTAGCGCCCTCGATTTTAATAGAGGACTCTTTTGGAATAGTAATATTTTTTTTTCCTATTTTAGACATTAAAATACCCTACAAATTATTTCACCACCAAGATTGTTTTTTCTAGCCTCAACATCGCTCATTACACCTTTTGGAGTAGACAAAATCGCTAAACCTAGACCGTTCATAACCTTTGGTATACTTGTGGCTCTTGAGTAAACTCTTCTACCAGGTTTAGAAATTCTCTTAATTTCTTTAATTACTGGGTCACCTTCATAATATTTTAAAGAAATTTTTAAACTTGTTTTATTATTTTCCTTTTTTTCAATATAGTAATCTTTTATATATCCCTCATTTTTTAATATTTCTAAAATATTTTTTCTAAACTTTGACGAAGGTATTACAACTGAGCTCATTGACCTCATTTGACCATTTCTTATTCTTGAAAACATGTCGCCTATTGGATCTGTAAATGTCATTTTCCTCCTACCAACTTGATTTTGTTATTCCAGGAATTTTACCAGCAGATGCCATATCTCTTAGCGCTATCCTAGATATTCTTAATTTTCTATAAACTCCGTGAGGTCTACCAGATACCTCACATCGATTTCTTACTCTAATTTTTGAAGAATTTTTTGGAAGTTTATTTAATTTTAATTGGGCGTTAAATCTTTCAGATAATTCTAACTTTTTATTGTTTATTATTTTTTTTAAAGCAGCTCTTTTTTTTGCATATTTTTTAACCAATTTAATTCTTTTTAAGTTTTTTTGTATTGCACTTGTTTTTGCCATTTTGATCCTTATTTCTTCCCTTCGTTAATTGGAAAATTGAACTCTTTTAAAAGTTCAAATGTTCCCTTTTTATTTTTACTTGATGTTACGATTGTAACATCTAAACCTCTAATCTTGTCTACTTTGTCAAAGTTTACCTCAGGAAATACAATATGTTCTTTAATACCGAATGAATAATTGTTAGAATTATCAATTCCTTTAGATGATAAACCTCTAAAATCTTTAATTCTTGGCAAAGCAATGTTTACAAGTCTATCTATAAACTCATACATTTTATTAGATCTTAAAGTTACTTTGACCCCAGCGTTAGCACCTTTTCTTGTTTTAAAATTTGAAATTGATTTTTTAAATTTAGTAATAACAGGCTTCTGACCTGCAATTAAAGCTAAGTCTTCAACGCTTGACTTTATTTTTTTACCATCTGATGCATCTTCTCCTAAACCCATGTTGAGTATTATTTTTTCAAATTTCGGTACATCATGTTTATTTTTCAATGATAATTTGCTCATTAATTTTGCAATAATGTCTTTTTCATATGTTGTTTTTAATCTTGTCATTATTTTTTACTAGCTTGTTTTTTATCAGTTTTAACCTTATCTATATTTTTAATATTAGATTGATGTATAAAACTTTCTTTGGATATTATTCCACCTTTATTTTCTTTTGTAGGTTTGGTATGCCTCTTAATCATACTTATTGATTTTATCTTAACTTTTTCTAATTTACGGTTGATCTCTAATACTTCTCCCGTTTTACCTTTATCTTTTCCTGATATTATTTTTACTTGAAGTCCTTTTTTTAAATTCATTTTAAAGTACCTCCGGGGCTAAAGAAATTATCTTTGTGTGACCCTTAGTTCTCAGTTCTCGAGTTACAGGTCCAAATATTCTTGTGCCTATGGGCTCACCTTTATCATCTGTTAAAACAACAGCATTTTTATCAAATTGCACTTTAGAACCATCGTCTCTATAAATTTCCTTTCTTGTTCTAACAACTACTGCTTTATGGACAGCTCCTTTTTTAACTTTACCTTTCGGAATGGCGTCTTTAACACTGATAACTATTATATCTCCTACAGAAGCATACCTTCTTTTTGAACCACCTAAAACCTTAATACATTCAACTCTTTTAGCGCCAGTATTATCTGCAACAGTTAATTCAGTTTGTATTTGTATCATTATTCCATTACCTGCCAAGTTTTTTTCTTTGAGTGAGGCTTGCATTCAATAATTGATACTTTCTCACCTTCTTTAAATTTATTTTTTTCATCATGTGCGTGATATTTTTTAGAACGTTTAATTATTTTTTCATAAAATGGATGCTTAAATTTGCGTGTAACTTCAACTACTACTGTCTTGTTATTTTTTGCACTTGTAATTATTCCTTTTAATATTTTTTTTGTCATTTTGAATTCTTTATTGTTGTGTATAATCTAGCTATATTTTTTTTAATTTCGTTATATTGAGCTGGATTTGTTATTTGGTTATTCACTTTTTTAAACCTTATATTAAAAAGATCTTTTTTTAGTGTTAAAATTTTCTTTTCAGCCTGATCCTTGGTTAATTTTTTGTCTTCTTTTTTTTTTGCCATAGTATTATCTTTTAATAAATTTTGTTTTAATTGGTAATTTAGCTGAAGCTTTATATAGTGCTTCTCTGGCTACCTCTTCACTTACTCCATCAATTTCAAATATAATCCTACCAGGTTTAACTCTACACGCATAATATTCAGGTGATCCTTTACCTTTTCCCATTCTTACTTCTGTTGGTTTTTTTGAAACGGGAATATTTGGAAAAATTCTTGTCCATACTTTTCCTGTTCTTTTCATATATCTTGTTAATGCAACTCTAGCAGCTTCGATTTGTTTTCCTATAATTCTATCAGGTTGCACAGCTTTTAATCCAAACTGGCCATAATTTAATTTTACAGCCCTAACCGCGTTACCATGAATTCTGCCTTTAAAAGCTTTTCTAAATTTAGTTCTGACTGGCTGTAGCATTCTTTACCCTTTCTTTCTTTTCTTTTTCAACATCTTTTGCCATTAATTCACCTTTATAAATCCAAACTTTAACACCTATAATTCCATAGGTTGTTAGTGCTTCCGCAAATCCATAATCAATTTGTGCCCTAAGAGTATGTGAAGGAATACTTCCCTCACGTAACCACTCAGTACGTGCTATTTCATTTCCTGCTAGTCTACCACTGAGCATGACTTTAATACCTTTGGCATTTAATCTCATTGCTGATTGCATTGCTCTCTTCATTGCTCTTCTATACGCAACTCTTTTTACTAATTGTTGTGCTATATTTTCAGCTACTAAGTTAGAGTTTAACTCTGGTTTCTTTATTTCTTTAATATTTACATTTACGTCGCTATCAGTAATTTTTGATATATTTTTTTTGATTTTTTCAATGTCTGCACCTTTTTTACCGATCACAAAACCAGGTCTAGATGTGTGAATTGAAACAGTACATTTTTTAGATGATCTTTCTATAATTATTTCCGATACTCCGGAATTTGTAATATTTTTTTTTATGTAGTTTCTAATTTTGAAGTCCTCTATTAAATATTTTCCAAATTCCTTTTTCTTAGCAAACCAAGTCGAGTCCCAGCCTCTATTAATGCCTAGTCTTAGGCCTATTGGATTAATCTTCTGTCCCATTATTTACTCACCTTTTTTTCCTTTTTTTCTACTTTTTCCTCAAGCACAATAGTTATTCTGCTAAAAGGCTTTTTAATTGGACTTGCTCTACCCTTGGCTCTAGGTCTAAATCTTTTCATAACCAAAGACTTGCCAACATAAGCTTCTTTTACAAAAAGATTATCAATATCATATTGATAATTATTTTCTGCATTTGATATAGCTGATTTTACTGTTTTGCTTACATCTTTCGCTATTCTTTTTCTAGAGAACTCTAAATCTCTTAAAGCAACGTCTGCTTTTTTTCCTTTTATAAAGTTACAAACTAAAGCTAGTTTTCTTGGACTTGTTCTAACGTTTTTATTTATAGCTCTTACTAAAGAATTATTTTTTTCCATTATTTTTTATCTCCTGCTGGTTTTGCTGCTGGTGCTGCTACTGCTGCTTTTTTATCTGCAGGTGTATGACCTTTAAATGTTCTTGTTGGTGCAAACTCTCCTAATTTATGTCCAACCATCTCCTCAGAAATAGTTATCGGTATAAAAGATTTACCATTATGTATCATAAAGCTATGACCAACAAAATCAGGAATGATAGTTGAATTCCTAGACCAAGTTTTAATTGGTTTTTTGTTCGGTGTATCTTTAAGTTTATCAATTTTTTTTAACAAACTTGGATGAACAAATGGACCTTTCCATACAGATCTAGTCATTATTTTTTCCTTTTCTTTCTTCTTGTTAAAATTAGTTTATCGCTTCTTTTTGGACGTCTAGTTTTTAAACCTTTTGCTGATTGACCCCATGGAGAAACTGGGCTTCTGCCGCCGGAAGTTTTTCCTTCACCACCACCATGTGGGTGATCTACTGGATTCATCGCAACTCCTCTTGTTTGAGGTCTCTTTCCTCTCCATCTATTCCTTCCTGCTTTACCAATTTTTATATTTTTTTGATCGGGATTAGAGACAATACCTATAGTAGCTATGCAGGCATTACTCACTTTTCTTGTTTCGCCTGAAGAAAGTTTTAAGATAGCGTAGTCACCATCATATCCAGATAATGTGACTGACGAACCAGCTGATCTTGCTAATTTTGCACCATTGCCAGGAATTAACTCGACATTATGAATTGATGTTCCTGGTGGAATATCTTTTAATTCTAAGGCGTTTCCAACTTTTATTTCTACATTGTTACCTGATTCAATAGTATCTCCCTGCTTTAAACCTTGAGGGCTAATAATATAAGCTTTTTCTTTATCTTGATATGCAATTAAAGCAATGTGTGCAGTTCTATTTGGATCATATTCAATTCTTTCTACAGTGGCAGGAATATTTTTTTTCTTTCTATAAAAATCTATTATTCTGTATTTGTGTTTTGAACCTCCTCCAATATGTCTTGAAGTAATTCTACCATTATTATTTCTTCCACCAGTAAAGTTTTGTCCTTTAGTTAAAGGCTTGTAAGGTGAACCTTTCCATAAACTAGACTTATCAAGAACTACAGTACCCCTAGTAGATTTTGTATACGGTTTAAAAGTTTTTAGTGCCATAAATTAAATTCCAGTTGTTAGATCAATGCTTTGACCTTTTTTGAGAGTGATTATCGCTTTTTTATAACCACTCTTCACAGATTTTCTTCCTTGTTTTACTTTAAATTTTGATTTTTGATTAATGATATTTACTTTAATTACATTAACTTTAAATAATTTTTCTATATTTTTTTTAATTGTTTTTTTATTAGCTCTTTCATGTACTTTAAATACAGTTTTGTTTTGCTCAGATAAAATAGTAGCTTTTTCAGTGATAATAGGATTTCTAATTGAGTCTATATGATTAATTTTTTTCATTTAAAACCCTTTGTTGAATTTTTTTTGCAGAAGTAGATGTCATAATTACATTTTTATATTTAAATAAATCATAAATATTTGTTCCTTCTTCTTTAATTAATTTAATGTTTTTAATATTTCGAGCTGATTTATCGATATTTTTCATTGAATTTGTATCTGTAATAATTAATGCATTTGCTAATTTATTTTTAATCAAAAATTTATTGAACTCTTTTGTTTTTTTAATTTCTTTCTTAACGTCAGCTAATATATAAAGATTTTTATCAGAATTTTTCTTTGATAACGTTTGGGCTAGAGCTAACTTTCTAACTTTTTTATTAATTTTTTTAATCTTGTAAACAGCACCTTTTGGTCCATGGGCTACACCACCCCCAACAAATAGTGGCGCCTTTTTACTCGCATGCCTTGCACCACCTCCACCTTTTTGTGGGACTATTTTTTTGGTAGATCCTTTAATTTGATTTCTTTGTTTTGTTTTAGCAATTCTTGGTTTTGCATGGTTAAGTTGCCAGTCAATAACAAATTTAATTAGTTTATGATTAACTTTTAATTTAACCAATTTATCAGATATTTCTATAGAATCTGTTTTAGAACCATCAATGTTTAAAAGAGGAAATTTCATTTATTTTTTCCCTTTTTTAGCTGCAGCAGCTTTAACTTTTGCTTCATGTTTTTCTTTAATAGTTTTTCTTGTGACATTTTTTACAGATTCTCTTAAAAAAACTGTAGAATTTTTAGAACCAGGTATTGATCCTTTGAGATACAATAAGTTGTTTTCTAAATCTGATTTTATTACTTCAAGGTTTAACATTGTTCTTAGTTTATCTCCCATATGTCCTGCCATTTTTTTTCCCTTGAAAACTTTTCCTGGATCTTGTCTTTGGCCGGTTGAACCATGAGATCTATGAGAAACTGACACACCGTGGGAAGCTCTTAAACCACCAAAGTTCCACCTCTTCATTACACCCGCAAATCCTTTACCGATACTTTTTGCTCTAACATCTAAGAATTTTTTGTCTTTAAATATCTCTAGTCCTAATTCATTACCCTCTTTATATTGCTCATAATTATCTACTCTAAATTCTTTAAGAATTTTTTTTGGTTCTGTGTTTTTTTTTGCGAAATAACCTTTCATTTGTTTTGTAAGTTTTGAATTTTTAAGTTTGAAGAAACCAACTTTGACAGCATTATAACCTCTTTTTTCTTTACTAATAACGTCAAGGACTCTTCCTTTTTCAACTTTTATAACTGTTACAGGCACAGATTGACCGCTTTCCATAAATTCTCTTGTCATTCCTACTTTTGTTCCTATTAATCCAATACTCATTTTCTATATCTTTATTTCAATATCTACCCCAGAAGCTAAATCTAATTTCATCAAAGCTTCAACAGTTTGAGGTGTTGGTTCAATAATATCTATTAATCTTTTATGTGTTCTTGATTCAAATTGTTCTCTACTTTTTTTATCTATGTGAGGTGATCTTAGAACTGTGTATCTTTCAATTCTTGTTGGTAAAGGAATAGGTCCTTTGACTTGAGCACCGGTCCTTTTAGCTGTATTCACTATCTCCTCTGTAGATAAATCCAATATCTTATTGTCGTATGCTTTCAAATGTATTCTTATATTTTGATTTTCCATAGGTTAAGCTAATTTCTTTGTTACTTCATCCTGAACATTTTGAGGAACTTTATCATAATGACTAAATTGCATTGTATACTGAGCTCTTCCTTGAGTTGATGAACGTAGGTTATTTATATATCCAAACATGTTTGCTAAAGGAACTGTTGCATTAATTGCTGTAGCGTTACCTCTTGACTCTGTCGAAGCAACTTGACCTCTCCTACTATTTAAGTCTCCTATGACGTCGCCCATAAACTCTTCGGGTGTTACCACTTCTACTTTCATCATCGGCTCTAATAATTTTAAAGTTGCTTTAGTACATGCTTCTCTAAAACACATTCTAGAAGCAATCTCAAAGGCAAGTACGCTAGAATCAACATCATGATGTAAACCATCTAAAATTGTTACCTTGTAATCTATAACTGGGAAACCTGCTAAAATTCCGCTATCTGCAACGCTTAAAACACCTTTTTCTACTCCTGGAATAAACTCTTTTGGAATTGCTCCACCTTTAATTTTATTATCAACTTCTCTGCCTTTTCCTGGTTCTAAAGGTTCAACACTTAATGTTACCTTTGCAAACTGACCAGAACCACCACTTTGCTTTTTATGAATATAAGTAACCTCAGATGAACCTAAAATTGTTTCTCTATAAGCTACTTGTGGAGCACCAACGTTTGCTTCAACTTTAAATTCTCTTTTCATTCTATCTACGATAATATCTAAATGTAGTTCACCCATACCTTTAATTATTGTTTGACCAGATTCTTCGTCCGAGCTAACTCTAAAAGAAGGGTCTTCTTTTGCTAATCTATTTAAAGCCTCACCCATTTTTTCTTGGTCACCTTTTGTTTTAGGTTCAACTGCAATTTCAATTACTGGGTCAGGAAACTCCATTGGTTCTAATAAAATTGGTTTATTTTCATCACAAAGTGTGTGTCCAGTTATTGTATGTTTTAATCCAGCTAATGCTACTATATCGCCTGTAGTAGCTTCTTTAATATCTTCTCTCGAATTGGCGTGCATTAATAACATTCTACCAACTCTTTCAGATTTTTCAGTTGATGAATTATAAACAGCAGTACCTGCCTGTAATTTTCCAGAATAAATACGAATAAATGTCAACGAACCAACAAATGGATCATTAGCAACTTTAAAAGCTAACGCCGAAAATGGCTCATTATCTTCAAATTTCATTTCCAACTTATCTTCTGAGTTTAATTTAGTTGCCTCGATTGAACCTATATCTTTAGGACTTGGTAAATAGTCGATAACCGCGTCTAATAAAGGTTGAACACCTTTATTTTTAAAAGCTGAACCGGTTAAAATTGGAACAAAATTAAAATCCAGTGTTCCTTTTCTTATACATTTAATCAAATCATTCTCAGATGGCTCCTTGCCTTCCAAATATGCCTCCATTAACTTTTCGTCTTCCTCTACAGCAGTTTCTACCAAGTTTTGTCTATATTCTTTTGCTTTTTCTTTTAAATCGTCTGGTATATCTACATAATCAAACTTAGCTCCCAAGTCTTCATTTTGCCAAACAACGCCTTTCATTTTTACCAAATCTACTACTCCCTTAAGGTCAGCTTCTGATCCAATTGGTAATTGAAGAGGTAATGGTTTACATCCTAATCGATCTTTAATCATGTCCACACATCTATAGAAATCAGCACCGGTTCTATCTAATTTATTTACAAAACAAATTCTTGGAACCTTATACTTATCTGCTTGTCTCCATACAGTTTCAGATTGTGGTTCAACACCTGCCACTCCATCAAAAACAGCCACAGCACCATCTAAAACTTTCAATGATCTTTCTACTTCAATAGTAAAATCAACGTGACCTGGGGTGTCTATAATATTAATTCTATGATCTCTCCAAAAACAAGTGGTGGCAGCTGAAGTAATAGTAATACCTCTTTCTTGCTCTTGCTCCATCCAATCCATAGTAGCAGCGCCATCATGGACCTCCCCAATTTTGTGACTTTTTCCTGTGTAATATAAAACTCTTTCTGTAGTAGTTGTCTTCCCTGCATCAATGTGGGCCATGATCCCAATGTTTCTATATTTATCTAAAGTATACTTAGCCATAATTAATTACCATCTGAAATGAGCGAAGGCTTTATTGGCCTCTGCCATTTTATGTGTATCTTCCCTTTTTTTAATAGCTGAACCTTTATTTTGAGATGCATCAATTAATTCGGCGTATAATTTTTCTGCCATAGTTTTATTTTTTCTTTTTCTAGTGGCTTCCATTAACCACCTTAATGCTAAAGCTTGTGCTCTCTTAGATTTTACTTCTACTGGAACTTGATAAGTAGCTCCACCAACTCTTCTTGATCTACATTCAAGATTTGGTTTTACATTGCTTATAGCTGAGTTAAAAACTTTAATAGGGTCCTCATTATTTTTTGATTTAATTTTGTCTAATGCATCATAAAGAATTTTTTCTGCGGTAGATCTTTTTCCATCATACATGATTGAATTAATAAATTTTGAAACTACTTCTGAATGAAACTTTGGATCAGGATAAACTTTTCTAACTGGTGCTTTTCTTTTTCTTGACATAAACTATTTTGGTTTTTTGGTTCCGTATAGAGATCGTCTTTTCTTTCTATTAGCAACCCCTTGGGTATCTAGATTACCTCTTAAAATATGATAACGAACACCAGGTAAATCTTTTACACGCCCACCTCGCAACAAAACAACAGAGTGCTCCTGTAAGTTATGACCTTCTCCTGGGATGTACGCAGTAACCTCAAAACCATTAGATAATCTAACCCTTGCAACTTTTCTTAAAGCAGAATTAGGTTTCTTTGGAGTAGTTGTATAGACTTTAACACAAACACCTCTTTTAAGTGGTTGTTTTTCTAGAGCAGGAACTTTATTTCTAGCAATAGGTTTAATTCTACTTTTTTTAATCAACTGATTAATTGTTGGCATAATAATATTTTGAATATGAAAGTAAGAAGAACCTTTAGTTTTATTGTTAGTGTTTAAGGTCTTAACTAACCTTACTTCTAACATTCAAAATTGCCGTAAACTAACATTGAATTAGCAAAAGTCAATATTTATAGAATTTTAAATTTAAATTAAGCTGTTTGTTCAGGCGCTTCTGGAGCCGATTCTAGCTCCTGTTTTTTAAGCTCTTCTATTCTAGCTTTATCTTGCTCTCTTGCTTGCTTATCCCACTCTATTTTTGTTAACCCGGTACCTGCTGGAACTAATCTACCAACAATTACATTTTCTTTTAATCCTTCTAAAGCGTCGACTTTTCCTTTTATTGAAGCATCAGTTAAAACTCTTGTAGTCTCCTGAAATGATGCAGCAGATATAAATGAATTAGTTTGAAGAGAAGCTTTAGTTATACCTAGTAAAACTCTTTCAAAAATAGCTGGTTGTTTCTTTTCTTCTCTTAACCTGTCATTTATTAAATTGATATCTAATAAATCAACCACTTCACCTGACAATAATTCAGAGTCTCCTGGATCTTTTACTTCAACTCTCTTTAACATCTGTCTCACAATTGTTTCTATGTGTTTATCGTTAATCACAACACCTTGAAGCCTATAAACTTCTTGAACTTCAGATACAAAATATTCAGTAAGCTTTTCAACACCCAAAATTCTTAGAATATCATGGGGAGCTGGACTTCCATCTAAAAGGTATTCACCTTTTTTAATTTTTTCACCTTGATTGAAATTAACATGTTTCCCTTTTGGTATTAGGTAATTTGATGTATCTCCTGAAGAAGAAACAATAGAAATTTTTTGCTTACCCCTAACTTCTTTTCCAAATTCTATCACACCATCATTCTCGGCTATGATGGCACTATCTTTTGGTCTTCTTGCTTCAAATAACTCCGCTACTCGTGGCAATCCTCCAGTAATATCTTTAGTTTTAGAAGTCTCCTTTGGTAATCTTGCTAAAACATCTCCGGCTGAAATTTTTTGTCCATCTTTAACAGATAGTATTGTATCAGGCACAAGGTAGTATCTAGCTTCATTTCCATCAGCTTTTTTAATTATTTCCCCTTTTTCATTTCTAAGTGTAATCCTAGGTTTTAACTCTGAGTTTTTTCCTGAAGACTTCCAATCTATGACGGATTTTGAAGATAGACCCGTTGCTTCGTCGAGTGTTTCAGCTAGAGAACTTCCCTCTGTTAAATCCATATAATTTGCAATTCCACTTGTTTCTGCAATAACTGGCAAAGTGTAAGGATCCCACTCTGCAATTTTTTTTCCTTTATCAACGATTTCTCCATCTTTAAAAAATAGCTTTGATCCATAGTTGACTTTGTAAATTGCAAGTTGTCTGCCGTTATCGTCCTCTATGCTCAATTGTGTATTTCTGCCCATAACTATAATATTCTTTTTTGAGTCTTCTATTAGATTTTTATTAATTATATTTACCTTTCCTTTAGTTTGCGAAATGATTTGTGACTCCTCTTTTATCTGAGCGGTTCCTCCAACATGGAATGTTCTCATAGTTAACTGAGTACCTGGTTCACCAATTGATTGTGCTGCTATCATACCTACTGCTTCACCTACATTTACAAGCTTGCCTCTTGCTAAATCTCTTCCATAACATACTTGGCAAACACCTTTGGTTGATGCACATGTTATTACAGAATAAACATTGACAGACTTTACTCCTGCGGCGTCTATTTTTTCACAATCGAATTCATCTATTAGCTTATCCTTTTTAATAATGACCTCTCCTGTAACTGGGTTTTTTATGTTTTCCGCGATTACTCTTCCTAATATTCTTTCAGATAAACTTACTAATATATTTCCACCTTCTATAATTTCTGAAATTGTAACTGAAGATCTTTTTTTTGGATCACACTCGGCTTTTGTTATTTGTACATCTTGTGCTACGTCACATAATCTTCTTGTAAGATAACCAGAGTTCGCTGTTTTTAAAGCCGTATCTGCTAAACCTTTTCTAGCACCATGTGTAGAGTTAAAGTATTCTAATACTGATAAACCCTCTTTAAAATTAGATATAATAGGAGTTTCAATAATTTCACCAGATGGCTTAGCGATTAAACCTCTCATACCTGCCAACTGTTTCATCTGAGCTTGAGATCCTCTAGCACCAGAATCTGCCATCATGTAAACAGAGTTAGTTTCTATTCTATCATCATCATATTTTTTTTCTGCAGATGAAATTTCTTTCATCATTTCATTTGCAACCGTATCGGTACATTTAGACCATATATCTACAACTTTATTGTACTTTTCACCTCTTGTGATTAATCCATCCGAGTATTGTTTCTCATATTCCTCTATTTGTTTTTTTGTACTACTTATTAAATTTTCTTTTGTTTTTGGTATTATTAAATCATCTTTTCCAAAAGATATTCCTGCTTTAAAGGCGTGTTTAAAACCAAGAGTTTTAATTTTATCACAAAAAATTACAGTCTCTTTTTGTCCACAATATCTAAAAATCGTGTCTATTACTTCTGAAACATTTTTCTTGGTTAATAATTTATTAACTAAATTAAATTTAATATTATGATTTTTTGGTAAAACGCTAGATAATAAAAATCTACCCGCCGTACTAGTATATTTTTCTAAAACCGCACTACCATCTTCTCCAACAGTTTTAAATGTAGAAACTATTTTTGAATGCAAGCTAATTGATTTATTTTCTAAAGCTTGTTCTATTTCTTCGATGCTAGAAAATATACCCTTGGGTTTTGTTTCATTATCGTCTGCTTGTGAAAGATAATATATTCCTAGAACTATATCTTGACTTGGAACAATTATTGGTTTTCCATTTGATGGACTTAGGATATTGTTGGTAGACATCATTAAAACTCTAGCTTCTAATTGAGCTTCTAAACTTAGAGGAATATGAACTGCCATCTGATCTCCGTCAAAATCAGCGTTAAATGCTGCGCAAACTAACGGATGTAATTCAATTGCATTTCCTTCAATAAGTTTAGCTTCAAAAGCTTGCACTCCTAGTCTATGCAAAGTCGGAGCTCTGTTTAAAAGAATTGGATGTTCTCTGATTATATGTTCAAGTGAATCCCAGACTTCACTTTTTTCTTTTTCAACTAGTCTTTTTGCTTGTTTAATTGTTGTTGCTAAACCTAATTTATCAAGTCTTGCGTATAAAAAAGGTTTAAATAATTCTAAGGCCATTTTTTTTGGAAGCCCACATTGATGTAGTTTTAATTCTGGTCCAACTACAATTACCGATCTACCTGAATAATCTACCCTTTTTCCTAATAAATTTTGTCTAAACCTTCCTTGTTTACCTTTAAGCATTTCAGCCAGAGATTTAAGCGGTCTCTTTCCTGTACCTGTAATTACTCTGCCTCTTCTGCCGTTATCAAATAATGCATCAACTGACTCCTGAAGCATTCTTTTTTCATTTCTTACAATTATGTCTGGAGCTTTTAGATCTAACAATCTTTTTAATCTATTATTTCTATTAATTACTCTTCTATATAAATCATTTAAATCAGATGTAGCGAATCTTCCTCCATCTAACGGGACTAGTGGTCTTAACTCTGGAGGTATAACTGGCACAGAGGTTAAGATCATCCATTCCGGTTTATTTCCTGAGTTAATGAATGACTCAATTAGCTTAAGTCTTTTAATAGTTCTCTCTTCTGTTACCTTTGATTTTATTTCCTTTAATGACTCTCTTAATTTTTTTTGCTCTTTTTTTAGGTCTAAATTTACTAATATTTCTCTTACAGCTTCAGCGCCAATACCAGCTGTAAATGCATCTTCGCCAAACTCATCTTGTGCTTTAAGTAATGCTTCTTCTGAAATTAATTGACCTTTTTTTAAATTTGTTAAACCTGGTTCAACCACAATGAAACTTTCAAAATAAAGTACTTTTTCAACTTCCTTTAATTTCATGTCTATGGCTAAAGAAATCCTACTTGGTAATGATTTCAAAAACCATATATGAGCTACAGGGCAAGCAAGATCAATATGACCCATTCTTTCTCTTCTTACATTTGATTTTGTAACTTCTACTCCACATTTTTCACAAATAATTCCTCGAAATTTCATTCTTTTGTATTTTCCGCATAAACATTCATAATCCTTTACTGGCCCAAATATTCTTGAACAAAACAGGCCATCTTTTTCTGGTCTAAAAGTTCTATAATTTATTGTCTCTGGTTTTTTTATTTCACCATAAGACCAAGATTTGATTTTATCAGGACTAGCCAAGGTAATTTTAATGCTATCAAAATTATTTTCTTGAGCAATATTTTGGTTATCGTAGTTTCTAGGTAAATTTTTTTTCATAATTAATTTAGCTCAATATTTAAGCCTAAAGCTCTTATTTCTTTAACAAGGACATTAAAAGACTCTGGAATGCCTGATTCAAAGTTATTATTTCCTTTGACGATAGTTTCATAAACCTTAGTTCTTCCGGCGACGTCATCTGATTTAACAGTTAATATTTCCTGTAATGTATATGATGCACCGTATGCTTCTAAAGCCCAAACTTCCATTTCTCCGAATCTTTGTCCTCCAAGTTGAGCTTTTCCTCCTAGAGGTTGTTGCGTAACCAAACTATATGGACCAGTTGATCTAGCGTGAATTTTATCTTCGACTAGATGATTTAACTTAAGCATATAAATTATTCCTACTGTGACGGGTCTATCAAATCTTTCACCAGTTTGACCGTTCCATAAATATGTTTGTCCAGAGTTAGGTAATTTAGCTAAATCTAACATTTTCGTAATATCATAAGTACTAGCTCCATCAAAAACAGGTGTAGCAATCGGTACGCCGTTGGATAAATTTTCAACTAATTCTGCAATTTCTTTATTAGATAATCTTGAAATAACCTCGTCGTAATAAGTTTTTCCGTAAATTTCTCTCAATTTTTCTTTTATTTTCTCTATTTCTTTATCAAAATTTTTTAAATGTTTTTTAATCTGATCACCAAGTTCAGAACATGACCATCCAAGATGAGTTTCCAATATTTGACCAACATTCATACGGCTTGGTACGCCTAAAGGGTTTAAAACAATGTCAACAGGTTTACCATTTTCCATGTAAGGCATATCTTCTACCGGCACAATTTTACTAACTACTCCTTTATTACCATGTCTTCCAGCCATTTTATCCCCTGGCATTAATCTTCTTTTAACAGCAACGAAAACTTTCACAACTTTCATTACCGTAGGCAATAAATCATCACCTTGCTGAATTTTAGTTACTTTATCTTCAAATCTTAATCTTATATCTTCTGATGCGTTTTCGAATTGATTTTTAAGTTTCTCAAGATCATTGTTTAATTCTTCTTTTTGTAATGGAATTTTCCAAAGATCTTTTAAGCTCAAATCTTTAAAATCATTAAGATTTAAAGTTGTGCCAGCTTTTAAAATTTTAAATTGTTTGTTTATACTTTGACCGTTTAATAAATCTATAGCTCTAAGTTTAATATTTCTATTAAGTATTTCTTCCTCTACTTTTTTATCTTCTTGAACGGACTCAATTTCAGCTCTCTCTATCGCAATAGATCTCTCGTCTTTCTCAATACCATGTCTATTGAAAACTCTTACATCTATTACTACCCCAGTACTTCCTGAAGGTAATTTTAAAGATGAGTCTCTTACGTCTGTTGCTTTTTCACCAAAAATTGATCTTAAAAGTTTTTCTTCTGGACTTGATGAGGTTTCACTTTTTGGAGTAACTTTACCAACTAGGATATCTCCTGGTTTTACTTCCGCTCCTACATATACAATTCCTGACTCATCTAAATTTCTTAAACTCTCTTCACTCACATTAGGTATATCTCTGGTAATTTCCTCAGCACCAAGTTTAGTATCTCGTGCCATAGACTCATACTCTTCTATATGAACTGATGTAAAAACATCATCTGTCACACATCTTTCAGAAATCAAAATCGAGTCTTCGAAGTTATACCCTTGCCAAGGCATAAAAGCGACTGTAACGTTTTTTCCTAATGCCAATTCTCCAAGTTTTGTGGCTGGTCCATCTGCAATAATATCTCCTTTTTTTATTTTGTCGCCAACTTTTACTAAAGGTTTTTGGTTAATACATGTGTTTTGATTAGACCTTTGAAATTTAGACAAATTATAAATATCTACTGCTGACTGTGATAAATCAGTTACGTCTGTTACTTTTACAACAATTCTTTTTCCATCAATTTTATCAACAACACCATTTCTTTTAGCCACAATTGTTACTCCAGAGTCTAAAGCAACATCTGACTCTATACCCGTACCAACTAAAGGTGACTCGGGTTTTAATAAGGGAACAGCCTGACGCATCATATTTGAACCCATTAGTGCTCTATTAGCATCATCATTTTCTAAAAATGGTATTAGTGCGGCTGCAACAGATACTAATTGTTTAGGTGAAACATCTATAAAATCAATATTCTCTTTAGAAGATAATTCAAAATTTAGATTTTTTCTGCACGCTACTAATTCCTCAACGAACGATCCATCTTTATTTAATGCAGAATTAGCTTGGGCTATTGTAAACTTCTCTTCTTCTATTGCAGACAAATATTTAATTTCTGATGTAACTTTTCCATTCGATACTTTTTTATATGGGCTTTCTATATATCCAAATTTATTTACTCTACAATAAGTAGCTAAACTATTTATCAAGCCAATGTTAGGACCCTCTGGTGTTTCAATCGGACATATTCTTCCATAGTGAGTTGGATGGACATCTCTTACCTCGAACCCTGCTCTTTCTCTAGTAAGGCCTCCTGGTCCTAATGCTGAAACTCTTCTTTTATGCGTAATTTCAGACAATGGATTGGTTTGGTCCATAAACTGTGAAAGTTGAGAAGTCGCAAAAAAATCTTTCAGAGAGGTTGTTATAGGTTTAGCATTAATCAGATCTTGGGGCATTGCGGACTCTATTTCTAAAAAAGTTGTCATTTTTTCTTTAACAGTTCTTTCCATTCTCAATAAACCTATTCTAAACTGATTTTCTACTAACTCTCCAACTGATCTAACTCTTCTATTTCCAAGATGGTCAATATCATCTACTTCGCCTTTTCCATCTCTTAGATCTAGCATAAATCTGATGATGGCAACAATATCGTTGGTTTCTAAAACAGTTTTCTTTGGACTTGTATCGAGGTCTAGTTTTGAATTAAGTTTAACTCTACCAACTTCAGATAAATCATATCTCTCTTTTTTAAAATACAAATTATTAAAGATTTCTTCGGCAATCTCTGCTGATGGAGCTTCACCTGGTCTTAAAACTTTATAAATATCATTTAGTGCTTCTATTTTATTGTTATTTTTATCTATTTTAAGACTTTCTAAAATATAAGGGCCTTTATTAATTGGATCTATATTTACGATGTTTAATTCTTTCTCATCTTGAGAAATTATTTTCTCTAATTGTTCTTCAGTTATATCAAATCCAGCTCCAACTAAAATTTCTCCATTTTTATCTTTTATATCTTTACCGGAATATTTTCCTACAATTTCAGTATTGGTAATCAATATTGATTTTAAACCTTTTTCTTTAAGCTTTCTAGCTATTACAATATTTAATTTATCTCCTTTACCTAAAACTTTTTTATTATTTTTTGCATCAATTAAATCGTATGAAAGTTTAAGTGGTCTTTTATAATTTTCTAAATCAAAATCAGTAATCCAGTTTTTAGTTTCCTTATTATATGTATACTTATTGGTAGAATAAAAAGTGTTAATTATTTTATCTTTAGAATAACCTAAGCCAAGTAAAAAAGTTGTGATTGGAAGTTTTTTCTTTCTGTCAATTCTAAAATATAAAATATCTTTTGGATCAAATTCAAAATCTAACCATGATCCTCTTCCAGGAATAATTCTGCAATTAAATAAAAGTTTGCCGCTTGCATGTGTCTTTCCTTTATCATGATCAAAAAATACTCCAGGACTTCTATGCATTTGATTTACTACTACTCTTTCAACACCGTTAGTTATGAAAGTGGCGCTCGGTGTCATTAAAGGAAGGTCACCTATAAAAACCTCCTGTTCTTTCGCAGAGAGAATTTGCTTGGTATTGTTTTCAGTATCTATTTCATAAACGACTAATCTTAATGTTGCTTTAAGAGCAGCAGAATAAGATAGACTTCTTTGTTTACATTCTATTACGTCAAACTTTGGTTTTTCTAATTTGTAAGAAACATATTCTAAAGTGGACTTATCATTACCGTCTTCGATTGGGAAAATGCTTTTGAAAACTTTATCTATCCCTTTAGATAAATCACTCAACTGATCTTTTAAAGATTTCGACTCAAGAAACTCATTGTATGAGTTTTTCTGTACCTCTATAAGATTAGGAATTGATAGACCTTCAACTAGTTTTCCAAAATTTTTTCTTATATGTTTCTTTTGCGTAAAAGATAATTGCATTAAATATAATAAATTCAATTGCAAATATTTATTTGCAATTAAATTTAATCTTAAATTTTGTTTACTTTAATTCTACTTTAGCTCCAGCTGCCTCAAGTTTTTTCTTAAATTCTTCAGCTTCTTTTTTAGCTACACCACCCTTAACTTCTTTTGGTGCTGCCTCTACTAAATCTTTAGCTTCTTTTAAACCTAAACCAGTTATTGCTCTTACTTCTTTAATTACGTTAATTTTTTTATCTCCTGCTGAAGCAAGGAAAATCGAAAACTCAGATTTTTCTTCTCCTGCTGGTGCCGCCGCTCCACCTGCTGGTGCTGCTGCAACCGGTGCTGCCGCTGTGACGCCCCATTTTTCCTCAAGTTGTTTAGATAACTCTGCAGCTTCAACAACAGTTAAAGTAGAAAGTTCATCTATAATTTTATTTAAGTCTGCCATATTTAATCCTGTGATTTAATTTTTTAAACTCTTTGCGCGCGCTAAATTAGCAATTTTTGAGCCAGGTGCAAGTAAAATACTAACTAATTTTTGCGCCGGAGTAGCTAAAATACCCACTATTTTGGCTCTAGCTTCTTCTAATGAAGGAAGTGTGGCAATTACAGACACCTCTTTTTCATCCAAAACTTTGCCATCCATAAAACCAGCAACTATTTTTAACTTATCGTTTGATTTTGAAAATTTTGTTAAAATCTTAGCTGTTGATATTGGATCGGATGAAATTGCTGCAGCTGTTGGTCCTGTAAAGTATTTTTCCAAATCTTTTTTTGGTGTTTCTTTCAAGGCAATTTTTGTAATTCTATTTTTTGTAATTTTAAAAAGAATGCCTTTTTCTCTTAATTCTTTTCTTAAACCATCTAATTCATTTACATTTAAACCTTGGTATTGAGCAATTAATACTGACTCATTGTCAGTAAAGTTTTTTTTCATCTCCTCAACATAATTTTTCTTGTCTTCTTTAGACATCATAACTTTATTTACCTCCTACTTTATAAGAAATACCCATTGTAGAAGTTAAAAAAGTGCTTTTAATAAAATCACCTTTTATTGTGTCAGGTTTTTCTTTTTTTACACTTTCTATAAAGTAATTGTAATTTTCCAATAACTTTTCAGTAGAAAAACTCTTTCTTCCAATTGTTGATGCTAGATTACCGTCCTTATCATTTCGAATTTCGACAAGTCCCGTTTTAATATCTTTTACAGCTTTCTTTAAATCAGTTGTAACTGTTCCCAACTTAGGATTTGGCATTAAACCTTTTGGTCCTAAAACTTTTCCATGTTTACCTATTTTACTCATCATTGAAGGCGTGCAAATGAGTTTTGTAAAATCAAACTTTCCTGCTGCAATTTTTTCTATGAGATCATCAGAGCCTACTACGTCTGCTCCGGCTTTTTTAGCTTCATCGGTTTTATCTGGTTCACATAAAACGGCTACTTTACTTTTCTTTCCTGATCCATTTGGTAAATTCACAACTGTTCTCAAATTAAAATCTCCGCCTTTTGATTGTTTTAAATTTATTTTTAAAGATACATCAATTGACTCGTCAAACTTTATTGTAGAATTCTTTTTTACTAGATCTAATGCTTCTTTAGCGTTTACTTTTTTATCTACTATAGCGTTTTTTAAAATTTCCTTATATCTCTTAGATTTATTTTTCATAACTATTCCTTGACTTCAATTCCCATTGATCTTGCTGATCCACAAATAATTTTCGTAGCTTCTTTAATATCAAATGCATTTAAATCTTTCATTTTTTCTTTTGCTATTGCTTCTGCTTGTTTCATGGTAATTGAACCCGCTACTACTCTTCCAGGTTCTTTAGATCCACTTTTTAATTTAGCAGCTTCTCTAATAAAATGTGAAGCAGGAGGAGATTTTATAATAAAATCAAATTTTTTATCTTTATAAACTGTAATTACTACTGGAACGGGTTTGCCCATAAAAGCTTTTGTCTTTTCATTAAAAGCTTTACAAAATTCCATAATATTAATTCCTCTCTGACCTAATGCGGGACCTACAGGTGGAGCCGGATTTGCTTGACCACCTTTTATTTGTAACTTTACGTAACCCGATATTTCTTTTGTCATTTAATTTTTCTCCACTTGGTTAAATTCTAAATCTACTGGTGTAGCTCTACCAAATATAGAAACAGATACTTTAAGTCTAGATTTTTCTTCATCAATTTCTTCAATTAATCCATTAAATGAGGCAAAAGGGCCATCACAAACCTTCACTTTTTCTCCTATCTCAAAATTCATAGCTGATTTTTGGGAAACCGCACTTTCAGAAACCTGTCCAAGTATTCTTTTTATTTCATTATCAGAAATAGGAGTTGGTTTATTTGCTGATCCTAAAAAGCCACTGACTTTTTGGAGGTTTTTGATCATATGATAGATCTGTTTTGTTAATTCGACTTTAATTAAAACGTAGCCGGGAAAAAATTTTTTTTCTTTTTTGGTTCTTTTTCCTTTTTTAACTTCAGTTACTTGATGTGTTGGAACTAAAATTTCTTCAAGCTTTTCTGACAATTTATGCTTCTTTAATTCTTCTCTAATTGAATCTACAACTTTTTTTTCAAAACCAGAATAAGCTTGTACAATATACCAATTCATTGCTAAAAATTAATAGTTAAAACTAAGTTTAATAAAAATCTCAAAATTTGATCCAATATTAAAAAAAAGATCGCTGCAATGGATGCTAAAGCAAAAACCATTACCGCGCCCATCATAGTTTCTTTTTTAGTTGGCCATGTGATTCTAAAAGTTTCTTGTTTAACCTCTTGAATAAACTTTAAAGGGTTTTTCATAAAATTATCAAAGTTTGGCAGGAGCGGAGGGACTCGAACCCACAACCTCCGGTTTTGGAGACCGGCGCTCTACCAATTGAACTACGCTCCTAAGCGTTACTTTATTATTTTAGTTACTACTCCAGCTCCAACTGTTTTTCCACCCTCTCTAATTGCGAAATTTAAATTTTCGTTCATCGCAATAGGTGTAATTAATTTAACTGTGAATTTACCATCATCACCTGGCATAACCATTTCTGTGCCAGATGGTAATGTCACTTCTCCAGTTACATCTGTAGTTCTAAAATAAAATTGAGGTCTGTATTTTGTAAAGAAAGGAGTGTGTCTTCCACCTTCTTCCTTTTTCAAAATATAAGCCTGACATTCAAACTCTGTGTGTGGAGTTATTGAACCTGGTTTACAAAGAACTTGACCTCTTTCTACGTCTGTTCTTTCCACACCCCTTAAAAGAGCTCCAATATTATCTCCTGCTTCACCGCTATCTAAAAGTTTTCTAAACATTTCAACTCCAGTACAAACAGATTTTTTTGTATCTCTAATACCAACGATTTCAATTTCTTCTCCAACTTTAATAACACCTGACTCTACCCTTCCAGTTACTACTGTACCTCTTCCAGAGATAGAGAATACGTCTTCTACTGGCATCAAGAAAGGTTTGTCTTTTGGTCTATCCGGTTGTGGAATTGTTTCATCTACTGCTTTCATTAATTCCATGATTGCATTTTTTCCTGTAGCTTCATCTTTACCCTCTACAGCGTTCAAAGCAGAACCTTTAACTATTGGAATTTTGTCACCAGGAAATTTATAAGAAGTTAATAACTCTCTTATCTCTTCTTCTACAAGATCAACTAACTCTTTGTCTTTAACTGTATCAATCTTATTTAAGAATACCACTATAGCAGGAACTCCAACTTGACGAGCTAAAAGAATATGCTCTCTTGTTTGAGGCATTGGACCGTCAGCAGCATTAACTACTAAAATTGCTCCATCCATTTGAGCAGCACCTGTAATCATATTTTTTACATAATCAGCGTGACCTGGACAGTCAACGTGAGCATAGTGTCTTTTTTCTGTTTCATATTCAACGTGTGCAGTTGAAATTGTAATTCCTCTTTCTTTTTCCTCTGGAGCTTTATCAATTTGATCATAAGCAACAAAGTTTGCTGAACTTGAACCGCCTGCTTCGGATAAGACTTTAGTTATCGCAGCTGTTAATGTTGTTTTACCGTGGTCTACGTGTCCGATTGTGCCGATATTACAATGCGGCTTATTTCGATTAAACTTTTCTTTCGACATCTTTATTTTTCCTCACTTATATTTTAATTTTTAATTTTGGAGCGGGTAAAGGGAATCGAACCCTTACATCCAGCTTGGAAGGCTAGCGTTCTACCATTGAACTACACCCGCAATATCCAAACTTATCGCGCTCTTAATTATTAAAGCTTTAAGTTTGGTGGAGGGGGAAAGATTCGAACTTTCGAAGACCGAAGTCAACGGGTTTACAGCCCGCCCCATTTGACCGCTCTGGAACCCCTCCTAAACACTAGGGGTTATCCACTAACTTAAAAAGCGTTTAACAACAAGCGTTTTATAAGCATTTATGTAATAATTGCAATAAATCATTTTACCTTAAAATATGCTAATAAATTAAGTAAATAGCCTTAAAAACCATGAAAAAAACAACCTTTTTAATTGTAGGAAAACATGCAGTTTTGGAAGCTCTAAAAAATCCAGCAAGGAAAATTGAAAGAGTTTTTTTGACTGAAGATGCTCAAAAGAAATTAAATAGAGAAAATCAAAATTTAAACTTATTTAAAAAAACCTCTGTGTTTTACAAATCAAAAAAAGAATTAGATAATCTTTGTGGTAGGGACGAAACTGCTCATCAAGGTTTAGTTGCTGAAGTTGAACAACTTGAAGAAATTACTTTAAAAGAATTCGTTATAAATAACAAAAAAGATAACCTAAATTTAATTGCACTTGAGGAAGTAACAGATCCAAGAAATATTGGATCGATTATAAGAAGTGCAGTAGCATTTAACATAGATGGAATAATAGTAAAAGAAAGATCCTTTCCTTTTAAAAGCAAGCTTATGTACAAAAGTGCGAGTGGTGGAACAGAACACATTAAAATTTTTAAAGTAGCTAATATAAATACAACATTAAAGTTTTTAAAAGCAAAAGATTATTGGGTAAGTTCATTTGATACAAGCGCTAAAAAGGATTTCACTCAACATGATTGGAAAGGAAAAAATATTTTACTTTTTGGTTCAGAAGGATTTGGGATCAAAGCTAAAACGTTAGAAAAATCAGATTTTAAATTTAGAGTTGATATGAACGATAATATAGAAAGCTTAAATATATCAAATACTGTATCTGTTGTATGCCATCATATTTTTCAGTCGATAAAATAATAAATAATTATTTAAATTATATTGTTTTTTGCTTAAATTTATTTATAAGAAGCGCATATGCCCTCATAGCTCAATTGGTAGAGCAATTGATTTGTAATCAATAGGTTCGCGGTTCGAGTCCGTGTGAGGGCACCAGTATTATTTTTTTCTTTGTTCTTTTTTAATTTTGTTATTTAAATTTGCAGATCTGTCATAGAGAAGAACTATTTTAATTTTTTTAAAATTTTTAACATTCAAATTTTTAATGTTTCTTTTTTCAATATTATCGGCGACCAATGCCAAAGGTCTTTTCTGAGGATTTAAATTTTTAATTTTAACAACAGACTTATTAGAAATAATTTTTCCACTCCACCTTCTTGGTCTGAAAGGGCTTATAGCTGTTACAGCAAGTTTACCTGAGTTCAGAGATAATATAGGACCATTAGCAGAGTAATTGTAAGCAGTGCTACCAGCTGGAGTTGAAACAAGTATACCATCACCGATAAGTTTTTTTGAGATAACTTTAGAGTTAACTTTTACTTCTATTGAGGCTGTTTGTTTGCTTTGTCTAAACAATGAAATTTCATTAACAGCAATTAATCTTATAATCTTATTATTTTTATTTACTGCCCTTATTATTATTGGATTAATAGTTATTTTTTTTGATTTTTTGATTTTTATTAGTAAATTTTTATTATCAGACTTATTCATTAAAAAACCATATGTTCCACAATTAATTCCATAAAAAGGTTTATTGTATTGATAATTTTTTTTCAAAGTTTGAAGCATGAATCCGTCTCCACCAGCTACAATAATACAGTCTGCATATTTGATAGGATAATTTTTAAATTTTTTTAATATTTTTTTTTTAAAACTTAATGATTTATTGGTTTTATCAAAAATAAAGTTAAACTTAATCATTATAATTCTTTTTTTTAAATATCTTTAAAAGTAGGTTAGGAAAAAATCTAATAAAAAGAAAAATATTTATTGGTATTAAATATTTTGGTAACTTAAAATTTTCAACGAACTGCATTATATAGGCTTTTGGTTTGTCAAACTTAGACCTTAATCTAAAGTATTGTTTAATTGTAATGTAATAATACCAGATAGGTATTTTTATATTTAAATTTGAGTCTCTTTTTGGAGTATTATTTATAAAATTATTGAGAGTTTTAATATATTCCTTATCTGAATATTTGAGGCAGCTTTCTTTGAAAATTTTTGTGTCATTAATTAATTTTTCGTTATTCGTTAAATACTCATTAATAATGTTTAAAAATTGATGCTCATTTTTAAACATTGGTATTTCGCCATTAGAAAATAACAAGTCATTTGAGGGTGCATATTCTGAGATACATAAAGAATTACTTAAACCTGCCATACATACCCGGCCTTTATGTAAGTAACCATATTTATATTTTGTTGAGGGGTTAAAAAATTTTTTACCATTCAAACTTTTTGTAAAATTAATTACAATTTTTGATCTATTAATTAGTTTGGCTAACTTATCAATAGTATTAGAAATTTCCATGTAAGGGCTAACGCATAAGTAATTAATTTTGTTTTTATCTAATAAGTCTAAATATTTTTTTGTATCAGGTTTCTTTCTTCCAAATAGTAAAATATCAATATCTTTACTTAACTGATAATCTTTGAATATTTCTTCGTTAGCTTCTACGGGACAAAACATGCTGTTTATTCCTAATTCTTTAAATTTTAAGGCACTCAGAGGGTCAGTTAAAACAAAATCACAAGCAGCAGCCGTTATAAGATTAACTTGATGCCATTCTGAGTCGTCGCCCAAGAATAAACCTTTCTTAGGTTTATTATTTATTGAATTAATAATCACAATATCATTAATTGCTAAATGATCACCTTCGACCAACAAAGTTTCAATATTTTCTGAATTAATTTTTTTATTTATTAACTCTATTATTTTTGAGTTTGTTAATTCAAGATTATCATACAAATAAAAGTCATGTACAACATAACCTTTTGAAAATTTGTCTTTCCAAAAATCTTGATTTTTAGTTACTTTTTTTTTGTCTTTAAAAATTAATAGTATTGGTTTTTTTTGCATTTAATTTTGGTGCCCTCGGCCAGACTCGAACTGGCACTCCCAAAAGGGCAAGGATTTTAAGTCCTTTGTGTCTACCAATTTCACCACGAGGGCACATTTATTTAGTAAATATTTATACGACATTTATATTAATATTAAAATCTTATAAAGTATATTTATTTTATGAAAAAAATATTAATTTATAATTCTGGAGGTGGTTTAGGTGACTCGATTCAAATAATGCCGTTAATCCTAAGTCTTCAAAATCATTACAAAAAATCAAAAATTTTTTATTTAGGTTCTCATCAAAATCATTTTATTGGAAAATTAAAGGAATACGGTATAAAAATTGAAACTCTAGATTTAAATCTAAAATACTTTGGCTTTAGATGGTGGCATTATTTATGTGTTAAAAAAAATTTTAATACTAAGAATATAGGTGAGTTTGACTTAATTATTGACTTACAATCAAAGTTTAGAAATTCTCTAATATTGAAAAGAATTCCACATTTAAATTTTTATTCTTTAACTTTTAAGAATTTATTTTCAACAAAAAAAATTGAATATAAATCAAAAAATCATATTGATAATTTAAATATTTTTTTAGATGAGAAGATTAAAAACATCAAATTTGATTTTAATAAGCTTCCAAAAAATTTATTACGTGAAGCGAAAAGATTGTTGCCAAAATCAAATAATTATGTGGGCTTTTCAGTTACTCAAGGAAATCAATATAGAAAAAAAAGTTGGTCAATTTATAAATTTATTTCTTTGGCTAACAAATGTTTAATTAAAAATAAAGTGCCTGTTTTTTTTATTGAAAAAAACCAAGAACAAATAATTGATAAAATTAAAAATCAAGTTCCATCAGCTTTATTCCCAGAAATTAAATCAGAATTATCGTGTCCTGCCTTGGTAACTGCATTAGCTGCAAGATTAGATCAAGCAGTTACAATTGATAATGGAGTAATGCATATGATGGGGCTTGCAGAAATTCCCATGATTGTTTTATTTGGACCCACAAATTCTGAAAAATTTTCACCAAAAAGTAATTATGTAAAAATTCTAGATAGTAAAAAAATTCATAATACTTTAGATATAGAGTCCATAAGCGTTGATGATGTATATAATTTAATTTAAATTTTTAAGATTTTTATTTTCTTTAATTTTACCAATTTTATTAATTCTTTATTAACACTTTTTAATTTTGATAAGGAAGTTGATCTTGTAACAATTGCTACTCCAATTTTTCCAAGCCTAAAAAAAGGATAGCTGCCAATATCAACAAATTTTTTATATTTTTTTTGAATTTGCCCCAAATTTCTAGCAATATTACTTTCAACTGTAAAAAGGTTAATAGTTTTACTATGAACTTTTAAACCTTTAATTAAGTATTTTTTACAATTTTCTATCATTGAATTTAGTATTGAAGGTACTCCAGGTAATGACAAAACATTTTTAGTTATGAAACCAGGTGCTGCACTTGATGGATTGTAAATAAGTTTTGCTCCTCTTGGCATTTTAGCCATTTTTTTTCTTCCATCGTTAAATTTTCTTTTGCCATAGTATTTTTCTAAAATTTCGTACGCCTCTTTGTGATATTCATATTTTAACTTAAATGCTTTTGAGATAGATTGTGCAGTTATATCATCATGTGTGGGTCCTATTCCACCGGTTGTAAAAAGATAATTAAATTTTTTGGATAGTAAAAGCACGTTTTTAATAATTACCTTTTGAATATCTGGAATTACTCTTACCTCTTCAACTGAAATTCCGCAATTTGAATTAAGCCAATTTGAAATAAAGGCTAAATTTTTATCTTGTGTTCTACCAGAAAGTATTTCATTTCCAATAATCAAAATTGCAGCATTTACTTTTTTTTTCATAAAGATAATAAATATATATATGGACTTTAAAAATAAATTAATATCAGGACTGTTTGTAAAAAGATACAAGCGTTTTTTTGTTGATGTTAAAATAAATAATCAGGTAATCACGGCTCATTGCCCCAATACTGGTTCAATGCATGGTCTTTTAAAAGAAAATAATAAAGTGTGGGTGAGTAAATCTAATAACCCTAATCGCAAACTTAAATACACGTTAGAAATTATTGAAAATCAAAAAGTAAAGGTCGGTGTTAATACACATTCAACTAATAAAATTGTTCATCATGCTTTAAATAATAGTTTGATAAAAGAATTTAAATACCCATTAGAGATAAAACCAGAGACAAAATTTGGAAAAAACACCAGATTTGATTTTTTAGTTACAAATAAAGATGGCAAAGCTTTTATTGAAGTTAAGAATGTCACTTTATCTCGAAAGAAAAAAATGGCTGAATTTCCAGATGCTGTTACATCAAGAGGGTTGAAACATATAAATGAACTAATAAATGCTAGTAAACAAAAATATAAAATTTATATACTTTTTGTAGTTCAAAGAGATGACTGCAATTTCTTCTCAATAGCTAAAGATATTGATGTAGAGTATTCAAAAGCTTTTTCAAAAGCGATTAAAAACAACTTAAATGTGCTTTGCTATGATTGTAAATTTTCTGCAAAAGGAATAAGACTCAATAAGAAAATAAAGATTAAAATATAATGAGTGTCGATTACAAAGAAGCATTTGAAAAAACAAAAATAGCTGGTTCTATTGCTGCCGGTGCTTTAGATGAGGTAAATAAAATCATAAAACCTGGAATTTCTACAAATCAAATAGATAAGCTTTGTTATGAATATATTAATGATTACGGTGCTTATTCTGCGCCATTATTTTATAGAGGATTTCCAAAATCTTGTTGTACATCAGCCAATCATGTTGTTTGTCACGGTATTCCATCAGAAAAAATTTTAAAAGAAGGAGATATTGTAAATGTTGACGTCACTGCCTTAAAAAATGGTTGGCACGGCGATACAAGTCGAACTTTTAAAGTTGGAAAAGTTTCTGTAAAAGCTGAAAAATTAATTAAAGCTACTTATGAATCTATGATGAAAGCAATTGATATTGTTCAAGACGGTATACACTTAGGTGATATAGGATCAGCAATACAAACTTATGTAGAAAAAGAAGGATTTTCTGTTGTTCAAGATTTTTGTGGTCATGGAATTGGCGAAACCTTTCACAAAGAACCTAATATTTTACATTACGGTGAGAAAGGTGCTGGAGAAAAAATTAAAACAGGCATGATTTTTACAATTGAACCAATGATTAATTATGGAAATTATGAAACTAGAACGTTAAATGATGGCTGGACAGCTGTAACCAAAGATAAATCTTTATCAGCACAATTTGAACATACAATTGGAGTAACTAAAACAGGTTGTGAAATTTTTACTAAATCAAAAATAATTAATTGAATGATTGAAAGATATTCAAGAAAAGAAATTAAAAATATTTGGGAAGATTATAATAGATATTCAATTTGGTTAGAAATTGAATTAGCTGCAGCTGAGGCTATGGAGAAACTAAATATTATACCAAAAGGTGTAGTAAAAAAAGTAAGATCTAAAGCGAAGATTAATCCTAAAAGAATTTTACAAATAGAAAATAAAGTCAAGCATGATATTATAGCTTTCTTAACTTCAATAACTGAAAGAGCTGGTAAAGAAGCTAGATATTTACATAAAGGAATGACTTCATCTGATGTTTTAGATACTTGTTTTAATCTTCAACTAAAGCAGTCTGGTGAAATTTTATTAAAAGATATTAATAAACTATTGCAATCAATAAAAAAACAAGCATTAAAACATAAATTTACATTATGCATCGGTAGAAGTCATGGAATTCATGCCGAGCCAATTACGTTTGGCTTAAAGATGCTTACATTTTATCAGGAATTTTTAAGAAACAAAAAACGTTTGGAAAATTCTATTAAAGAAATATCGACTTGTGCGATTTCTGGAGCTGTAGGAACTTTTGCTAACATTGATCCCAGAGTAGAGGGTTACGTTGCTAAAAAATTAAAACTTAGTGTTGAACCAATTTCTACTCAGATTATACCTAGAGATAGACACGCACAATTTTTTTCAACCTTAGGAATTATTGCTAGTTCAATTGAAAGATTTGCAATAGAAATTCGACACTTACAAAGAACTGAGGTTTTAGAAGTTGAGGAATTTTTTGGTAAAAAACAAAAAGGTTCATCTGCAATGCCTCACAAAAAAAATCCAATTTTAAGTGAAAATTTAACAGGATTAGCAAGACTAATTAGGTCAAGTGTAATGCCTGCTCTTGAAAATATTGCCTTATGGCATGAACGAGACATTTCTCACTCAGCTGTTGAAAGAAATATCGGGCCTGATGCTACAATAGCTTTAGACTTTGCGCTTAACAGATTAAGTAACGTAGTTAAAAATTTAAATATTTATCCAAAAAATATGAAAAGAAACTTAGATATAACTAATGGAATTTTTTTCTCTCAGAGAGTTCTTTTAGAATTGACCACTGCTGGTTTTACAAGAGAACAATCTTATAAAATTGTTCAAAAAAATGCTATGCAAGCTTGGAAGGAAAATTCTTCATTTTATGATAAAATTATATCTGATAGCCAGATCACCAAAAAAATACCTGTTAATAAGATCAAAAAGTTATTTGATTTTGGTTATCATACAAAAAAAATTAATATAATTTTTAATAGAAGCCTTAAAAATTAATCACATGAATAAAGGTAAAAAACTATACGAAGGTAAAGCTAAAATTATCTATGAAACAAAAGATAAAGATTTAGTTATTCAACATTTTAAAGATGACGCTACAGCTTTCAATAACTTAAAGAAGGCAAGTGTAGAAGGTAAAGGTGTTTTAAATAATAGAATATCTGAATATATTCTAACAAATCTTTCGCAGTGCGGAATCAAAACTCATTTCGTGAAACGGCTAAATATGAGAGAACAACTCATAAAAAAAGCTGAAATATTTCCCCTAGAATTTATTGTAAGAAATATAGCTACTGGTTCATTAACAAAGAGACTTGGAATACCTGAGGGAACAGTCTTAGATAGACCACTTTTAGAGTACTGCTTTAAGAAAGATGAATTAAATGACCCTTTAATTTCAAAAGAACATATTTATTCATTTGGTTGGGCTACAGAAAAAGAAATAAATATCATTGATAAAACTACTTTAAGAATTAATGACCTTTTAGTTGGAATGTTTAGAGGTATTGGTATTAAACTTGTAGATTTTAAAATTGAATATGGGAAGGCTTGGAATAAAGAAAATGAAGAAAAAGAAATAGTGTTAGCAGACGAAATAAGTCCAGACACATGTCGTCTATGGGATTCAAAAACAGAAAAAAAATTAGATAAAGACAGATTTAGAAAAGACTTAGGTAATATTATACAAGGTTATCAAGAAGTAGCGCGAAGATTAGGAATTATGCCTGAAGAAACAAATATCAGTGAAGTTAACTTTGGAAAAACAATTCCAATTAAATTTAAAAAAAAATAAATTGAAATTTTCAGTTACAGTTACTCTTAAGAAAGATGTTTTAGATCCTCAAGGAAAAGTTGTGCAGAATACTCTGGTTAATATGGGAATGAATAATCTTAAAAATATAAGACAAGGTAAACATTTTGAAATTGAAGTTGATGAAAATGATATAAAAATTGCACAAAAAAAAATTGATGAAATGTGTAAAAAACTTTTAGTTAATCTTATCATCGAAGACTATAAAATAAATAAAATTTAATGAAATCTTCAGTAATCGTTTTTCCTGGCTCCAACTGTGACAGAGATATTGCTGTAGCCTTAGAAAAAATGCAATTTAAAAACAAAATGGTTTGGCATAAGGAAACAAGTTTGCCTAAATCTGATTTAATAGTAATTCCTGGTGGTTTTTCTTATGGAGACTATCTCAGATCTGGAGCTATAGCTGGAAAATCTCTTATTATCGATGAGGTGATTAAGGCGGCAAACTCAGGTTGTTTAGTACTAGGTATTTGTAATGGATTTCAGATTCTGACTGAAACAGGTTTATTAAAAGGAACATTGTTAAGAAATAAAAACCTGAAATTCATAAATAAAAATGTGAATATTAAAGTAATCAATAACGACACAAAATTTTCTAATAAATTTAAAAAAGATGAGATCTTAAAGATTAATATTGCACATAATGAGGGAAATTATTTTACAGATAAAAATCATTTAGAAGAATTAAACAAAGAAAACTTAGTTGCATTTAAATATTGTGATGAAAAAGGAAATATTAATGAAGAAGCAAATCCAAATGGCTCTCTAGAAAATATTGCAGGAATTTTTAGTCAAAGGAAAAATATTTTAGGAATGATGCCTCATCCTGAAAGAATGGTTGACGAAATCATATCTAACAGAGATGGAATAAATTTATTTTCAAGTTTGCTTAACTAAAATGAAGATAACTAATGACATTGTTGAGAAACATGGTTTAAATTTAGAAGAATTCAGTAAAATTAAAAAGATTTTAAAAAGAGATCCTAATTTATTGGAACTTGGAATTTTTTCGGCAATGTGGAATGAGCATTGCTCTTATAAATCTTCACGAATACATCTTAAGAAACTTCCTACAAAGGGAAAACAAGTTATTCAAGGACCTGGAGAAAATGCAGGTGTTATAGATATAGGAGATGATGACGCAATCATATTTAAAATAGAAAGTCATAATCATCCATCTTATATTGAGCCTTACCAAGGTGCTGCTACTGGTGTCGGTGGTATTTTAAGAGATGTATTCACTATGGGAGCTAGACCAATAGCTTTATTAAATTCAATTCATTTTGGTGAACCTAAACATCCTAAAACTAAGAGCTTATTAAATGGTGTGGTTTCAGGAATTGGTGGGTATGGTAATTGTATTGGGATACCAACCGTAGCAGGAGAAACTAAATTTGATGAAACCTATAATGAAAATATTTTAGTTAATGCGATGGCTGTAGGTCATGCAAAAAAGAATAAAATTTTTTACTCCAAAGCCAAAGGCTTAAATAAATCTGTAGTTTATGTAGGTTCAAAAACTGGTCGTGATGGTATTCATGGGGCTTCAATGGCATCAGCAGAATTCGACGAAAACTCTGAAGAAAAAAAACCAACTGTTCAAGTTGGGGATCCGTTTACAGAAAAACTTTTGATGGAAGCTTGTCTTGAATTAATGAAAGACAATTCAATAATATCTATCCAAGACATGGGAGCTGCGGGATTAACTTCATCTAGTGTTGAGATGGCTTCTAAAGGATCATTAGGTATTGAGCTTGACTTAGAAAAAGTTCCGTGCAGAGAAGAAAATATGACGCCTTATGAAATGATGTTGTCTGAGAGTCAGGAAAGAATGTTAATAATACTGGAAGATGGTAAAGAAAAAGCTGCAAAAAAAATATTTGATAAATGGGATCTAGATTTTGTTATTATTGGAAAAACTACAGACACGAACAATCTTACATTAAAATATAATAATAAGATTGAAGGAGAGATACCTATAGATGCTCTTGCATCAAAAGCTCCAATCTATGATAGGAAATGGATTAGAAAAAAACCTCAAAAAAATAAAGTTAATATTAAAGAATTAAAAAAAATAAAAATTGAGGATGCCTTAGTTAAAATACTTTCAAACCCTAACCACTCAAATAAAAGTTGGATCACAAGCCAGTACGATCAAATGGTAATGTGTGATACTGCTCAAAAATCTGGTTCAGACGCAGCAATAATAAGGATACATAATAAAGACAAAGCTATAGCGGTATCCGTGGATTCTTCAGCAAACTATTGTAAATCATTTCCATTAACCGGAGGTAAACAAATTGTTTGTGAAAATTGGAGAAATTTAATCTCAGTAGGAGCAAAACCATTGGCTATTACTAATTGTTTAAACTTCGGAAATCCTGAAAATAAAGAAATTATGGGTGAGTTTGCAGAATGCTTGGAGGGTATTAAAGAAGCTTGTGAATTTTTAGATTATCCAGTTGTTTCAGGAAATGTATCCTTTTACAACGGTACAAATAAAAAAAATATATCTCCCACTCCTGTTATAGGTGGCGTGGGTTTGATTAAAAAACTTTCAAAACCCATCGGTCATAACTTTAAGTATGACAATAGCATTTTGTTAATTATAGGAAAAACTTTTGGTCACCTAGAACAAAGTGTTTTTTTAAAGGAAATTTATTCAATCAATGAAGGAATGCCTCCAGAAATTAATTTGCACAATGAAAAAAATAATGGAGAATGTTTACTTAAATTAATTAATAAAAATTTGATCTTATCTTCTCATGATATTTCAACAGGTGGTTTAATTGTTTCTTTGGCTGAAATGTCAATAGGTTCAAATATTGGTGCAAAAATACATAAACCAAAAAAACTAACCAATTCTATCAATTATTTTTTCGGAGAAGATCAGGCTCGTTATTTAATTGAAGTGAAAAACGAAAATTTATCTAAAGTTTATAAGATTTTAAGAGAAAATAATGTTTTTTACGAAAATATAGGTATTACACAGTCTGATTTTTTTGAAATAGAAAATGAATTAAAGATTAGTGTTAAAAATTTGTATAAAATAAACAATGAATGGTATAATAAATATTAATGCCATTACCTATTGAAGAAATAAAAAGACTTATTAAGCAAGAATTACCTGACGCTTCTATCGAGATAAAAGATTTAATGGGTGATAACAATCACTATTCCGCAATTATTAAATCATCAAAATTCAACAATTTAAATAAAATTGAGCAACACAAACTTGTTTATAAATCTTTAAAAGGTAAAATGGGAAATGAATTACACGCATTATCGATTACTACAGAGGGAACATAATGGAAATAAAAGATAAAATAAAAAATTTAATTGATGATAATCAAGTTTGTTTATTTATGAAAGGCACGCCAGACGCTCCTCAGTGTGGCTTTTCAATGGCGGTGGCTAATGTACTCAAACATCTTAATGTAAATTTTAAAGGAATAAATGTTTTGGAAGATGAAAATTTAAGACAAGGTATTAAAGATTTTAGTGATTGGCCCACTATACCCCAACTTTATGTTAAGCAAGAATTCGTTGGTGGATGCGATATTGTTAAAGAAATGTTTGAAAAAGGTGAACTTAAAAAACTTTTTCAAGAAAAAAAGATAATTTAATTATCTAGAGTAGTATTCAATTACTAAACTCGGTTCCATTATTACAGGGAAAGGAACTTCTGCAAATTTCGGGACTCTTAAAAGTTTTGCAGTTTTATTTTTATCATCCAATTTAATATATTCAGGAACATCTCTCTCTTTACTTTGCAAAGAGCCATCAATTATATTTAATTTTTTTGATTTTTCTCTCACTTCGATTAAATCTGTACTGCTAACTATGTAGCTAGCAATATTAACTCTTTTTTTATTAACTTTAATATGACCATGATTTATCATTTGTCGTGCTGCAAAAACGGTAGGTGCAAATTTTGCTCTGTAAATTACTGTATCAAGTCTACTCTCTAATAAAGCAATTAAATTTTCGGTAGTATCACCTCTTTTAGAAAGAGCTTTTCTGTAAATGTTTCTAAACTGTCGTTCATTGATATTACCATAATATGCTTTTAGTTTTTGTTTTGCTTGCAACTGAATACCATAATCCGTTGGTTTGCCTTTTTTATTTTGGCCATGTTGACCTGGAGGATATGCGCGAGAGTTAAATGGACTTTTTGGCCTACCCCACAAATTAGCTTTAAGTCTACGATCTACTTTATGTTTAGATTTAAGTCTTTTTGTCATATTTAATGATTGTGTTTATAAGCGCTAAGATTAATTTGTCAATTAAGCTTTATTCTTTTTTTTGCTCAGAGAGCTAAAAATACTTGCTAAAATCCTCAGTTCTTTATCATTTGGTTGTAATTTATAAACTAAATTATTTATATTTAATAACATTGAATGTTTTTTTTCTTTAGGTTTAAAAAAGTCCTTTTCTTCTAAAAGAGACACTAAATGTCTTACTATAGCTGAAATCTTAGCTTTAGATGAAATTTTCAAATTTAAAGTATTATTTTTTATTTTATTTGCATTAATTAATTTAAATATTTCATAACAAATAACAGTTAATGAATGAGATAAATTTAGGGATTTGAATTTTGAAGATGTTGGAATCTGTAAAACATAATTTGAGTATGATAAATCTTTATTTGATAGCCCTGAAGCTTCAGGGCCAAACATAAGTCCAATATTTAGGTTTGTTTTTTTTTTTATAATATTTTGAAAATTTTCAATAGATATATGCTTTTTATTAATATCTCTTTGTCTAGCACTTAATGCAATAACTAAATTAAAAGGTTCAATTGCTTTTTCTAGGCTATTAAATACTTTTGCTTTATCGATTATATCATACGCACCAACAGAAGTTGCTTTGGTCTTATGATTTGGAAAACTAATTTTTGGACTAACAATATGAAGTTTTGAAAATCCAAAGTTTTTCATTGATCTTGCGCATGCACCTATATTTTCCCCTAGTTGGGTTTTCACAAGAATAAATCCAAATTTATTTTTCATTTAGATTTGCAGGAGCTTTTTCTTTGTAAAGTTTATAATCTAAGCTATCTATCAAAGCCTTAAATGAAGCCTCTATAATGTTAGGTGAAACTCCAATAGTGAACCAGCTTTTACCTGTATTATCAGTACTTTCAATTAAAACACGTGTAGTTGCTTCAGTTCCTGTATTTAATATTCTTACTTTATAATCTAGTAATTTAAGATCTGAAAAATAATTATAATATTTTTCCACTTTTTTAAAATTAGATCTAATTGCATTATCTAAAGCATTAACTGGGCCATTTCCTTCACCATTACATTCTATTTTTTTTTTATCTATTAAAAAAACAACGTTTGCTTTTGTGGTAATATTTTTAGATTTTGAAACATTTACGTTATAACTTTCAACTTTTAGATATTCAGGAACTTTGCCAAGCAATCTATTGGCTAATAATTCAAAAGAGGCATCGGCTCCATCATATGAATAGCCACTGAACTCCCTCTCTTTAACTTCATTTAAAATTTTTTGTACCTTTTTATCTTTAGAGTCAATTTTTACACCATAAGCTTCAAGCCTAGATAAAATATTGGAACGACCAGCTTGGTTTGAAACTATAATATTTCTATGATTCCCAATTAATTTAGGATCAATATGCTCATAAGTTTTCGGGTCTTTTTTAACTGCAGAAACATGTAAGCCTCCTTTGTGAGAAAAAGCAGATGCTCCTACGTATGGTAAATTCTTATTTGGTTTTCTATTTAATATTTCATCTAATAGTCTAGAACAATCTGTTAAAGAACTTAGTTTTTCTTTTTTAATATTTACATCAAATTTTTCACTAAAAGATTTCTTTAAAGATAAAGTTGGTATGATAGACATTAAATTAGCATTTCCACACCTTTCTCCTAGACCATTAATAGTTCCTTGAACTTGTCTGACCCCTGCTTGAATTGCTACCAAAGAATTGGCGACAGCATTCTCGGTATCATTATGCGCGTGTATACCTAAATTTTCTCCTGGGATTATTTTTGTGACTTTGGAAACAATTTCTCCTATCTCATGAGGTAACGTTCCACCATTCGTGTCACAAAGAACTATCCATCTTGCGCCTTGATCATATGCATTTTTTAAACAATCTAATGCGTAATTAGAGTTTGCTTTAAAGCCATCAAAAAAATGTTCTGCATCAAATAAAAATTCTTTTTTATTTTTAATTACATGTTTTGCTGTCTCTTTTATGTTCTCTAAATTATCCTCATTTTTAATTCCCAAAGCAGTTTTGACATGAAAATCCCATGCTTTACCTACAACGCAGACAGCTGGACATGATGCATTGATTAAAGGTGAGAGAGATGGATCATTTTCAGCACTTCGACCTGTTTTTTTTGTCATTCCAAAAGCGGTAAATATAGATTTATTTAAATTAAGTGGCTTAGAAAAAAATTCTGTATCAACAGGATTAGCTCCTGGCCATCCGCCCTCTATATAATCGATGCCAATTTCTGATAAAATCTTTGCAATTTTATTTTTATCTTCTAAAGAAAAATCAACCCCTTCAGTCTGAGCTCCATCTCTTAAAGTTGTATCAAAAATATATATTATATCTTTGCTCATTTAAATTTCCAGGTAGTTTTTCCTTTTTTATCTTCAATGATCACCCCATTACTTACTAATTCGTCTCTTATTCTATCAGCAAGTTTATAATCTCCTTTTTGTTTTGCGATCGATCTTTCTTTAATTTTTTTTTCAATAAAATCATCTGATATATTTTTATTTACTTTTTTTAATTCTTCCCACTCTTTTTTTGTCAGATCAAATAAACCAATTAATTTACAAGCGCTATTAAAAAGTTTTTTACTTTTTTCATCTCCTTTATTAGCATTTGTAAAAAATTCATGAATTTTAGCAATGAAACCAGGAGTATTTAAATCATCTAACAAAATATCTATCTCTTTCAGGGATATCTCCTCGCTAGATTTCTCGTATAACTGATACCATTTTTCAATTGTTGCTCGTTGACTTGATAAAAGTTTATCATTCCAATCTAATGGTTGACTGTAGTGTGCACTTAATAATGCTAACCTAACAACTTGACCAGAATATTTTTTAACTGCATCTGTTATAGAAATTATATTTCCTAAAGACTTTGACATCTTTTCCTTATTAATAGTCACAAATCCATTGTGAACCCAATAATTTGCAAAGTTTTTCGTATTATTGTTGCAACAAGATTGGGCTATTTCATTTTCGTGATGAGGAAAAATTAAATCAAGACCACCGCCATGAATGTCTAAATTTTTACCAAGGTATTTTTCACTCATTGCTGAACATTCAAGATGCCAGCCAGGTCTACCTCTTCCCCAAGGTGACTTCCAACCAGGATCTTTTTCCTTCGAAGGCTTCCATAAAACAAAATCCATTGGATTTTTTTTTAGATCAGAAATTTCTATTCTATTCCCTGATTTTAACTCATCTAAATTTTTATTTGATAATTTTCCATAATCTTTGAATGTATTTACAGCAAAATAAACATGGTTTTTATTTTCATATGCAAATCCTTTTTTAATTAATGATAATGTCATTTCAATCATTTCATTTATATGTTCTGTAGCTTTTGGTTCTACTGTTGGTTTTAAGCAATTTAAACTCTTGCAATTCTCATGAAAAATTTTAATCACATCTTTTGTAATTTCATCTATATCTTTATTATTTTTTTGAGACGCTTCAATTATTTTATCATCTACATCAGTAATATTTCTTACGTAGGTTACATTTGAATTATAAAGAACTTTTAAGACTCTAAATAGAACATCAAATACTACAAGAGTTCTTGCATTACCCACATGAGGTTTGTCATAGACAGTTGGGCCACAAGCATATAATGAAATTTTTTTTAGATTATTTGGCTTAAAAATTTCTTTTTTTCTAGTTAGTGAATTAGTTAATTGAAGATTACTCATTAAACTTGCAAACTGGAATTGGATTCATTTTGTGTAAATTTTTTTCTCTTATTTCTAAATACTTTTGATAATTAGGATCATCTTTATTAATCATAGCTTTTTCAAGATCTTCGTAACTCATTCCAAGTTGTTCGACATCGTTTCGTCCATCATCCCATAAACCATCTGTTGGTGGAGTATTAATAATATCCTCTGATACTCCAAGATGTCTTCCTAATTCCCAAACTTGAGTTTTACTACAATCAGCTATCGGAGAAATATCGACCCCGCCATCGCCATATTTAGTATAAAAACCAACACCAAAATCCTCAACTTTATTTCCAGTTCCTACTACTATTCCTTTATTAGCTGCAGCTACTTGATATAAAGTTGCCATTCTCAATCTTGCTCTTGAGTTTGCGTATCCATGCTCATTATCAAATTTGTTTAAAACTTGAGAAAAAGAGGTAAAAATTTTATCCATTTCCAATAAATGATGTTCCACATTCTTATATTTTTGTTTCAACCATTTGGCATGATTTAAGCTTAAGTCATGTTGAGACTTAATTTGTTTTATTGGCATTGTTAACACAATTGTTTTACGACCGGTGTTTGCGCACAATGTACTAACAACTGAAGAGTCAATCCCGCCTGAAATTCCAACAATTAAAGATCTTGGTTTGTATGAAACCGAATCACAATAGTTATTTATCCAATCAGTAATTATTTTAGCTCTTTTTTTTACATCCATAATTAGTACCTTACCTCTCTTTTAAGGTTTGGTCTTAATAATTACAATAATTATTAAGACGCGGCTTGAATAATTTTGTTTGATATTTTTGAATTTTTCTTAATTTCTTCAGAAATTAAGAAAGCTAATTCTAAAGCTTGATCTGCATTTAATCTTGGATCACAGTGAGTTCTGTACCTGCTTGAAAGATCTTTCTCAGATATTTTTTGAGCTCCACCTGTGCACTCAGTTACATTTTGACCGGTCATTTCGATATGAAGTCCACCGGCATAACTTTTTTCTGCTTGGCTTACTGCAAAGAAATTTTTTACTTCTTTGAGAACGCTTTCAAAAGGTCTAGTTTTAAATCCTGTGGTTGCTTTGATTGTATTACCGTGCATAGGATCACAGGACCAAATGACTTTCAAACCTTCTTTATTTATTACTTGCATCAATTTTGGTAAATATTTTTGAACATTGTCAGCTCCAAATCTTGAAATTAATGTTAACCTTCCGGCTTCATTATCAGGATTTAGAATATTACATAAATTAATTAATTCCTCAGGTTTTAATGTTGGACCACATTTAAGACCTATAGGATTTTTTATGCCTCTACAAAATTCTACATGGGCTCCATCAGGCTGCCTTGTTCTATCACCTATCCAAACGAAATGAGCTGAAGTATCGTGATATTCCCCTGTTGTTGAGTCTACACGCGTCATAGACTCTTCGAATGGTAAAAGTAAAGCTTCATGTGAGGTATAAAAATTTACAGTTCTTAATCTTCTATTATTATCTGGATTAATTCCACAAGCCTCCATAAATGCAAGTGCGTCACTTATCTTGTCTTCAATCTCTTTATATTTTCCTTTAGTTTTATCTTTAATAAATCCCAGGTTCCATAAATGAACTTGTCTAAGATCAGCAAATCCTCCTTGAGAAAAAGCTCTTAATAAATTTAGAGTGGAGGCTGATTGGGAGTACGCTCTAAACAATCTTTTTGCATCTGGAATTCTTGCTTTTTCAGTAAATTCCGTTCCATTAATATTATCGCCCAAATAACTTGGTAATTCTTTTCCATCTTTTTTTTCAGTAGGTGCGCTTCTAGGTTTCGAAAATTGTCCAGCAATTCTTCCAACTTTTACAACTGGCACAGAAGCTGATGCAGTTAAAACTAATGACATTTGTAGAAGAACTTTAAAAGTATCTCTTATGTTATCAGGATGAAATTCTGCAAAACTCTCTGCACAATCTCCACCTTGTAATAAGAAAGCTTTTCCTTCAGCTACTTCTGCTAAAGATTTTTTTAGAGATCTAGACTCACCGGCAAAGACTAAAGGAGGATACTTTTTAATTTTATCTAAAACTAGTTCAAGTTCCTTTTTGTCCTGATAAACAGGTAGGTGTTTGGCAGGAAATTTTGTCCAACTATTTACACTCCATTTTTTCATATTCAACTGTTAGTATATATAATGTTTAAGTCTAATTTCAAAGCTAATTAAATATGTTAGGTAAAAATTATGAAAATAATTAATAAAAAAAGCGAAAAATCACTAATTGATCAATTCATCAAAGATTTTAAAAAAGATTATTTAATAAAAAAAAAACAAAAAAAAAGATTAAGTTTTGTTTTAGCGGGTGGCAAAAGTCCAATTAACCTCTATAAAAAGCTAGCTCAAATCAATATTGACTGGAGTATTATTGATTTGTTTTGGGGGGATGAAAGGTATGTTCCTCACCGATCTAAGAATTCTAATTATAAATTAGCCTTTGATAAACTTATTAAGAAAATTAAAATTGATAAAAAAAATATTTTTCCAATAAAAACCAATAAATCAATTTCAAAATGTTCAATTGAATATTCAAAAAAAATAAAAAAATATTTTAAGTATAAAAAAATTAATTTTGACTATTTTTTATTAGGAATGGGCGAAGATGGTCATATAGCATCTATTTTTCCAGATTCTGAAAATTTATATAAAAAATTTATTGCCAAACCAGTGATTAGAAAAGATTTTGAAAGGATAACACTTGGTTTAAAAGTAATTAATAATTCAAAGAAAATATTATTATGGTTAAATAACAAATCAAAATCAAAGATTTTTTTAAAAATGAAAAAAAAAGGAAAAAAAATACCAGTAAATAATTTAAACAATAAGAATACTATAATCTATAAATTAAATTAAAAATTTTTTATTTTTTTATTAAGTGAGATAAGTTTTAATTCAATTCTTAATTTAGGATATTTTTTTTTAAATATTTTTTTAATTTTTTGAAACGAATTTTTGTGTACTCTAATCTCGTTAATTTTTGAAAATTCTTTTTTTCCAATAATAATTTTAGCTGCACCACAGTCCCGATGATTTATTACTATTAGTTTTTTAATTTTATGTAACTTAATTGAAGCATCCACATTATCCCAAAAGGTTTTATGCCATTTTTTAAACTTGTTAGCAGTAACACCCACAGCAGCACCAGCAATTGTAAAAGAGCTATATTTTCCACTTAGTTTTTTTTTCTTTAAATAGTTATAAACTATCGATTGAAATCTTGGGTCAATACAAGATAAAACCATTGCTTTATAATTTGATTTCATTTTACTCAACTGTAACTGATTTTGCTAAATTTCTTGGTTTGTCAACATCGCAATTTTTTAGTAAAGCTACATGATAAGCAAGCATCTGCAGTGGTAGTGTTAATAATATAGGAGACAAAAAATTATCAATATGAGGAACTCTTAAACCAAATCTTATATTCTCATTTAAAGAGTCTTTTTTATTATCTGTAATAAAAAGTATTTTTCCACCTCTTGCTATAACTTCTTGCATATTTGAAATTGTTTTTTCGAAATATTTATCCTTCGGAGCAATAACTATTACTGGCAACCCTTCTTCAATCAAAGCTAAAGGCCCATGTTTCATTTCACCAGCTGGATATCCTTCTGCATGTAAATAAGATAATTCTTTTAATTTTAATGCACCCTCCAAAGCAATTGGAAAAGAAGAACCTCTTCCTAAAAACATTGATCCCTTAGCTGAAATAAATTCTTTTGCCATGAGTTGAATATCGCTCTCACTTTTGATGCATTTCTTAATTGCTTCTGGTAGTTTTTTTAAGTTACTTATATTTCTAACGTATGAAGTTTCATCAATGTCTTTTCTCACAAAAGCTAATTTTAAACTCAAAATATAAAGTACAATAAGTTGACCTAAAAATGCTTTAGTTGATGCAACACCAATTTCCATACCAGCATGTATTGGTAAAACCCAGTCAGAGTTTCTTGCAATTGTACTCTCAATAACATTTACTATTGAGCAAGTTTTAACATTATTTTTTTTACAAATATCTAGTGCTGCTGCTGTATCAGCTGTTTCTCCAGATTGTGAAACAAAAATATATAGGTTATTTGAATTAAATTTTAATTTTCTATATCTAAATTCAGAGGCAATATCTATCTCAACATCAATTGAAGTTAGTTCCTCAAACCAATATTTAGCTGTTAAACACGAATTGTAAGCTGTGCCGCAACCTATCAAAATGATCTTATTAATTTTTTCCGGAACGACAGGAAAATTTAGAATATTTATATTTTTTTTAATGCTATCAACATATTCATCTATACAATTTTTAACAGTTTCTGGTTGTTCTAAAATTTCTTTTAACATAAAATGTTTGTATTCACCTTTATCAATAAGGTCCTCACTTTCTGACATTGTAAGAATTTTTTTGTTTATTTTTTTAAGACTTGCATTGTAGAAACTAACTTCATCTTTAGTTAACACACATAATTCTCCATCTTCCAAATAAGAAATTTTATTAGTCATAGATTTTAATGCATAAGAGTCCGAACCAATATAGTTTTCATTCTTTGAGTATCCAACAGCTAATGGACTTCCTCTTCTCGCTCCAATAATAATATTTGAGAAGTTTTTGAAAATTATTCCTAATGCAAAGCTACCTTTTAACTTTTTTAAAGTTTTAAATACTGAGTCTAAAGGATTATTATTTTTTAAAGCCTCTGTAATTAATAAAGTTACTACTTCTGTATCTGTTTGAGACTTAAATTCTATTCCTTTATCCTCTAATTCTTTTTTTATCTCATCAGAATTTTCTATTATACCGTTATGAACTACAGACACTTGCTCAGAAGAATGAGGATGTGCATTTACTACATTTGGAATTCCATGAGTTGCCCACCTAACATGTCCGATGCCAATATTTCCATTGGAAGGTGTTTTGAACAAAATTTTTTCTAGTTCCTCAACTCTTCCCGAACATTTTTTTTCGTTAATAGTGTTATCTTTTAATGTTGCAAGACCCGCTGAGTCGTAACCTCTATATTCAAGTTTTTTTAGTGAATTAATTATATTTATAGAAACAGGTTTATTACTAGCGATGCCAATTATTCCACACATTATTTTTATTTCTTTCTTTTGTAATTTTTGATTTCTAACTGAGCGGTTCTTGTTAATGCTAATGTTTTCTTTTTAACATTTTTAGTAATTACAGATCCGGCGCCTACGACACTGTCTTTATTTACATTAACTGGTGCAACTAACGAGGAGTTTGACCCTATAAAAACATTATCAGAGATGGTTGTCTTATATTTTTTAAACCCATCATAGTTACAAGTAATAGTTCCTGCACCAATATTTGAATTTTTTCCAATAGAAGCGTCCCCTATGTAGGATAAATGATTTACTTTTGAATTTTTGTCTATTTTTGACTTTTTAGTTTCCACAAAATTTCCTATTTTAGAATTGTTTTTTAAAACTGTTCCTTTTCTTAATCTTGCGTATGGACCAACTAAAACATTTTTCTCAATTTTTGTGCCCTCAATGTGGCTAAATGATTTAATACAAGAATTATCTCCTACTTTTACATTTGGGCCAAAAACAACATAAGGTTCAACAGTAACATTTTTTCCAAAAGAAGTGTCCGCTGACAAAAAAACCGTCTCAGGAGCAATTAAATTAACTCCTTTAGCTAAAGCTTGATTTCTTAAAACCTCTTGCTTGAGTCTGTAAGAATTTACTTGATTTAATTTAATGTTTTTTTTCATTTAAAACTGTATTTATTATAATTAAAGTTTTAAAATAATTCACAAATTATTACTTTTAAATACTCCATTTTAAATATGCAAAAGAAACTAATAAAAGCGTTAATCTCATTAATTCTAGTTATACTTATTTATGTACTTTATGAAATGATCACAATTTCAACAAAAACTGTTAACAGAGACTCAATCTACTTTAATTTGAATAATATTAGAAATCCTCAAGTTAAAAAATTTATGAGAAATTTAGATAATTATTATGCTTCATTTCTCCTTAAAATAAGCAACTCTGCAAAATTATATTATGTAAATAAAGATATTAGAAATCAGCTTCCAGAGGAGATATTAATAAAAAAAACTGATAATTTTTCAAAAAATTTATACCCTTTAAAAAATAATGGTTCTGATTGGCACAGAAATCATGCAGGCCATTCATCAATTAGATTTTCTGGGCTAACTCAAATTAATAAAAAAAATTTAGATAAACTATCGATAGCTTGGGAGTATACCTTAAACGGTGACAAACCTTACGATATTCAATCAAACGCAATAGTAGCTGAAGATAAAATTATAATTCCAAGCTTTAATAAAGAAATTATTTGTTTAGATGCAAAATCAGGTAAATTTTTGTGGAAACATATTTTAAAAGACCAATCTCCAAGAAGAGGTATGGTTTATGTAAAAGGTAAAACTAAAGAGAGCTCAAAAATATTTTTTTCATCGTATAAGAAACTTATTGCGTTAAATATTAATGATGGTTCACTAGACGAAAAATTTGGAAAAAAAGGAATAGTTAATCTTCCATCACCTTCTTTAACTTCTCCAGCAATTTTTAAAAGCAATTTAATTATTTCAACATCGGAACCTTCATTAAATGTTTATGACATCAATACAGGAAAGTTTTTATGGAAATTTCTTTTAATGAAAGAGCAATCGAAAGAGAGAAATGGTGGAAAAAGATATGATTACTCAGGTGGAAATCCTTGGGGTGGTTTTTCGTTGGATGAGGAAAGAGGCATAGCTTTTTTAACAACTGGAAATGCAGGAAGATATTTTAATGGTGTGAATAGACCTGGAAAAAATCAATATGCTAATTCTATAGTTGCAATAGATATATTAAAAAAAGAAAAAATTTGGGACTTTCAAGAAGTTAGGCATGATATTTGGAATTTGGATATACCTGCCCCACCTATACTCGGCTCAATAACTAAAAAAGGTAAAAAAATTGATGTTGTTATCGCTGTAACAAAACTTGGTAATACAATTGTACTTGATAGAGTTTCAGGAAAACCTATTTTTGATTTTCATTTAAAAAAAGCTCCAAGATCTAAATTGCCAGGAGAAAAAACTAATTTTTATCAACCAAATTTAAAATTGCCTAAACCATTCGCAAAACAAGTATTCGATTTAAACCAGGTTACAAATATAAGCACTGAAAGTAAAAAATATGTTTTAGAAAAAATTAAAGATTATAATTATGGATTTTTTGAACCTTATCAAATTGGTAAAAAAAATATCCAATTTAATTTTCATGGTGGTGCTGAATGGTCTGGTGGATCATATGATCTAAGATCTGAAATGTTATATATCACATCATCAAATATTGCTTGGGAAGCAGAGGTTACCTTTAACGAAAAAAAAAATAAGTTTTCTCCAGAACCTTATTATAAATATAATAGTAGCTTTAAAAGACTTTTAGATCAGTATGGTTATCCTGGCTCTAAACCGCCATGGGGTACAATTACTGCTATTAATTTAAATAATGGAAAGATTAAATGGCAAAAGCCTTTTGGAGAATATACAGAGCTAACTAAAAAAGGTGTTCCTATAACTGGAACAGAAAATTACAGCGGTGTTACAGGAACCGAATCTGACATTTTATTAGCAACTGGCACTTTAGATAAAAAATTTAGGATTTTAGATGCTGAAGATGGAAAAGAATTATGGTCATTTACTTTACCTTATATAGGATCTAGTCCACCAATTACTTATGCTGTTGATGAAAAACAATATATTCTAATAAATGCCACTGGTAGTTTTTCCTTAAAAAAAGGGTACCCAGAATTGGTAGAATTTGGGAATAAAATTATTGTATTTGAGTTAAAATAGTTATGAAACAAAATTTTACATTACTTTTCGATTTAGATGGAACAATAGTCAACACAGCCCCTGACTTAATGGCAGCACATAATCATGTAATGAAAAAGTTTGGCCATGCAGAAAAAAAATTATCTGAGATTAAATCTTTAGCAGGAAGAGGAGCGTGGGTAATGATGCAAAGATCTTTTAAAGAAGAAATAAAAGATGAAAAAATAAAAAAAGAGATGACAAGAGAATTTATTGATTTTTATGCAAAAAATATTGATCGAAATAGTAAACCAATAAATGGAGTTTTAGAATTTTTAGAGTGGGCAAAAAATAAAAAGATATCAATGGCTGTATGTACAAATAAACAAGAAAGGTTAGCAGTGGATCTTTTAAAAAAATTAGATATGAGCAAGTACTTTGAATGTATTGCTGGTGCTGACACATTTGAATTTAATAAACCTGATCCAAGACACTTAACGAATGTTGTAGAAATAATCGGTGGTGATTTAAAAAAAACCATTATGGTTGGGGACAGCGAGGTAGATGCAAACTCTGCTCATAATGCTAAATTACCTTTTGTATTAGTAAAAGATGGCTACACAGAAAAAAATGAAAATGAAATAAAACATGATGAATTAATTTCTGATTTTATTGGTTTTGAAAAGATCATAGAAAAATATTTATGATTTCATTTGCTCTTTTTTCTGCCCTATCTGCTTTCTATTTTACCATGTTTTTTACACCAGGACCTAATAATGCAATGCTGACTGCATCAGGTATGAAATTTGGTTTTGTAAGAACTTTACCTCATTTAATTGGAATACCACTAGGTCACATATTTCAAATTGGACTTACTTGTTTTGGTTTGGCTAATCTTTTTTTGCTCTACCCACAAATTCAATTTTACATGAAAATATTATGTTTCATTTATTTAGTTTATTTAGGATGGAAAATGATTGGATCATTTAGCATGGTTCAAAAAGAAACAGGAAGACCATTAAGATTTTATGAAGCTTCTTTGTTTCAATTTATTAATCCTAAAGCTTGGTCAATTGCTGTAACAGTTGCTTCAGGTTTTTTTCCTACCGAGGAAAATATTTTTGTTGGAGTGGCATTTGTGACAATTACAGCTGCTGTGATATGTTTCCCAACGATAAGTTTGTGGGCCTTATTTGGGAGCGGTTTGAGAAAATTTGTAACTGATGTTAAAATAAAAAAGTTTATTGAATATTTACTAGCAGTTTTATTAGTTTTGACTGGATTATTTATACTTTTTAAATAATCTTTGATTTTTACACCCTGCTCTAATATAAATCTCAACGAATGCATTTTACTAAAAAAACAGTACAAGAAAAACGTTCAGACTTAATTAAAAATTTAAAATCAAAAAAATTATTAAGATTTCCTGGAGCATACAACCCTCTTTGTGCAAAGCTTATAGCAGAAATAGGTTTTGATGGTGTTTACGTTTCTGGTGGTGTTATGTCTAATGATCTTGGTTTGCCTGACATTGGATTGACAACCTTAGATCAAGTTAGTTATCGAAGTAGTCAAATAGCTAGAGTTACTGATCTTCCAACAGTCGTTGATATCGATACAGGATTTGGAAATTGTGAAAAAACAATTGAAGTTTTTGAGAGTAAAGGTTTAGCTGGATGTCATTTAGAAGATCAAATAGCTGAGAAAAGATGTGGTCACTTAGATAATAAGGAATTGGTACCTACAGATGAAATGGTAAAAAAGATTAAAAAGTCAGTGAAAGCTAGAAAAGATAAAAATTTTCTAATTATTGCAAGAACTGATGCTAATTCTGTTGAGGGACTAGATAAAACATTAGAGAGAATAAAAGCTTATGAAGAAGCTGGAGCTGATATGATTTTTCCAGAAGCAATGAAAGATGAAAGCGAATTTGAAAAAGTAAGAAAAGCAGCAAAAGGATACTTGCTAGCTAACATGACTGAATTTGGAAAATCTAAATTATTAGATAAAAAACAATTAGAAAATTTAGGTTATAACCTTGTAATTTATCCTGTGAGCACTCAACGTCTTGCAATGCAAAATGTAGAAATCGGTTTAAAATCAATATTTAAAGACGGACATCAAAACAACATTATTGACAAAATGCAGACTAGAAAAAGGTTGTACGAGTTAGTAGAATATGAGAAGTACAATACACCTGATAAAAAAATTACTGATTTTTCTACAGAAGGGCATGAATAATGAGTGAAGAGATTAAAAAAGGTTTACTTGGTATAGTTGTTGATGAAACAACAATATCTCATGTAGTGCCAGAATTAAGTGCACTAACATATAGAGGTTACACAGTTCAAGAGTTGTGCGATAAATGTGATTTCGAGGAAGTTGCTTATCTTGTTCTTAATGGCGAACTGCCAAATAAAAACCAGCTTAAAAAATTTATTAAACAGGAAAGATCAGAGAGAAAACTATCAAAACAAATATTAAGTGATATTAAAAAAATGCCTAAAAATGCTCATCCAATGGATGTGATTAGAACATGCGTGAGTTTAATGGCTTTAGAAGATAAAGATACGAAAGACAATTCTCCTAAAGCAAATATGAGAAAAGCAATGAGAATATTTGCTAAAACTCCTACTGCAGTTGCCGCTTATTTCAGATCAAGAAAAGGTAAAAGCATAATTTCTCCGAGTAAAAATTTATCTTTCTCAGAAAACTTTTTTAAAATGATGTTTAATAAAGTGCCAGATAAAGAAATAGTAAGAGCATTTGACATCTCTCTAATTTTATATGCTGAACATAGTTTTAATGTTTCTACTTTTACAGCTAGAACAATTACCTCAAGTTTGTCAGATTTACATGGAGCAATCACTGGAGCTATAGCTTCCTTAAAAGGTCCATTGCATGGCGGTGCAAACGAAGCTGTGATGCACATGATGAAAGAAATAGGAAAACCAGAAAAAGCAAAAGCTTGGATTGAAAACGCATTAAACAAAAAGAAAGTTGTAATGGGATTTGGTCACAGAGTTTATAGAACAGGAGACTCTAGAGTGCCTACAATGAAACACTACATGTTCAAAGTAGCTAAACTTTTAAAAAAAGAAAAATATACAAGAATGTATGAAATTTTAGAAAAAGTAATGTTAGAAAAAAAGAATATCCATCCAAATGTCGACTTCCCTTGTGGTCCAACATATTACATGATGGGAATAGATATTGATTTCTACACGCCGATATTCGTAATGTCTAGAATTACAGGTTGGTCAGCACACATTATGGAACAGCATGCATCTAATAAATTGATTAGACCTTTATCAAAATATAGAGGCGCCGAAGTTAGAGAAGTAATGCTTTTAAATCAAAGATAATGTCTTTAACTAATTTTCTTCTTCTTTTAATCCTATCGATTTTTACAACATATACTTTCATGAGCTGGAAAGGCATTGACAAGGGTCCAAAACTTAAAATTATTATTCAGTTTTTAGGATGGACCATTTTATTTTTTGTAATTGTTTTTGCTCTTAAAATTTTAGGAATAATTAACGAGTTTTAATTATTTTTTGAGTTATTCTATCTAATATAATTGCCAGAATTACTATTCCTGTTCCACCAATAACGGCTGAACCAACATCTAATCTTCCTAGCGCAATATAAACAGTTAAACCTAATCCTCCAGCTCCAATTAAAGCTGCAATAACTACCATCGATAAAGCTAACATTAACGTTTGATTAACACCCGCCATTATAGTTTTTAGAGATAAAGGTATTTCAATTTTCACAAGAATTAAAAACTTTGTTAACCCTAAACTTGAACCAGCCTCTTTAAAACCCTTACCGACTTGTCTAATACCTAGATTGGTTAAACGAATTATTGGTGGAAGTGCAAATATAATTGTTGCAACAACACCTGGAGTTAATCCAACTCCAAAGAGCATAACTACGGGTATTAAATAAACAAAACTTGGAATAGTCTGCATTATATCCAACACAGGACGTAAAATAATTTCAAATGTATTGCTTCTAGAAGCTAGAATTCCTAATGGTATCCCGATTAACATGCAAAATAATACAGCGGTAAATATCATAGCAAGTGTAGTCATGCTTTCAGACCAAAGGTCAACTAAATCTATAAAAACTAAACTAACAAAAGAAAAGATTGCAAACTTTAAACCGTTAGTCCTATAAGCAAAAAAAACAAATATTAAAAGAATTATTGGAAAAGGAATAAAATTAAAAAGAGAATCTAAACTATTAAGAACTGTGTCTATTGGTGCTGAAATCTTTTTAAAGAGTGGCCTTTGTTCAAATAGCCACTCTTTAATATTTCCCTCTATCCATTCACCAATTGGAATGTATATTTCGTAATCTGATGGGGCTAATTTTAAACTCATTAAAATTAACCTTGATCCTTACTTGATCCAACTATCAAACGTACTTTGATTAGCTTTTATCCATTCAGCTGCGTGTTTCTTAATAGCTTTTTCACTTTTCTCACCCTTGTTCATCTTCAAGTTCTGAGCAGCAATATCTCCAAGAGGTATAGAAGCTTTTTTAAGCATCTTTTCTACCTTTGGATTTGCTTTAAGAAAGTCTACATTCGCTGCTGGTCTAATATCATCAGCACCAAAACCTAAATTTACTTTAGACTTTGTCGCGTTAGCGATCTTAGTAGGTTTAGTTTTACTGTATGGAACTTCAATCCAAACTACATCTTTACCAAGTTTTAAAGCACCAACAGTCCAGTTAGGTGTCCATGTATAAAATAGAATAGATTTTCCATTTTTGTATTTAGACACTGCATCTGCCATCGAGGCTGAGTAGTCTGCTTTTACTGGATTGATAAAATCACCTAATCCAAGCTCGTCAAAATGTTTTGAAATAACTTTCTCACATCCCCAGCCTGGAGGGCAAGCAACCATGTCTGCTTTTCCGTCACCATTAGAGTCAAACTCCTTTGCGTGTTTTTTGATATCCATCACGCTCTTGATACCAAATTTATCTGCAGATTTTTTATCGATTAAGTAACCTTGAGCTCCTCCACCCTTCATTACATAACCCACTGGTTTTACCTTACCTTTTGACTCAGAGATATAACCATCATGTGTGCCAAACCAGCCGTTAACCCAAAGGTCAACATCACCAGCAGTGGCTGCAACATAAAACACCTGTGGTTTCATCACTGTTGGGCCAGATACTTTGTAACCCATCTTCTCTAAAGCTTGCTTGTAGATCTCAGCTTGGAAATAGCCTGTGTCCCAATCAGCTTTACCCATTTTTATCTCACTAGCAGATACAACACTACTAATAGATATGGCTGTAATTATAGATACTAAATATTTTAAATATTTCATATGTCCTCCTAATTTCCTCAATTTTTTTGTAACATGTATAGGTTGAGAATGTAACCGTAGTTCAACTAAAAAGTGAATTATGGAAGATATGCTTACGATTTGTAGAGATTAGCTTATTTTGTTTTTTATTTACACTTTTTACACAAACCAAAAAATTCTAAATTAAATCTTTTATACTTAGTTCCTTTTTTATCACTAAAATTTGTTAAATATTTTGTAAGTTTAGCATCGTTAATTTCATCAACCATTTCACAACTTTCACAAATTGAAAATGCTGTAGCTTTTGAAATTTCACAATTTGAATTTCTACATGCAACAAAAGCATTTTTACTTTCAATTTTATGAATTTTACCCGTCTCAACTAATTTATCTAATGCTCGATAAACTTGAGGTGGAGCTTTAATTCCTTTCTTTTGAACACTAAAAAGTATTGTGTATGCTTTTAATGGTTCTGAAGATTTATCAATTAAATCAAAAATGATTTGTTGATTTTTTGAAAGATTATTTTCTTTGTACATTTCTTATTTTACTTGTTTATCATTAATTTTTCAATTTAATCGATTGCTTGATATTTAATAGTGAAAGTATGAATAAAAATAAGGAAGCTGCTATAATTGATGGACCTGAGGATGTATTAAATTCTAATGAAGTAAACAAACCTAAAAGTACTGATAATAACCCGCCAAGTATTGAATAGATGACCATATTCTGTGGGCTTGAAGAAATATTTCTAGCCATTGCGGCTGGTATGATTAACATTCCTGTAATTAACAATAATCCAACCATTTTAATTGAAATAGCAATAATCCCAGCCATTAAAATTGTGAAAATAGCTTTAGCTCTATCAGGATTTAAACCTTCGGCTTCTGCTAATTCATAATTTACTGTTGATGCAAATAAAGGTTTCCAAATTAATTTTAGAATAAGAAGAATTAATGGACCTCCTATCCATATAATTAATAAATCATCCACTGTAACTGCAAGTATATCTCCAAATAATAATCCCATTATATCAAACCTAATGAATGTTAAAAAACCAATAACTACTAGTCCAACTGCTAAAGATGAATGAGCTAAAAGTCCTAATAAAGCATCTCCAGGTAGATTAGTTTTTTTTTGAAGCTGAATTAAAATTAATGCAATTAAAGATGAAATTATAAATACTGAAAAAGCAATATTAAACTCTAAAGTATAAGCTAAGGTTACCCCAAGTAAAGCTGAATGTGCAAGAGTATCACCGAAATAAGATAATCTTCTCCATATAACAAAACATCCGAGAGGTCCTGTTACAATTGCAATACCAAGTCCAGCTATTAAAGCTCTTATAAAAAAATCATCTAACATTTAATTTTTTTTTATCTCTCCTTTGCTCGTGTGAACATGATCATGTCTATGTTCATACCTTGTTAATATTTGATAAGCTTGTTCACCAAACAGAGCTTTATATTCGTTATTCTTTGCAACATCCATTGGAGATCCTGAACAACAGACGTGACCGTTTAAGCAGACAACATGGTCTGTAGCACTCATCACTGTGTGTAAGTCATGTGAAATTAATAAAATTCCACAATTTAATTCGTCTGTAATTTTCTTTATGAGTTTATATAAAGCTATTTCACCAGTGAAATCTACTCCTTGTACTGGTTCATCAAGCACCAATAAATCTGGTTTTTTTGAAATTGCTCTTGCAATCAATACTCTTTGAAATTCACCGCCTGATAAATCACCCAAATTTTTATTTTTAAGTTGTATAACGCCAGTTAATGATAAAGCTTCGTTAATATCTTCATCTTTAAGATTTTCAGTCAATACCATGAAATCCTTTACTCTAAGTGGCAATGTCCAGTCGATTGAAATCTTTTGAGGAACATAACCAACTTTATTTGTATATTTTTCAACCTCTCCATCAATTTTTTTATAAATTCCTAATGCAATTTTAGCGGTTGTACTTTTTCCAGAACCATTTGGCCCAATAAGAGTAACTATTTGTCCTTTTTTAATTTGTAGTGATACTCCTTTGACTAACCATTTGTCTTTTAAACGGAAGCCAGCTTGATTTAATTTTACTAAAATATTTTGATTTGAGGTCATTTAATTCCTTGACATATAACTGTTATATTATTACATAGTGTTATATTATAACAATTTTGCAATACTATCACTATGAATAACATTAAAAAATTACCATTTATATTATCAATATTATCTTTATTTACTATTTTTTCACCAGCAAATGCCGATATTAAAGTAGTCGCTTCAATTAAACCTATACATTCTTTAGCAAGCTATTTGATGGATGGAGTGGGTAAACCAGACTTGATAGTAGACGGGTATGCTTCACCGCATGGATTTGCTATGAAACCGTCGCACGCTAAAATGTTACAGAATGCTGACCTAATATTTTGGGTTGGTGAAGATTTAGAAAATTTTTTAGAAAAACCATTAAAATCAATAGCAAAAAAAGCTGAGAAAATAGAATTAATGGAAATTAAGGGTCTTAAAAAATTAAAATTTAGAGAAAGAAATATCTTTGAAGAACATGGACACGATGAGCATAAAGAACACGTTCATAAAGAAGATAAACATGACGATCATAAGCACGATGAGCATAAAGAACACGGTCATAAAGAAGATAAACATGACGATCATCACGGGCATGCTCACGGCGAACATGATCCACATATTTGGCTTGATCCAATAAACGCAAAAGCAATACTAAGTGAAATGGCAGAGCATTTAATTAAAAAAGATTCAAACAATGCATCTACTTACAAAGCTAATTTAAAGAAGGCTCATAAAGCTTTAGATAATCTTACAAAAAAAGTTAAATCTGAGTTAAAAGGAGATTTTAAATCTATTGTCTTCCATGATGCTTACCAGTATTTCGAGAAAAGATTTGATGTTAATGTTTTAGGAGCTTTTACAGTTAATACAGATGTATTACCAGGTGCTGAACAATTAGCTGAAATCAGAGAGATCATTGAACATGAAAAGGTAACTTGTGTATTTTCAGAACCTCAATTTAATCCAAATATCATTAAGGCAGTTGCAAAAGATATGAAGATAAGCACCGGTGTAATTGACCCTTTAGGTGCAACCTTAAATCCAGGAAAAGATTTATACTTTGATTTAATTAGAAATATGTATGCTTCTTTTAAAGGTTGTTAATTAACAAAAACTTCACCCCAACTACCTTTAGTAGATGCTTTAGAATATTCAGTAGCTCTACCCTCAAAGAAGTTCATATGTTCAACTCCATTCAACATTGTATCTAACCAAGTTAATGGGTTTTTCTTAACATCATATATTGGACTCAAACCAAGCTGTTCTAGTCTTCTATTTCCAATAAATCTTATGTACTGTTTAACTTCTTCCGCTGTTAAACCTTCTAGTGATCCCATTTGAAAGGCTAAATCAATAAAAGCATCTTCATGATGTACAATTGTTTTACACGCATCATAAATTTCATTTTTCAATTTATCATTCCAGATTTGTGGTTCTTCTTTGATAAAATCTTTAAATAATCTGATCATAGAATTACAGTGAAGAGTTTCATCTCTCACAGACCAAGTTACGATCTGACCCATTCCCTTCATCTTGTTAAATCTAGGGAAGTTTAGAAGAATTGCAAAACTTGCAAATAACTGAAGTCCCTCTGTAAATGCAGAAAACACAGCCATTGTCATTGCAATATTATGTTTTGATTTAACATCAAACCCTTGCATATAATCATACTTATCTTTCATTTCTTTATACTTCATGAAAGCAGAGTATTCTGTTTCTGGCATTCCAATTGTATCTAATAAGTGAGAGTAAGCCGCGATATGAACTGTTTCCATAGCTGCAAATGCCGTCATCATCATTAAAACTTCGGTAGGTTTGAATACAGTAGTGTAGTGTCTTAGATAACAATTGTTAACTTCAACATCTGCTTGTGTAAAAAATCTAAAAATGTGAGTTAATAAATTTTTTTCTTCTACAGATAAATTTTTCTGCCAGTCTCTGACATCATCACCTAGTGGTACTTCTTCTGGTAACCAGTGAATTCTTTGTTGCGTTAACCAGGCATCATAGCACCATGGGTATCTAAATGGTTTATAAACTGGATTTTCTACTAATAATCCCATTTTTTTTGGCTGGATTATTCCTGGCTTAATTTTTTCTGCTACTGACATGATAAACACTCCTCATAGTTATTTGACTCGTTATTTGACTTTTGTCCGTTAGAATAAACATTCTTAGTTACATCAGTTTGTGATGCGTTGTTTACATTTTCGGCTCTTTGGATTGATTTAGATCTGCAGTAATAAAGGCTCTTTAATCCTTTTTTCCAAGCTTGGAAATGAAGATTATGTAAATCCTTTTTATGTATATCTGCAGGTATAAATATATTTACTGATTGAGCTTGTGAAATATGCGGAGTTCTATCTGCTCCTAATTCCACTACCCATCTTTGATCTATTTCAAATGCTGTTTTAAAAGTATCTTTTTCTTCAGCAGTTAAAAAATCTAAGTGTGATACTGAACCTTGGTTCGTTGTGATGCTAGACCAAACTTCGTCAGTATCTTTTTCATATTTTTGAAGAAGTTTTTTAAGATATTTATTTCTAACATTAAATGATCCAGATAATGTTTTGTGCGTATAACTATTTGCAGCTATAGGTTCAATTCCTGGAGAAGAACCACCGCAAATTATTGAAATTGATGCTGTAGGTGCTATAGCTGTCTTGTTTGAAAATCTTTCTTTAATTCCATACTCAGCAGCATCTGGACAAGCTCCTCTTTCTTCCGCTAAACTAACTGAAGCCGCATCAACTTTTTCCTGTATATTCTTAAATATTTTTTTATTCCAAACTTTGCTCATTACTGAACCAAAAGGAATATTTTTTTGCTGGAAATAAGAATGTAATCCCATTACTCCAAGTCCAACACTTCTTTCTCTCATCGCAGAATATTTTGCATGAGCAAATTCATCTGGTGCTCTATTAATGAAGTCGGTCATCACATTATCTAAAAATCTCATTACATCTTCCACGAATTGAGGATCTGCACTCCATTGATCGTATGTATCTAAATTTAAAGATGATAAACAGCAAACAGCAGTTCTTTGGTTTCCTTCATTATCTTGGCCAGTAGGTAGTGTGATTTCACTACATAAGTTTGAAGTTTTAACTTTTAGTCCAGCCAGTTTGTGATGTTGAGGTATTTGCCTGTTAACTGTATCAATGAAAACAATATAAGGTTCACCAGTTTCAATTCTGGCAGTTAATAATCTGATCCATAAGTTTCTTGCAGGAATAGTTGATTGAACTGTGCCGTCATATGGACTTCTTAATGCCCACTGACCTCCGGTTTCAACTGCTCTCATAAACTCATCTGTAACTAATACTCCGTGATGTAAATTGAGAGATCTTCTATTAACGTCACCACCAGTTGGTCTTCTCATTTCAATAAACTCTTCAATTTCAGGATGGTCTATTTGTAGATAACAAGCTGCCGAACCTCTTCTCAAAGAACCTTGACTGATTGCCAAAGTTAAAGAATCCATAACTTTAATGAAGGGAATTATTCCAGATGTTTTTCCAACTTTACCAATTTTTTCACCAATTGATCTTAGATTACCCCAATAGCTTCCGATACCACCGCCTCTTGCAGCAAGCCAAACATTTTCTTCCCAAAGACTTGTTATACCTTCTAGGCTGTCATTCGCCTCATTTAAAAAACAGGAAATTGGTAAACCTCTTTCAGTTCCGCCATTAGATAAAACTGGAGTTGCTGGCATGAACCACAAGTTACTTATGTAGTTATAAATTCTTTGTGCGTGTAAATTGTCATCTGCGTATGTGCTTGCTACTCTCGCAAATAAATCTTGAAAACTCTCATTCTGACCCAAATATCTGTCAGTTAACGTTGCTTTACCAAAATCAGTTAAATTTGAATCTCTAGATCTATCAATCTTAATTGTAATGCCCTTATCGTTTTGAAATAGTTCTGTTTCACCTGATAAAGAAAATAAATCTGGTTTTTTAGGACCGTTATTATTTAGTTCGTTTTGGTGCTTATGGCTTATACTGCCGACAGCTTTCTCTATTGCCAATGATACGTTTTTATTCATATTTTACCTGTTTTAGCTTAGTTTATTAACAAAACAACTACATGTTGTGTTACATTTATGTTAATATACCATATACCAGCGAAATCAATAGAACATTATAGGAACATTTGATTAATTTTGCAAGTGGAAAGTTTTGTTAATAAACATTTAATAACAAATTCCTTAATTCTTTAGTATTTAGAGTTATGAAAATCAATCAGAATGGATTTAGAGAGTATGACGCCAGGTGGTTGTTTGAAAAAGATATCGATTTAGAGGGAATCACAGATTTAGGCAAAGGTCTAGGGACTCAAATAATTAATCATACAAAAAAGATAAACCCAAGAGTTATCGTTGGCCA
>CACITX010000002.1:0-52500 GCA_902589705.1 uncultured Pelagibacteraceae bacterium
AAAATTTTTAAAATTGGTGCTCTAGAGAAAATTATTAGAGAAGTAGATGAAAATTTAATTCAAAATGTATCTACTTTCGATGTTTATGAGGGAGAAAATATTCCAAAAGATAAAAAGTCAGTTGCGATTAATGTAACTTTACAGGCTATCGATAAAACTTTATCAGAAAATGATTTAGACGATATCAGTAAAAAAATTATTGATACAGTAAGTAAAAAAACTGGCGCTTCAATTAGGTCCTAATGTCAGATATAAAAAGAATTCGTAATTTCTCTATAATTGCGCATATTGATCACGGTAAATCAACAATAGCTGATCGAATTATCCATAAATGCGGAGGGTTAACAGATCGTGAAATGAAACAACAAGTTCTTGACTCAATGGACATTGAAAGAGAGAGAGGAATTACAATCAAAGCGCAAACTGTAAAACTCAATTACAAAGCAAAAGATGGTAAAGATTATATATTAAATATTATCGATACGCCTGGTCATGTAGATTTTGGTTATGAGGTAAGCCGATCTTTATCGGCGTGTGAAGGGTCTCTTTTAATTGTTGATAGCACTCAAGGAGTAGAAGCTCAAACTCTAGCAAATGTTTATCAAGCTTTAGAAATTAATCATGAGGTAATACCGATTTTAAATAAAATAGATCTACCTGCTTCAGATATCGAAAAAACAAAAACTGAAATTGAGGACGTTGTTGGAATTGAGACAACGAATGCTATTTCTTGTTCTGGTAAAACTGGAGAAGGAGTAGATGAAATATTAGAGGCAATTATTAACAAATTACCTGCTCCAAATGGGGCTATTGATGAAAAATTAAAATGTTTATTAGTAGATAGTTGGTATGACAGCTATCTCGGCGTAGTAATTCTGGTCAGAGTCATCAACGGTAAATTAAAAAAAAATATGAAAGTAAAATTAATGTCTAATGATCAAGAATATGTAATTGAAAAAGTAGGAGTATTTACTCCCAAGCCAAATGACATAGAGGAATTAAGTTCTGGAGAGATAGGATTTATTATCACAGGAATTAAATCTCTATCGGAAACAAAAGTAGGGGACACTATTTGTGATGCTAGCGCACCTATTGATAAACCACTCCCTGGCTTTAAGCCAAGTAAACCCGTTGTATTTTGCGGCCTCTTCCCAGTTGATAGTTCTGAATATCAAAAACTGAAAGATGGTTTAGCAAAATTAAAACTTAATGATGCAAGTTTTTCTTATGAGCCAGAGTCGTCTAGCGCATTAGGATTAGGTTTTAGGTGTGGATTTTTAGGTCTACTACACTTAGAAATTATTACCGAAAGGCTTGAAAGAGAGTTTGATGTTAATCTAATCACAACAACTCCAGGAGTAATATACAAAGTTCACAAAACTAAAGGTGAGGTTTTAGATTTACAAAATCCATCGAATATGCCTGACCCATCTCAAATTGAAAAAATAGAGGAACCATGGATTAAGTCTACAATTATTACTCCAGACGAATATTTAGGATCAATTATAAAAATTTGTCAGGACAAAAGAGGCATTCAAACAAATTTAAGCTACTCTGGAAAAAGAGCAGTTTTATCATATGACTTACCACTAAACGAAGTTGTATTTGATTTTAATGATAAATTAAAATCTATCTCTAGTGGTTACGCAAGTTTTGATTATGAAATTTCTGGCTATAGGGAAGGAGATTTAGTTAAACTTGGTATTCTCGTGAACTCAGAACCTGTTGATGCATTAGCTATGATTATTCATAAAGATTTTGCCCAGTCTACTGGTAGACAAGTTTGTGAAAAATTAAAAGATTTAATTCCAAGACATAATTTTATGATTCCAGTTCAAGCAGCCATCGGAGGAAAGATCGTAGCTAGAGAGTCTATAAAAGGATTTAAAAAAGACGTTCTGACAAAAATACATGGCGGTGGGGCTACCGACCGAAAGAGAAAACTTCTAGAAAAACAAAAAAGAGGTAAAGCAAGATCCAAACAATTTGGTAAAGTTGAGATACCTCAAGAGGCTTTCATCGGAGTTTTAAAAATAAATAAAGACGCATAATGAAAAAAAAATTATTTATCTTCTCCAATGAGAGCATTTCTATTGAAGACAATAAATTTTATTGTGATAACTTAGATTTAAAATCGACTCCAGAAGGTTTGAATAGAAAATTTGAGGTTAACTTACTTGGCAGAAAATCAAATAAAAAAAGATCTCATGAAATAAAGTTAAAAAGAATAAAGGTATTTAGCAACATATTTTCTTATTTATCTGAAGTAAAAAATGCTTCAAAAAATAAAGGTACTAAATTTCTGATAATCTCTATTTCTCCTTATACTTTCTTAATTTCTATATTCCTAAAAATCATAGGACAAAAACCTATGGTTTATTTAAGAAGTGATGGTTATGGTGAATACAAAGCAATTTTTGGAGGAATTGGACCTCTAATCTATCATTTTATGTTTAGCATTACCGGCACAATCTCAAATTTAATAAGCTGCAGGGATTACATTCTTCATGGAAAAAAGGGAAAACTTATTAGTCCATCTCAATTAGACTCTGTTTGGTTAAGACAACCCAAGAATATTGAAATAAGAAATTTTAAACTTTTGTATGTTGGAAGGGTTAGGGTTGAAAAAGGAATTTTTGCCTTAGCTGAATTAATTAGAAATAAAAGAGATATCTCTTTGACAATTATTGGTGCAGAAAAAGGAAGTTCAAACAAAATAAATCAAAGTAACATTAAAATTTTTCCCACACAAAGCAACAAATCTAAACTAATCAAATATTATGATGATCACAATATTTTTGTTTTACCTTCATTTACCGAAGGTCATCCTATGGTTCTTCTTGAAGCTTTAGCAAGAAGGAGGCCAGTAATTATTTTTGACGAAATAAAACATGTTATTGGAGAAAAAAAAGGGATTTTTGTTACAAAAAGAAATTTTTTAAGTTTTCTAGGAACATTAAATAATATTAAAAAAAACTATAAAAAAATTCAAAAAGATATGAAAAAAAATAAGCTTCCAACCAACAAAGAGTTCATAGAAAAATTCATCAAACTAATTGATAATTTTGAATAGGAGAGGTGGCCGAGCGGTTGAAGGCGCACGCTTGGAAAGCGTGTAAACGGGAAACCGTTTCGAGGGTTCGAATCCCTCTCTCTCCGCCATTTTTTATTATATTAATCAACCTAAAGTACATATTAAAATAATCTGGTCGTCGCATGGTCGTCGGTAAACTAAATAATGATAATAAAAATTGATATAAGTTAATCTACCCAAATCGGACATCAAAAGTTTTTATTATAATTTTATAAATTTATAACTAACGAATAATTAATGAAATTACTAAAAAAATTTACAATCCTGATTTATTTAATATCTTTAAAACATGCATATGCTGCCGATGTTGAGATTTCTGGTACACAAACAACTAGAGAAGATCTTCAAGCAAGCTCTACCTTAACTATAAGTGGTACGCTCGATGGTGATCTAAATAATATTGTAAGAGGTTACATTTCTGCGGGTAATGAAATTGACAGCGCAACTGTTGTAGTAGAGTCCGGTGGATCCATACAAGGTAGAAGTAATGCTATAATGGGCAGAGAGACAGATAGTTTAACTGTTATCAATTCCGGAACTATTGAAGCAACTTCATCTAAAGCTATTCAATTACTTGATGCACAGAACGCTACAATCACAAATAAATCTGGTGGAACAATATTTGCGAATACTAATGCTATCGTGCAACAATCTGCTGGAACAGAGGATGCAGAAAACACTACAATCACTAACTCAGGAACAATTTATAGTGTGAACGATAGAGCGATTTATTTTTATGATGGAGCAACAAACACAACCCTTACAAACGAGTCTGGTGGAATTATTTACAACACAGCTTCAGATGCTACCGTACAAATAGATACTAGCTCTACTTTAGTTAATAGCGGAACTATTGATAATAGAAATAGTCCTTCAAATGTAGGTATAGCTATAGTTGGAAATAATAATACTATAACACTTAAAGATAGAGGTATTTTGGTTGGTAAAATTGACGGAGGCTCAACAACTGGAAATACATTAAAGTTTCAACATGGTGTTGGTCAAGGTTATTACTATGAAACTGTTGGTAGTTTTACTTTAGAAGATTTAGATGGCAACCAAGTAGTTAAAGGATCTGCAGGGTCAGTTGGTCAAGGCGCTAACGAAACATTAGATGAACTATTAAGTTATAAATCATTAAACATTAGACAATTTTTAAATCGATACAAAGACTCAGAAAATTTATATGATAGTAACGGATGGGGAGAAACTTATAGCTCTTTTTTAAATAGAGATGGTCATGCTTCTAATTTAGCTTTAGAGTACGATTTAGTTAATGTAGGAGCTAATTTAATTTCACCTTTAGAAAACTCTGATTTCATACTTGCTTTTGAAACTGGATTTCAAGATTTTGATAAAGATCATAAAATTACTTATCAGAATATTTCAGCAGGATTATATTTTCCAGCAAATAAACTTCTTTTAGACTTAGACTCATTTATTGTGGGTGGAATTACTTTAAAAAACGGAGAAAGAACTATACTTACGAATACCACGTCCTCTGGTAAGCTAGACATAGATAGTAATTATCAAACCTTTGAAATACATTCCGGAATCACCAAAACTAATCCTAAACTTTTGCCAAATATAGGTTTAACTGGAAGTTTTTCTATTACCCCAAGCTATGATGAGAGCAAATATTATTCTTGGAGAAATAGAAAAGTAGGGAATGTTTCTATATTTTTAAATGATAAGTATAATATTCTAACAAGCGACAATAATAACTTTAATCTAGGTTGGTTGTTAGATTTTAGAAGTTTGATAGGAGATAAATCTCAAGTTTATTCGATTAATGGAACAAGCGCTACTTACAATCAAGATAACGCTCTTACGAGAGAGATTTCATTAGTTACCAACTTAGGTTATGAAAAAAAGATTACAGATAATGGAAAATTTACTTCAGGTATTACTGCGAAAAATACTAATCAGGGTGTTAAAAGCTTAAGCGCGAATTTAGGTTTTAAACTAAAATTTTAATTAAGATTGGTCGTCATCTCGTCGTCGCAAGATCATTTTTTTAAAAATTTCTAAAAAAAATTATAAGTATAACAATGTTTTTAAGCCGCAAGGTTGAAGGCGCACGCTTGGAAAGCGTGTAAACGGGAAACCGTTTCGAGGGTTCGAATCCCTCTCTCTCCGCCATTAATTTAACTTATTATCCACATACAACCTAAAAGAGTCTTAAGATTAATGCTCGAATCATTTAAATTGTTACTAAGGGCAGTGGAGGGAGACTGAAGCTGCCTTTAATTTTTAAATTTATTTCTTAGCTTTTAATACAATGCTCATTATTATAGAGGGTCTGTATGCATCAACCAACACCTCTACCTTTCTAAATCCGACTTTTTCTAATAAGAATGCGAGTGAATTTGAAGAGTGTCTAATGAATCCATCATTTTCATCAATTTTGGCATTTAAATAATTATTATTTTTAATTCCTTGAGTTTCTAAAATTAAAGTTTCGTTTGTAATTTTATATAAATTTTCTAAAGCTAAATAAGGATTTTTTAAATGGTACAACACACCAAAACAAAAAACAAAATCAAACTTTTCTTCTGATAATTGGTAAATATTTTTGTAATCAAATTTTATATTATCATTTTTTTCTAAACCATATTCCTTTGTTAAAAATTTTTGTGACAAATTTATTTGATTTCTTTCACGACTTGTTAATGCAGCGGGTCTTTTATAATCAGGAAAAAAATCGTATTCTTTTTCCTCCTCTATGTTTAACCCTTTAGCAAATTTTGCACCTTTATTAATTGCATTAAAAACAGCGTATCCCTCTTCAGAACCAATGTCTAAAAAAGTTTTTCCAGACAAATCTGGTATGAAGTTAAGTCTACTAGTAATTTCCCCTTGATCGCCTATTGTTTTTCCACCCGAGGGCAATTTGAAAGACCCATTGAAATTAAAAGATCTGTGTTCTGAGCCAATGTTTTTAACATTAAACTTTTTTCTTATATAAAAAAATTTGTAAGGATAGTTATCAATTAAATAATTTTTACTATAATAATCTAGAACTTTTGAAGATACTATCTCAGTGTGAAAAAAATCATTTCCATCATATGCTATATCAGCTTTTTGATTTTTGATAAAAGAAATCAGTAAATTTAAATTTTTTTTGGAATATTTTATCTTTGATCTCTGACTTGAAATTAAAAAAAAATTATTGTTTTTTTTTAATTTTTCATAATTGTATTTATTTAGTTTGTAACTCTTTGATTGAAGGATTTTTTCAGGAGATTGATTTAAATTAAAAGGAATAATAAAAGAACCATTAAAATATTTATTGAAAATCTTTCTTAGTATTTGGTCAACATAAGGAAAATATGATAAAGCTTTTTTTAATAAAATTTTTTTATTATTCATATTCTTTTTATTTTTAAAATTTTTAAATTTGCTGTTTTTTTTATTCTTTTTATTGATTGATTGATATCCATAATTACTGTTTTTTTCATTGGTCCATAAGCATGAATCAGTTCTTTTTTTGATAAAGCGACAGCAACGTGGCCCTTCCAATAAATAATATCATTTTTTTTTATATTTTCTAATTTTATGTTATTTTTGAAATATTTAACCTGATCCTTAGCATCTCTTGGACAAAATTTATTATTAAAATTTAAAAATACTTGCACTAGAGCCGAGCAATCAATTCCTTTAAAGGATTTGCCACCCCATTTATACTTTACATTTTTAAAAGATGTTATTTTTTTAAAAAGATCTTTTTCTTTATAAGAAACAGGTTTAACGTCGCTTTTTTTTACCCATCCATTTGCAAACTTTAAAAATTTTGGACTACTTGCAATTACTTTAATTTTAGAACCAAAGGTGATTTCATTTTTTTTTATTCTATTCGGAAATTTGAAAATTTTTGCTCTTAAAGAAATTACTTTATGCGTAGGTTTTAAAAAATTAGAGTATTTTTTATTTAATATGTAACCCTTATAATTATCTTCTTTAATTTTAATTTTAATCCATTTTTTTAATTTTTTAGATATAGAAAAGCTTTCTCCATAAATCATCTGGGTAACAATCTCAGATTTCGCCGAAGGTTTCTTATAAAGATTTATTTCTGGAAAATTATTTGTAAAATATTTAGTCATTTAAATTAAGTTTATGTCTGATCATGTAAAGAAAAATAAGAGATGGAATTACCATTATTGTCGTGATAATAAAAAATATACCCCAATCTCCATTTAACCAATCCACCAAAGCCCCAGATGATGCTGCTAAAGTTGTTCGTCCTGCTGTTCCAATAGAAGCTAATAAAGCATATTGAGTTGCGGTGTAAGTTCTATCTACTAGCATCGAAATGAAAGCAACAAAGGCGACTGTTGCAAATGCTGCTGCCATATCATCAAATATCACTGCGATAGCAAATAATAATTCTGATTTCCCTGACCATGCTAATAAAGAAAAAAGTAAATTTGTTGAGGCCATTAGTATTCCTGAAACAAACATAGCTTTTATTACACCAGATCTAATAGCGAATAACCCACCTAGCAGTGTAAAAATTACTGTTGTTAACCAACCAAGACCTTTGGAATATAATGCTATATCTGTCTTAGTAAAACCTATTTCCTTATAGAAAATCACTGACATTCTACCAAGAAAAGCTTCTCCGATTTTAAAAAGAAAAATAAAAGCAAGTATTGCCAAAGCAATATTAAAGCCATTTTTTTTAAAAAAACTTATAATAGGACCAGCAACTGTTCCCGTAAGCCATGCAATAATTTTTGTTAAAAGATTTGAGGCACCTAATTTATCTTCAATCATTTTGTCAGTTTTTTTTTGAGATTCGCTTCTATCTGTTTGCAAAACTTCGTTTATAAACATTAAACCAATGTTACAGGCTATAATTACAGCACCAAGTACCAAAAAAGTTTTTTGCCAATAATTATCAAATCCAAGATTTTGAAAGAATTCTGCTGAAGTAAGAGCAGCTACACCACCTAACTTATATCCAGTCCACCAACCTACGACCGCCATTGCAGCACCAGCTTGCATAGATTTTCCTTCATTCTCTCCAATTTGTTCAATTCTTAATGCATCCACAGTAATATCTTGCGTGGCTGAAGCAATCGCAATTATCAATCCAATGCTTATCACTAAAGCTAAATTTGTATTGGGATTAATTACACTCCAAAATACTAAACTTATAAGGATGATAGTTTGCATTAAAACAATCCATCCTCGTCTGTGACCAATTTTATTTGTTAACCAAGGAATTCTAACTCTATCTATAATTGGAGCCCATAAATAATTGAAAGCATAAACTGCAAAAATTAATCCTGCCCACCCTATAGTACTTCTACTTAAACCATCTTCTTTTAACCAAAGACTTAGACTGCTTCCAATTATGACCCAAGGAAAACCACTTATTGAACCAAGTAATAATATTTTTATCATTCTGTGATCAAAATAAACTGAGAAAGTTTCAGCGAGTGTTTGTTTTTTATATATTTTCATGACTTAATTTCTCCAAAAAGATGGAAAGAAAAGCACTAGTACAGCAAATAATTCCAATCTTCCAAGCAACATACCAGTTGCTAATATCCATTTTGATAAATCAGGCAAAGTCTTATAGTTTCCATCAGGTCCAATTATCTCACCCAATCCAGGTCCAACATTAGAAATGGAACTCGCAGCACCAGATATTGAAGTTACAAAGTCTAATCCACTTATGGAAAGAAGCATTGCAATAATAAAAAAGATAAATAAAAATGAAAAAATAAAAATAATCACTGACCTTATAAAATCATCAGAAATTTTATGATTATTATACTTAGTAATAATTACACTATTAGGCGAAATCAATTTTTGAGTTTGATTTTTTAAAAATATCAAAAGCATTTGCAGTCTAAATATTTTAATTCCACAGGCTGTTGATCCCGCACATCCTCCAATGAACATGAGAAACAGAAAGAAGATTAATGAAAATTTTCCCCATAATCCGAAATCATCGGTAACGTAACCTGTGCCTGATAAAATTGAAACAACATTGAAAGATGAAACTCTTATCTTATCAAAAAAACTACCATCGTAATTTATGAACAATAGATATAATAGCATTATTATCACAGAAATAGCCAAAAGATAAATGAAGCCTTTAATTTGCACATCCTGAAAAAAAATCTTTTTATTTCCTTGTGAAAATTTTAAATATGAAATGAAAGGTATACTTCCTAAAATAATAAATATACTTGCTATAATTTCTATATTAGGATTTTTAAAAAAACCTATTGACTCATTATGCGTTGAAAATCCACCTGTTGCTATAGTTGTCATAGCATGACAGATACTATCAAAAACCGACATTCCAAAAATCCAATAAAAAAAACCACAGAGAAGTGTTAAAATTAAATACGTTGAAATTATAATTGTAGCGACTTCAATAGTTCTAGGTAAAATTTTTTCAGTACTTTCTGGCCCCTCCATTTTAAATAATTGCATTCCACCAACTTTCAGTAGAGGCAAAATTGTAATAGCCATTACCACGATACCAATTCCTCCTAACCACTGCATTATTGCTCTCCATAACAAAATACTTTTTGGGCTACTGTCTAAATCACTAATTATTGTTGCGCCCGTAGTTGTTATCCCAGACATACTTTCAAAAAAAGCATCACTAATAGAAAAATTTTGAGTCGCTAAAACAAAAGGCAGGCTTCCGAAAACAGCAACCATAAACCAAGCAAGAGTTGAGAATAAAAATGTTTGCCTAAGATTTAATTTTAAATCTTTTTCAAGATTTGCCAAAACACAAAGAATTCCAATAAATACTGTTACGAAAGAAGACGAAATAAAACTATGACTGTTTTCATTATATAACACTTGCACAAAATAAGGAGCCAGCATAGAAATACCAAGAACTATAAGTAACACTCCGATTAGAAAAAAAACTGTTTTGTTAGTAGCCATTAAAATGAGATTATTTAAATAGTTTCAAAATTCAACTTAATATGACGTAATTATAACTGTATTTTGCATATAAAATTTAATAAACCGTTAATATGCTGGATAAGAATTTAATTCAATCAACTTCGTCTTGGCCATTTGTAGAAATTAGAAAGTTATTAAAGGATAGAAAAAATATAATAAAAAAAAAAGGTAAAATTACCTTTCAAACTGGATATGGTCCTAGCGGATTACCGCATATTGGGACTTTTGGGGAAGTAGCAAGGACCACTATGATGATTAATGCGCTTAATCACATAGAGAAAATCGATCATGAACTTTTTACCTTCTCTGATGATATGGATGGTTTAAGAAAAATTCCTGACAATATTCCAAATGCTCGAATTTTAAAAGATAATCTTGGAAAACCTCTAACAAATATTCCAGATCCATTTCAAAAATTTAATAGTTTCGGAGAGCACAACAATGAAATGCTGAAACAATTTTTAAAAAAATTTAATTTCAAATTTATTTTTAAAAGCTCAACAGAAAATTATAAAAAAGGCATCTTCAATACATCACTAATTAGAGTTGCAGAAAAATACGAAGATGTAATGAATATCATTTTACCAACTCTTCGTGATGAAAGAAAAAAAACATACTGTCCTTTTTTACCCATTTGCCCAAAAACAGGAAAAGTATTGGAAATACCTTTATTAGAAATAAATAAGAAAACTGGTAAAGCTGTATTTAATAATGGTGGAGAAAAAATTGAAACAAGTATTTTAGATGGCAAATCTAAACTTCAATGGAAAGTTGATTGGGCCATGAGATGGTTTACCTTTGATGTTGATTTTGAAATGTATGGAAAAGATTTGACTGAAAGCGCAATTTTATCAAATAAGATTTGTAAAACTCTTGGTAAAACCCCACCAAATGGTTTTGCATACGAACTTTTTTTAGATGAAAAAGGAGAAAAAATTTCTAAGTCAAAAGGAAATGGAATTTCTATTGAGCAGTGGCTTAGATATGCTTCACCAGAAAGTTTGTCTTTATATATGTATCCTAACCCAAAAAGAGCAAAAAAACTTTATGCAGAGGTTGTGCCTAAAACAGTCGATGAATATTTAACTTATATTGAGAAATACTCAAGTCAGAAAGAAAAAGATCAAATTTTAAATCCAGTTTGGCATGTACATAATGGGAAGCCACCAGTTGAAAAAATTGTGATGCCTTTTTCGATGCTGCTAAATTTAGTTGGATCTAGCAATGCAGACAATAAAGAAATTTTATGGAAATTTATAAATAGATTTCATAAAGAAATAAAACCTGAAGATTATCCAATTTTAGATGGATTAACCAATTATGCTATAAATTATTTTAAAGATAAAGTTGAACCAAACAAAAAATTTAAAAAACCTTCTTCAAATGAGAAGAAAGCTTTAGAAAATCTTGTTTCAAAGTTATCTGGTATTAAGCAAAATTTAAAACCAGAGGAAATTCAAACGATTGTTTATGCCACAGGTAAAGAAAACGGGTATGAAAAAAACTTAAGAGATTGGTTTAGATTAATTTATGAAGTTGTATTTGGTGAAGAAAATGGACCTAGAATGGGTTACTTTGTCAGCTTTTTTGGTTTGAAAGAGACAATTGAATTAATGCAAGATAAAATAAAAAATAATTAATGTTCTCAATTTTAAGACCTTATATATTTTCGTTAGATCCAGAAGTAGCTCACGATTTAGCTATAAAATCATTAAAAGCTAACTTCCTGCCAAAAAGTTTTTTTAGTGTGGAAAATGAAGAAATGCTTGAGACAAGTCTTTTAGGAAAAACAATTTCAAACCCAATAGGTTTAGCTGCAGGATTTGATAAAAGTGCTGAAGTTTATAATTCTCTTTTTAAATTTGGTTTTGGTTTTATTGAAGTAGGGACTGTTACTCCGAAACAGCAGTTAGGCAATCCTAAACCAAGAATATTTAGACTTGAAAAAGATCAGGCACTTATTAATCGTCTTGGATTTAATAATCACGGTTCAGAAACTGTTTCAAAACGAATATCAAATAATTTTCCTGATGGATTTCTAGGTATTAACATTGGACCTAATAAAGATACAAAAAATAAGGTTGATGACTACTATATTTGCCTCTCAAGACTTGCGGCTTATGCAGGGTATATAACAATTAATATTTCCTCCCCAAATACTGAAGGTCTAAGAAATTTTCACGACCAAGAAGAAATGAAAAAACTTTTGTCAGGAATAAATAAAGTTATTAAAGAAAAAAAAATAAATTGCCCGATAGCGCTAAAGATATCACCAGATATAAATGAAAATGAAATTAGCAGAATAGTTGATTTGGTAAGTAGCCATAAAATACAAGGAATCGTAGTTTCTAATACAACTGATAGTAATCGTGATAATCTCTCAGATATTAAAAAACATGAAACTGGAGGGTTATCTGGACAACCACTAAAAGATATTTCAACAAACTTAATTAAAAAATTCTATAAAGAAACCAAGGGTAAAATTAAGATAATAGGTGTTGGGGGAGTGGATTCTGGAAAAAGTGCTTTTGAAAAAATAATAGCAGGTGCTGATGCAATTCAACTATACACAGGTATGGTTTATAAAGGACCCGGCATCGTTAAAGAAATAAAGAAAGAATTAATATCAATTTTAAAAAAAGAAAATCTCAAAAATATAAGTGAAGCAGTTGGAATTAACGCTTGACCCCGCTGTTCACAAGAATTATATAACTTCAGGAAAAAATTATGTCTAAAAGATGTGAATTAACAGGAAAGTCACCTTTAAAAGGTCACAACGTTAGCCACGCAAAAAATAAAACTAAAAGAAGATTCTTACCTAATTTAAAGAAAGTTACTTTTAGAAGCGATATTTTAAAAAAAGATATAAAATTAAATGTAGCTAACGCCGCGTTAAGAACTGTAGATTTCAAAGGTGGTATAGATAAATTTTTATTATCTGCAAAAAACGCCAAATTATCAAAAAAAGTAAAAAAAATTAAAGCTTCTATTTCAGCAAAATCATAATTCAATAATGAATTTATTTTACAAACTCTCTCTTCTAATGGGTTTGATTGTAGTCATTTCAAACTATTTAGTTCAATTTCCGATTCAATTCTTTGGATTAAATGAAATCTTAACTTATGGTGCTTTTAGTTACCCGATCACCTTTTTAATTACAGATCTAGCTAACCGCGCTTATGGAAAATTGGTAGCAAGAAAAGTTGTGTATGTAGGATTTGCCATTGGAGTTCTTTTAACATTATTTGTATCAACTAATTTTACAGATATTATTTCTATTAGAATTGCTGTTGGTTCTGGAGTTGCATTTTTTATTGCTCAAAACCTAGATGTTCAAATATTTGATTTCTTAAGAAAAAAAATATGGTACATAGCTCCTCTCACATCATCAGTGATTGGATCCGTAACTGATACTTTTCTATTTTTTTCAATTGCTTTTTACGCAACAGAAATACCTTGGGCGACTTTAGCTTTAGGAGATTTAGCCGTTAAGTTATTCATAGCGCTGGCAATGTTAATTCCATTTAGATTATTAATTAATAAAATAAAAGATTTTTCGGAAAGTCCAGTTTCAGAAATAAAGAATTAGTGAATTGTTTTTTTATTCTTTTCGACAAATAGGTCAGTTAGCTGATTAATCATTACATCACCTAAATCCTGAACATCTGTAATTTTTACGGCTTGATTATAGTATCTTGTAACATCATGACCAATACCAATAGCTAATAATTCAATGTTCGTTTTATTTTCAATCCATTTGACTGTTTTTTTAAGATTAGACTCTAGATAGTCACTAGTATTTGTTGATAAAGTAGAGTCGTCCACTGGAGCTCCATCTGAGATAACCATAAGAATTTTTCTTTCTTCTTTTCTTCTATTCATTTTATTGTATGCCCATTTAAGTGCTTCACCATCTATATTTTCTTTTAATAAACCCTCTTTTAACATTAGCCCCATATTATTTTTAGCTTGTCTCCAAGGCGTGTCCGCTGATTTATAAATAATGTGTCTGAGATCATTCAACCTTCCTGGTAAAGTTGGTTTATCATTTTTCATCCATTTTTCTCTAGAGGATCCTCCCTTCCAATGCTTTGTTGTAAAGCCAAGTATTTCGACTTTGACCGCACATCTTTCTAATGTTCTAGAAAGTATGTCGGCACAAATGGCTGCTACTGAAATAGGTTTACCTCTCATTGAGCCAGAATTATCAATTAAAATTGTTACTAACGTATCTTTAAATTCAATATCTTTTTCTTTTTTAAAAGATAAAGAATTATATGGATCCATAATTATTCTTGGTAATTTTGAAGTATCTAATAAACCTTCTTCAAGGTCGAAATTCCAAGATCTATTTTGTTTAGCTAAAAGTTTTCTTTGTAATTTGTTAGCAAGTTTAGAAATAAAATTTTTAAGCTGCAATAATTGCTGATCTAAATTCTTCCTTAGTCTCGTAAGCTCTTCATTATTCTCTAATTCTTCAGCTTTAATAATTTCGTCAAATTCTTCAGTATAGGATTTATAATTTATATCTCCTAAAGCACTTTTTCCTTTTTTTCTTAAATCTGGCTGAGAACTGTCCTCTATTTCGATGTCTTCTTCAGCTTGGTCTGATTCTTTAGTTTCATTTTCAAGATCAGGTATACCAGAATCTATAGACATTTCCTCTTGCTTATCCTCCTTTTCTTTTGCCTGTTTTTCCTGGTTATCTGGTTTATTTTGTTTATCATCGTCATTTTTTTCATCATTTTTTTTTTCTTCTTCATCTAGATTTTCATCAAGATTCATATCTGCGATAAGTTCAGAAATTAAGGAGTTAAATTTCTCCTGGTCAAAAGTAAATTCATTTAATTGACCGAGCTTATCTTTAAATTTTTCATTTAAATCTTTTTTGTAAGATTTTAGTTTTTTATCAATTTGGCTATTATTTTCAAAATCAAGGAATTTTGTTCTTAAATAATTTTCAAATGACTCAACAATTTTATCTTCACTACTTTTAAGATCTAAGCCACTTACCCTTTCTTGGTAAAAAGTTTCAATATTGTTTTTTACCCCTTTAAAATAGCTAGTTCCAATTTTTTCACATCTAATTTTTTCTGAAATTCTATATAACTGTTTAGATATATTTCCAGTAGGCTCATATTGTTTAAATGTTTTTGCATCAGAGAATCTATGTCTCAAGGATTTTGAATCTGCTAAAGCTCTTATTTGATTATAATTTAATTTGTTATTTGTAGAGCTAAGCTCCGGGAGTCTTATTGAATTCACTCCAGATTTTGAGCTTTCAGTACCAAAAGAAACTTCAATTTTTTCAGAATTAGATAGAGATCTTACTGTAGAACTTATTGCAGTTTTAAAATCAGCTATTTTTTCTTTTTTATTTTCCACTTTATAAAGTGATATTGATAGAAGACTCCGGCAAGTCTTCCCCAAAACATCTTTGGTAGTATTCAGAAATTATTTTTTTTTCCAGTTCATCGCACTTATTCAAAAATGTAATTCTAAAAGCATATCCTTGATCTTTAAATATATTTGTATTCTCTGCCCAATGTAAAACTGTACGAGGACTCATTACGGTGGAGATATCACCATTAATGAAACCTTTTCTTGTTAAATCAGCAACTTTTATCATATTTGAGAGAAGCTCTTTCCCTTCTTTATTATTAAGATTTTTGTTTTTAGCTAATACTATGTCTAATTCTTTTTCAAAAGGGAGATAGTTTAAAGTCGAAACGATATTCCATCTATCCATTTGTCCTTGGTTGATTTGCTGTGTTCCGTGATACAGTCCAGTTGTGTCTCCAAGTCCAACAGTATTGGTAGTTGCAAAGATTCGAAAAAAATCATGTTGCTCTAAAACTTTATTCTTATCTAATAAGGTAAAATTACCTTCACTTTCTAAAACTCTTTGAATTACAAACATTACATCTGGTCTTCCTGCATCATATTCATCAAAAACAAGAGCGACCGGATTCTGTATCGACCAAGGTAAAATCCCCTCCTTGAATTCTGTTATTTGTTTTCCGTCTTTTAAAATAATTGCATCTTTACCAATCAAGTCAATTCTGCTGATATGACTGTCTAAGTTTACTCTTATACATGGCCAGTTTAGTCTTGCTGCTACTTGTTCGATATGAGTAGATTTTCCTGTTCCGTGATAACCCTGAATTAAAACTCGCTTATTGAATGAAAACCCAGCAAGAATTGCTAAAGTTGTATCCTTGTCAAATTTATAATCACTATCTATTTTTGGGACATATTCATTTTTTTTTGAAAATGCTCTTACCTGCATATCACTTTCAAACCCAAATGTTTGTTTTACTGATAATTTAATGTCAGGTTTTTGTAGTAGCTGTTGCGTATTCATTTTTTTCCTAATGTTTTTTTCAGTTGACTATATGCCAAAGTAATCTTTTTTAATTTTTCTTCAAATTTCTTATTTCCCTGGTTCTTATCAGGATGATACTTTTTTACAAGTTCTTTAAACTTAGAGTGTATTTGCTCCCATTTCACCTCCTCTTTTAATTCCATTACTTGTAAAGCATCCTTATCTTGTTGAGAGATTTTTGTTTTTTTGAAATCTCTAAAATTAGAGCTTTTAAAAATGTTTAATTTATCATCTAGAGCATTATTCCATAGAATATTAAAAAAATTATCTGAAGAACCAAAAGTTTTTGTAGATTTATGCCAAGTTAGATCCGATTTAATAAAAAATTCTATTTCCTGATCATTCATATTCTCAAAATAATTCCAATTTTTATTAAATATTTTAATATGATTAAGACATAATAATCGATATTTTTTACTGTTATCTTTTTCTATTGGAGCTTTATATGATCCAGTTTCTTTACAATTTTCCCAGTCACAAATTATTTTCATAAAGCTTATGTATATAGTAAAATCTTTATTATGAATAATTTTTTTGAAAGTATTTCTGCTAAATTAAAAAAAGAAATAGAGATTGAACAAATTAAGATTGTTGATAATTCACATAAACACGTCAAGCATAAATCATTTTCACCAGATAAATTTCACTTACACTTAAAAATTAAATCTTTGTATTTAAATTCACTTTCAAGAGTAACTGCTCAAAAAGAAGTAATGAAAGTTTTAAAAGATGAACTTTCAAGTAAAATACATGCTTTAGAAATTAGTATTGAGCAATAATTTGCGTCATTCTTTTTAAGTTTTTTAAAGATATCTTGTTTTGATTTGTTAAGGTTGTTTTGCCAATATGTTTTAATAAGATAAAATTTATTTTATCATCATTATTTTTTTTATCATTTTTTAAGAATGGGAGAAGTTTATTTATTTCTTTTTTATTGGAATATCTTTTAAAAGTGTAATCTAAATTATTTTGAATATAAATATTTTTAATTTCATTTAATGTCTTACTCGAACATAATTTTTTATAAACTGAAATTTTACTAGCTAATATCATACCAGATAAAACCGCTTCTCCATGAGTAGACATTTTTGAATAATTATTTTTGATTTCAATTGCATGAGCAAAAGTATGACCAAAATTTAAAGTCATTCTTAAATTCTTCTCGTTAGTGTCTCGCTTAACAAAAAACATTTTTATCTGGCAACTTTTTTTGATTGCGTAGATTAATTCCTTTTTTTTCTTATCTAATATTAATTTTGTATTCTTTTTCAACCAGTTAAAGAAATATTTATCTTTTATAATTGAATGTTTTAAAATTTCAGCATAGCCACAAATCATTTCTTTTCTTGGTAATGATTTTAAAAATGTAGTATCGACTAATACTAATTTAGGCTGATAAAATGATCCTATTAGATTTTTACCGTGACTAGAATTTACTCCAGTTTTTCCACCAATAGATGAGTCTACTTGAGCTAACAAAGTTGTTGGAATATTAATAAAATTTATTCCTCTCTTAAAAATACTAGCAACAAAAGAAGCCACGTCACCAGTGATACCTCCACCAAAAGCAATTATCAAATCTGAACGATTTAAATTTTTTGACAATAAAATATTTAATAATGAATATGTTTTGGTTAATGATTTATTTTTTTCACTAGCTAAAAATGGTAAAAAGGAAACCTCATAACCTTTCAATTTTTTCTTTAGCCTTTGTTTGTATTTTGAGGGTACATTTTTATCTACAATCACACCTACTTTTTTTGTTTTGGGACATAATGTTCTAATTTTTTTTGGCAATAAATTAATTGAATTTTCGCCAATAAATATTGAATACTTTCCAGATTTATTTTGGAACTTAATTTCTTGATTTTTCATAAAAGTTTAAAATTTTTTCAATAATTTGTTTCAAGGTTAATTTTTTACATTTAATTCGGTAATCAGCCATATTGTAAAATTTTTTTCTCATAAAATAAATTTTTTTTATTGAATCATCAGTTTTTTCTTTTCCAAGCACAGGTCGGTTTTTACTTTTTTTTAATCTTTTTAACAATGTTTCAATTGGAACATCTAACCAAAAACTAATAGAGTTTTTTTTTGAGCATTGTCTTATAGAGGAATTTAAAAAAGCCCCGCCACCAAGTGAAATTACGGAGTTATCTTTTTTAAGCTCTTTTATAGACTGTTGTATCTCAAGTTTTCTAAAATAATTTTCTCCCTTATTCTTAAATATTGAGCTTATAGACTCACCTTCTTGCTTTTCGATAATTTTGTCTATATCTACGAAAACATAGTTTAATTTTTTTGCCAGTCTTTTACCTATAGTTGTTTTACCCACACCCATCATACCGGTCAAAGTAAGGTTTTTTTCCATTTTATATAATTTTTACGATTTGATTTTTCATAATTATGTCTTATTTATTGAGTTTAAATAAATTCAAACAGTATGCAACTTAAATACAACAGACAACCTAAAATTGGAAACACACTATTTAGAATTTTAATTAAAACAATTTTACTGATTGTTGTAATAATTTTTTCAATTTTCTTAATTGAAAAAATCAAATTTCCAAGCCCTGAAAAAAAATTTAATATTGATGTGACTAATGAGATTAAAAAACTTTAACTATTCTATTAGCTTATTAGTTTTTTTTTTATCTTCTTCTTTTTTGTGGGGTGAAGAAAAAATAGATATTTGGAAAAACAATACAAATAATAATATCGAGACTTCTAATTCTTCAAACAAAGAAATTCAAGAGATTGATAACACAAAAGTCTCTAATGTAATTAAGAGTTCAGAAAAAATAGAAATTCAAGAAGGAAACGAAATCGTATCAAAGGAAAGAAATGTTTTTGGAATTTTTCAACCTGCAGATTATAATTTTGATTTAAATATGTGGTCTAATACAAAAGCTGAAGATTTAAGATCAAGCTTAAAAAGACTGAATAAAATTAATCTTTCAAAATCATCTGCAGAAATTTTAGAAATTGTTTTATTTTCATTTTCTTACCCACCACAAGGAATGACTGAAAAAGAATTTGTAAATTTAAAAATAGACTGGTTAATTAAAAATGATAGGAATGAATTAATCGAAAGCTTTTTAAAACAAAACCAAGATTTTGAAAGTAAAGGTAAAGCTGTTCAGTTTTTAGTTGATAAAAATATTGCTAGTGCAAATATAAAAGATGGTTGCGACAAGATTCAATTCATAGATGCCAAAATTAAGGATCCATACTTAGAAAAATTTAAGATTTACTGCTTAGTATTCAATAAAAAAAATTCTCAGGCTCGACTTTTATTGGATCTTTTACGTGAACAAAATTTATCAAGCAAATTTTATGATGATAAAATAAATTTTCTTTTAGGTATATCAGAAAAGACAGATAACAAAATTAATGAAAAAAATCTTCTAAATTTTTATCTCTCAAGCATTACAATCCCGAATTTTAAATATGAACCAACACCAAAAACAAAACCAGAGATTTGGAGATATTTAAATGCAGCAAATCTAATAAAACTAGATGATGCCACGAATAAAGAAAAAATAAAAGAATTAGAAATTGCAGCTAACAATAATAAATTAGATAAAAAGTTGATTTTTGAATTTTATAAACAGGTTCCATTCAATCTAAATAATTTGGTTAATGCAAAAAATAATTACCAAACTTTTGATGAAAGCGATGCAAGAGCATTAATTTATCAAAAATACTTACTCTCTGAGTCTAATGAAAACAAAATGGATTATTTATTTCTTTTAGAGGATTTGTTCAAAAAATCTGCTTTAAACAATGTCTACCCAAAGTTTCTTAGCGAACAAATTGAAGAAATTGGAGTTAAAAATCTCCCAGAAAAATATCAAGAAGCAGCGCAAAGCAGAATTTTAACTGAAACTAATTTGTTAGAAGGAAAAATTAAATACAATGACAAAATTTTACATCAATCTAAAATATTGAAATATTTTGTTGAAAAAGAGGACAAAAAAAAAGTTCAAAAAGATATAGATAAAATTTTTAAAAAAATTTTAAAAAACAAAAAATATTTTATATCAGCAAAAGACCTAGCCTTAGCAGATGCACTTGTTAATGATGGATTTTCTTTACCCGATAATTTTAAGTATGAGGAGTTATCAAAAAAATTTGAAATACCAGATAATTTGTTAAAATTAATTGATAATGAACAAAAAGCATTTTTAAGTTTAAAAATTGTTGAAATTATTGGTGAAGACGAAATTTACCAGCTAGATCCTGAAACAATATACTTTTTAACAAATCTATTAAATAAGATGAATTTAGTAGCTATCAGAAATAAAGTTATAATTTCAGCGTTTCCTGAAAGAGTATAAACAATGTCAATAAGAAAAGTTATTATTGAACCAGATCCTATTTTACGAAAAAAAAGTGAGTTATTATATCAAGTTAACAATGATACTAGAAAACTATTAGATGACATGCTTAAAACTATGTACGCAGCGCCTGGTATCGGTTTAGCTGCAGTACAGATTGGCATTCTTAAACGAATTATAGTAATAGATATTTCAAAAAAAGAGGAAAAAAAAAACCCAATTTTTCTCATCAATCCTGAAATCATATTTCAATCAAAAGAAACCTCAATATATGAGGAAGGATGTTTATCACTACCAGGCCACTTTGCAGAAATTGAAAGACCGGCTAAATGTAAAGTTAAATATATTGATTACAATGAGAAGGAAGCCGAACTAGAAGCCGAAGGATTACTGTCAACTTGTATTCAGCATGAAATTGATCACTTAAATGGAATTCTATTTATAGATTATCTGTCTAAATTAAAAAAAGATATGATAATAAAAAAATTAAAAAAACAAAAGAAAGAACTAGATAAAGTGATATTATAAACTTAATGTCATTTAAAATTGTTTTCATGGGCACTCCAAGTTTTTCTGTTCCTATATTAAAAGCAATAAACAATTCAAATCATAAAATTATAGAAGTATATTCTCAACCTCCTAATAAAAAAAATAGGGGTTTGAAAGTTCAAAATTCTGCAGTCCATGATTATGCTGAGAAATTAAATATTTCAGTAAGATGTCCTGTTAAACTGGATGAAGAAAGTGAAATAAATCATTTAAAAAAATTAAAACCTGATCTAGTTGTAGTTGTTGCCTATGGTAAAATTTTACCAGAAAAACTATTAAATATTAAAAATTTAATTTTTTTAAATATACATGCATCTTTATTACCTAGATGGAGGGGCGCAGCACCAATTCAAAGAGCTATTATGAAAGGAGACAAAGAAACGGGAATTTCTATAATGAAAATTGTTCCTAAGCTTGATGCAGGGCCTGTTTTAATACAATCAAAGTTGTCAATTGATAACGAAATCAACTATGAGCAATTAAGTGAAAAAATGTCAAATCTAGGAGCAAAATTAATAATCGATGCACTAGAATTAATTAAAAATAATAAAGCAAATTTTACTCCACAAGATGAATCAAAAGTTATTTATGCAAAAAAAATTGAAAAGATTGAGTCCAAAATAAACTGGAATGAAAGCGCAGAAGAAATTTTAGCTAAAATTAGAGCTTTTTATCCAAATCCAGGAAATTGGTTTGAACTTAATGGTGCAAGAATTAAAATTATTAAGGCTTTGGAAGTAGAAAGGACTGGAAAAGTAGGAGCAGTGATTGATGATAATAAAATGATAATTGCATGTAAAAAAAATGCTTTACAGATTTTAGAGCTTAAAAAAGAAGGAAAAAAATTAATGAAAGCTAATGAGTTTTTAAAAGGAAATAAAATAAAAATTGGTCAAATCTTGGGTTAAGATGTTTAATTATTTAATTAAAATAGAGTACGAGGGTACAAATTTTGTGGGGTGGCAGAGTCAAAAAAATGGTAAATCAATTCAAGATACAATTGAATTTGTATTAAAAAAAATTCTAAAAACTAAAATAAGAATTATTGGAGCTGGAAGAACAGATAAAGGGGTACATGCATTCTCACAATACGCATCCTTTAAAGTAAAAGAAAAAATTGAAGGCAAAAGAGCTTTTTTAGAGTCTGCTAACCACTTCTTAAAAAATAAATTAATTTCTATTTTAGATATAAAAAAAAAATCAGATAATTTTCATGCAAGACATAGTGCTAAATTAAGAACTTATGAATATTTAATCACCAATAGAGAAGGCAGCCTATCAATAAATAAAAATAGAACGTGGCATGTAAAAGAAAAATTAAACTTAAAATTATTCAAAAAGGGAGCAAAATTATTAGAGGGAACTCATAATTTTTCAACATTTAGAGCGGCTAGTTGTTCAGCAAAATCTCCTATAAAAAAAATGAATATTATTAAAATATGGAAAACAAATGATATTATAAAAATTAGATTTTACTCACAATCTTTTCTCCAAAACCAAGTAAGATCTATGGTAGGTTGTTTAAAGTATCTTGCTTCAAATAAGTGGAGCTTTGATGATTTTAAAAAAGCATTTAAATCCAAAAAAAGATCAAATTGTGCACCACCAGCTCCAGCTTGCGGATTATATCTCTATGATATCAAATATTAATTAAATTTTTTTTCTTTATTATATTTTGATTTAATTGCATCTACAAAATTTTAAGATTACCATTAGTTCTCTCTTTTATTTCAAATAATATTTTTTTAAAATTTTAATCAAATAGTGTTTATTAAAATTTATGAAATAACTATTTTTTAAATTAAAGTAATTTTTATTAAATTTTTTTTTCTTATAAAGTGCTTTTTTTTGTAAAATTTTTTCAAAAGTTTTAACAATTTCTTCAGATTTATAAAAAGTTCTGTTTAATAAATTTAGAGTTTTTTGCTTTTTGTAATATTTTTTTATTAATATGATACTTTTTTTTATTGCATCATCTATATCAAGAATATTTCTTTTTGTGTTTTCAAAGAGAAAAAAGGGCTTATCATTATTTATTTTTTCGAAAAAAAAGTTAGTAAGTGTATTTGGATTCTTATTTTTACCAATTATCTCCGGTAGTCGAATTATCAAGTATGTATTTTTTGATCTTCTAATAATATTTTCAATTATAATTTTGTTTTTGACATAAGGCTTATTCTTTCTAGATTTATCCAAAATAGAATAGGTGCTTATATAAACTATTTGTTTAGTATTAGATTTTAAAAATTCTTTAATTTTATCAATTTCTTTTTTTAAATTTTTTTTATTTTTTTCTAAGGAATTAGAAATTCCTGATGCATATATAGCAACATTATATTTTTTATAATCTAATAAATTTTTCTTAAATTTTTTAGCAAGAAATCCTGACCCTATAATATTTTTTTCTTTTTCTTTTTTATTCGCCATCTTGACCCTTCTCTTATTATATAGCCGCAGCAGTTTCGAGATCTGCATCTACAAGGATAATTTTTATAATCTTCATCAAAACTAAATCCATAATCATAAGAAAATTCTTCATCTTTTTTTATATCTTTAATTGCATAAACCCAAATCTTTAAACCAGTTCCTGTGACTTCACAATTGGGATCGCAAGAGTGATTTATTAACCTTGCAGTGTTAAATTTAAAATCTCCATCAAGATCGTACCTTTTATTTAAATTGAAAAGATAAATCGCTTTATTGTTGTCATACTTGGGATTTTCCTCTGATTCCTTTCTAGTAATAACTTTACCTTTATACTCAATTACACGAGTTCCTTTTTTTATATCTCTAGACGCATAAAGTCCTAATCTATCAATTTTTGATTTTCTAACTCTATAAAGCTTCACGAAAAATAATTCTCGAGGATATTTTGATAAATTTTTGTCAGATTTTTTAAATCTTTTAAAGAAACACATTCGTCAACTTTATGCATTGTTTTATTAACTAAACCAAATTCAAGACATGGAGCAATTTTTTTTATGAATCTTGCGTCAGAAGTTCCACCGGTTGTAGAAAATTTAGGTTTTATTTTAGTTACCTTTTTAATTATATTTCTAGCTACATAAATAGTTTTATTGGGTTTAGTAAGAAAAGACTCTCCATTAACATGAAAATCTATTAAAAATTTACATTTATTTTTTTTGCACAAATTTTTAACAATTGAATTAATTTTTTTCTTTAAACTGCGTGAGGAATGAAGATTATTAAATCGAACATTAAACTGCGCTCTTGCCTTTGCTGGAATAACATTAGTAGCAGCATTATCAACATTTATCGATGTAATTTCTAAATTTGAAGGTTGAAAATTTTTGTTACCCTTGTCCAGCTTATGCTCATTAAGTTTTTTACATATTTTTACTAATGTATTTATAGGATTATTTGAAAGATGAGGGTAAGCAACATGCCCTTGCGAACCAGTAACAATAATAGTCCCAGATATGCTACCACGTCTGCCTATTTTTATCATTTCTCCAAGTTTATTAGGATTTGTAGGCTCACCAACAATGCAAAAATCTATTCTCTCTTTTTTCTTTTTTAAATAGTCTACTACTTTTTTTGTTCCATTAATTGCGAGGGCTTCTTCATCTCCAGTGATCAGAAAACTTATTGAACCATTAAATTTTTTTCTTTTTTTTAAGAATTTATCTACGGCTGATATAAAACAAGCTATGGAGCTTTTCATGTCATTAGCGCCTCTACCAATTAAATGATTGTTTTTAATTAGCGGTCTAAAAGGACTTACAGTCCAATCTTTTAAATTTCCCGGCGGTACAACATCTGTATGACCAGCGTAACATAAATTAGGACTTTTTTTTCCTAGTCTTGCATAAATATTTTTAATTGGCTTACTTATTTTATTTTTATCTTTAAATTCCAAAATCTTACAATCAAATCCTAGCTTTTTTAATTGCTTTGCTACATATCCAATAGCTCCTGCATCTTTTGGCGTCACGCTTGGAAATTTAATAAGCTCTTTTGCTAATTTTAGTTCATTCATGTTTTATATTAATCTCTTAACAGATCGTTAATAGATGTTTTACTTCTTGTTTTTGAGTCAACTTGTTTAACTATAACAGCACAATATAAAGATGGTCCCTCTGGATTAGATCTATTAGGTAAGCTTCCAGGTACTACAACAGAATAAGCAGGTACTTTTCCATAAGTAATTTCACCAGTAGTTCTATCTATAATTTTTGTTGATGCTCCTATATAAACTCCCATTGATATAACAGCACCCTCTTCAACTAATACACCTTCAGCAATTTCAGATCTTGCTCCAACAAAACAATTATCTTCAATAATAACTGGTCCAGCTTGCAATGGTTCAAGCACACCACCAATACCAGCTCCACCAGAAATATGACAATTTTTTCCTACCTGTGCACAAGACCCAACTGAAGCCCAAGTATCAATCATAGTTCCCTCATCAACGTAAGCACCTAGGTTTACAAAAGAAGGCATGAGAACAGCATTTTTAGCAATGAATGATCCTCTTCTAACAACACCGTTTGGAACGTGTCTATAACCGGCTTTCTTCCAATCTTTTTCTTTCCACTTAACTGTTTTGCCAGGAACTTTATCATACCAAGTAGTGTAAGGACCTTTAGACATTGTCATTTTATTTACTCTAAAACTTAAAAGTATTGCCTTTTTAATCCATTGATTAACAACCCAACTGCCATTTACCTTATTTGCCACACGGATTTTTCCTTGATCAACTAAATCAATTGTTTCATTAATAGCTTTAATAATTTTTTTATCCGATTTTGGGTTAACCTTATCTTTTCTTTCAAAATTTTCGCTAATAATCTTTTCTAATTTATCTGTATTCATTTATCTCCTTTAAAAAATTAGCTAAGCTTTTAGTTTTAAAATTAACAAATTTTTCGTCTGCATATTTTGCTGCCCATGGCTCATCATTTTCTATCCAAACAGTTTTCATTCCTAATTCGTATGCTGGTTTTAAATTTCTAGCAATATCTTCAAAGAATATACAATATTCTGGCTGAATTTTGTAATTTTCTATAATTTTTTTATAAGGTTCTATTGAAGGCTTAGGATAAAAATCGGAGTCTACTATATCAAAAACCCCATCAAACAATTGTTCTATACCAATTCTTGAAGTTACATTAGAAGCATGTGCTTTAGATCCATTAGTAAAAATAATTTTTTTTCCATCAAGTTTTGATATTTGTTCTTTCAAATAATCATCTTTTTTTAAGAAGTTAAGATCTACATCATGAACAAACTCTAAAAATTCATTGGCATCAATATCATGATTTTTGATCATCCCATTAAGAGTAGTATTATATTCGTGGAAATAATTTTTTTGAATTTTTTTAGCTTCATCAATACTAACTTTGAGTTTTTCTGAGATAAACTTAGACATTTTTTTATCTACCTGATCAAAAACTTTTGTATCTCCAGAGTAAAGAGTATTATCTAAATCAAACAACCAATATTTTATTTTTTTTAACTCTTTCACTATCTTATTAAGGTTCCTGCACCTGTATCTGAAAAAATTTCATTTAAAATAGAATGTGGTTTTCTACCATCCATGATTACAACACCTCTGACACCATTGCTGACAGCATCTAAGCAAGTATTTATTTTTGGTATCATTCCACCACTAATAGTTTGGTTTTTAATTAATTCTAATGTTTTTTTTGAAGATATTTCTGTAATTAGTTTTTTTTCTTTATCTAAAACACCTTCAACATTAGTCATTAGCAATAACCTTCTCGATTTTAATGATTTAGCTATGGCACCTGCAGCAGTATCTCCATTAATATTATATACTTGATTTTTTTCATCTAAGCCCAACGGTGCAACAACTGGTATCTTATTATTTCTTATTAAGTCTTTTATAATTTCTGTATTAATTATTTTTGGCATACCAACAAAACCCAGTTCTTTATTTTCGGGCACAACATTAATTACATTGCTTTTTTTACTATTTATCTGAATAGCTTCAGAGCCTTTATTTTTTAAAGATTCAACTATATCTCTATTAAATTCAATTAAAACTTTTTCTACAATAGAAATAATTTTTTTATCAGTGACTCTCAATCCATTTATAAATTTTGACTCAATGTTTGATTTTTCTAACTCTCTTTTAATTCTTGGCCCGCCACCATGGACAACAACAATTGAAAGACCTAGTCTATTTAAAATTTGAATATCTAGAATAAAATTATTAAAAACTTCTCTATCAATTAAAACATTACCACCATATTTTATTACAATAGTATCTTCTTTATATTTTTCTGCGTATTTTTGAATATTAGAAATAGATGGAGCGTTATTAGGCCAGAGTTTTTTTATTTCCTCTGAAGAATAATTTTCATTCATCTAATTAGTTTTAACAGTTGTTTTTTTGTTTATTACCCATTGTTGAGCAATAGTTAAAATATTATTGACTGTCCAATAAACAACTAAACCTGATGGAAACGAAGCTAATATAATAGTTAAAAATAACGGAAAGAATGCAAAAATTTTTGCTTGAATAGGATCAGCTGGAGCTGGATTCAGCTTTTGTTGAACCCACATTGAAGCTCCCATTAGAATTGGCCAAATACCAATAATCATGAAACTTGGAGGATCCCACGGAATTAGCCCAAACAAATTAAAAATAGTTGTAGGATCAGCTGCCGATAAATCTTTAATCCATCCAAAAAATGGCTGGTGTCTCATCTCGAGAGAAATAAAAAGCATTTTATAAATTGCAAAAAAGAATGGAATTTGTATTAATACCGGTAGGCAGCCAGATGCTGGATTGATTTTTTCTTTTCTATAAAGAGCCATCATTTCTTGCTGTAATTTTACTTTATCATCTTTATGAAGCTCCTTAAGCCTCATCATTTCTGGCTGTACAGCTTTCATCTTTGCCATTGATTTAAATGAAAAGTTTGCAAGCGGGAAAAATATTAATCTTAAAGCAATAGTTAAGAGAACGATAGCAGTTCCAAAGTTTCCTGAAATTTTAAACAAATAATCAATCACAAAAAATAACGGTTTTGTAAAAAAATAAAACCAACCCCAATCAATTACTAAATCAAACTTTTTAATGTTCTGTTTTTCAGCGTAAGTATCAATTGTTTCAACCTCTTTGGCAGCAACAAATAATCTAAGTTCACTATTTCCTGTTGAGGATTGATTAATTATGGTTGGTTTATTAATTATATAATTAGCTTTAAATCCTTCATCATAAAGAAAAGTTGACTTAAAATTTTTGCCAGATTCAGGAACAAAAGCTGTCATCCAATATTTATCAGTTATGCCAAGCCAACCTTCATTTGACTCTCTGACAATTTTTTTCTCTTTTACATCATCGTAATCATCTTCTTTTAATTCGTCATCAAATACACCAATAAAACCCTCGTGTTGTATGTAAAAGTTTTGAATGTCATCTGGAATCTTGTTTCTAGTCATTTGAGCATAAGGAAATAGCTCAACAACACTATTAGTACTATTTTTTACTTGTTGTGATATTTTAAAAAGATATTTATCATCAAGTTCTATTTTTTTTTCAAAAATAATTCCCTCTTTGTTATCCCACTGAATAATTACAGGCGATTTTTCGGTTAGAGTATTATTGCCTTTTACTGTCCAGACAGAGCTATTTGATGGTACTTTTATTTTATTACCAATACTTGTCCATCCTGTTTCAATAAAAAACCCATTTTCTGTTTTTGATGGATATAAAAAAACTGTGTTCTCGCCATCAACTACTTTTTGTTTATGTTTTTTAAATGATATATCATCAATTAAAGCCCCCTCTAAAGATAGCGATCCAACAATATTTTCATTTTCAATTGTAATTCTTTTACTTTTATTTATTGCCTCTTCTCTAGTAACTTTTTTAATAATTATAGGTTGATTTATAGTTGGCGCTATTGAAGATTTGTTATTATTTTGTTCAATTTGTTGAGTATTGCTTTGCTCAGCAGTTTTTCTAGGTGTCTCAAAAAAAGCCCCCCAAAATAATAATACAGACATTGAAAGAGCTATTGCTACAAAAACATTTCTATTATCCATTAAATTTATCTTTCTTTATCTTTTCTTTGCTTGGAACATAATTAAAGCTCGACCCACCACCTAATATTTTTATTGGATGACAAGTTAAAATTCTTTTAACTCCTAATATAGACCCACTAAGCAGACCATGCTGCTTAAGTGAGCCGATATAATATTCAGAGCATTCTTGATCATATCTACAATTACTACCCATTAATGGCGATAATAGATATTTATAGATCTTAATTAAGTATATTTGAAAGTTTATTATTATTTTGATCATTTTATTTTTTTATTTTACCAAAGCACTTTTCCATTATAGGCAAAAGTAAATCATGTTTTTGAGTATAGGCATTAGATTTTCCAAAAACTATATAAGTGTAATCCTTATCAATTGCACCTCTTTTTTTTAGTAACTTCTGGACAATTGCTTTTAATTTTCTTCTAATTTTGTTTCTTTTAACAGCATTCCCAATTTTTTTTTTCATCACAAAACTGATTAATAAGCTAGATTTAACTTTGGGTTTATAAAAATTCTTTATAGCGAAGATTGAAAAATAGTCTGAGTGAACTTTTTTTTCTTTTAATGTTTTTTTGAATTGGAAGCTTTTTTTTAAGCTTTCAAGTTTAACCATTAAATAAATTATGTTGAGAGGGTTTTTCTACCTTTTGCTCTTCTTCTGGCGATAAGCTGTCTACCAGTTTTAGTTGCCATTCTAGCTCTAAAACCGTGTCTTCTTTTTCTAACTAAATTACTAGGTTGATAAGTTCTTTTCATAAATATTTTAAGGTATATATTTTAAATGATGTCTGTTGTACAGGATTAATATGAGTAAAAATTTAAAAATCACTTTAGGAGCAATTTATTTATTCATTTTAATCTCGTTTTTATATTTCTTGTTTTCAAAATTTGAGATTTCTAGAATAAATGATTTTTCATACTATAAATTAATACAGTCAAATATAGAGGAATTTATCGGAAAAAATTTAGTATTAAATCTATTTTTATTTTTTTTATTTTCATCATTTTGGGTGATGCTTTTAGGTTTTGGAACACCAATACTTCTGATATCAGGAATATTATTTGGAAAGTGGGCCGGGACATTAATCTCAACATTTTCAATTTCAATCGGAGCCTTGCTGCTCTACATGATTGCAAATTTTTTTTTTAAAGACTTAGTGAAAATTATGCTCATGGATAAATTTGAAAAATATATCGAGCGGTTTAAAAAAAATGAATTTTATTATTTTCTTGCCTTCAGACTTTCTGGAGGTCTAGGAATACCATTTGGATTACAAAATATTTTACCAGTAATTTTTAATATTAAAAATAGCAATTACTTTTTTGGAAGCTTCTTGGGTTTTATACCAATGTTTTTTATCTGGAATTCTATTGGTTCTGGAATAAATAATTTCATCAAAGGTTCTAATAATTTTAATTTTATTAATTTAATAATTAATAGAGAAATTTATATACCAATATTAATTTTTTTAATTTTTATTTCTATTTCAATAGTAGTAAAAAAATTTTTCTTTAAATGATAGACCTAAATAAAAATAATTTAATAGATGATCCAAGTCCGTATTTAAGACAGCATAAAGATAATCCTGTTCATTGGCAAACTTGGTCAAAAAAAACTTTAGAAGAGGCCAAGAAAAATTCTAAACCTATTTTATTGAGCATAGGATATGCAAGCTGCCATTGGTGTCATGTGATGGCACATGAAAGTTTTGAAGATAGAGAGACCGCCAATCTTATGAATAAATATTTTTTAAACATTAAAGTTGATAGAGAAGAAAGACCAGATCTAGATTTTGTCTTTCAAAGTTCGTTTCAATTATTTAATCAATCTGGTGGAGGATGGCCTCTAACAATGTTTCTCGATGAAAATGGAGTTCCGTTTATGGGTGGAACTTATTTTCCAAAAGACGCAAAAAATGGTTTACCATCTTTTAAAGAAGTTTTACAAAAAGTTTACGACTCATATAAAGAACAGAAAACAAATATTATTAATCAAAAAGATTTAATTATTAAAAATTTAGATTTAAAAAAAAATTCAGTTTTAAGTCAGGATCTTGAACCGATTATAGAAGCATCACTAAATTATTTAGATCCAAAAAAAGGAGGATACAAAGGGGCTCCTAAATTTCCTACATTTAATTTATTCGAAACACTTTTATATTTTTACAATACGACAAAAGATAAAAAATATTTAGAACCTGTTTCACTAATTTTAAAACAATTATGTTCAAAAGGAATTTATGATCATGTCGAGGGAGGTATCTCTAGATATACTGTGGATGATGCTTGGATCATTCCTCACTTTGAAAAAATGTTATATGATAATACTCAATTCATCTCACTTTTAGCTAAGTACTGTAAAATAAATAATGAAAATTATTTTAAAGACAAATTAGAGCAAACAATAGAGTTTTTAAGATCAGAATTTTTAAATAAAGATAAATTATTAGGTTCTGCTTACGATGCTGATAGCGAAGGTGAAGAAGGTAAATACTATGTTTTCAAATATGAAGAAATTAAAAATATAGATAAAATTAATGAGTATTTTGAAATAAGTGCATCAGGAAATTGGGAAAATAAGAACATTTTAGTGGAAAAAAGCAAGCCACCTAAGGCTATAATAGAAAAACTTTTAGAGATAAGAAAAAAAAGAAAAAAACCTTTTTTTGATGATAAATCTCAGCTTGACTTAAATTGTTTATGGATCAGTTCTTTAATTGCAGCAAACGAAATATTACCTGAAAAAAATTACTTAAACCTAGCGGAAAGTTTTTTCTCTCTTATTGAAGAAAAATATTTGAAAAAAAATATTCAACATTCGTACTCTCAAGGAATCGTTTTTTTAGAGGATTATGCTTTTTTAATTAATGCGTTGAATGACCTCTCAGATAAAACTATGAATTTTAAATATAAAGATTATGCAAAAAATTTATGTAATGAAACATTCTTAAAATTTTATGTCAAAGAAAAGAATATATTCCAAAAAAATCAAAAAGATAATAATGATATTTTTTTTAATCCAATTGATATTGGCGACAATACTATTCCAAATGGAAATGCAATGATGCTTATAAATTTAGTCAGACTAGGAAAGATGAAAGAAGCTAAGATATTATCAGATAGTTTAAATGGATATTTAAATATTTACAAAAATTATATGATGACAGCTGTAAGAGCATTAGATTATTTTAATAATATAAATTCTGGTAAAAAATGTACAGAACAAGGTTGTAATATAGATGAAGCAAAAAATTAATTGGCTGATATGGCTTTTTTTAGTAATTTTATGGAATTATGGGTTTCCTAATGCCTCTCCACTTCAAGATGTTTTAGTTGCCGTAATTTTGTCTGTATTATTGATAATTATACAGAAGTTTCAATCTAGAAGCTTGCAAAAAACAGGTTCAAGAAGTAAATTTAAGAATTGATGAAGGGATACTTGTTATGGGAATTCATTACGATTACAAATCTACTCGAGGCGACAAGGCTATGAAAAAAGAGGCTAAGAGAAAAGCGCGAATAGAGCAAAGAAGAGCAAAAAGAGCTAACAATGCCTCTAAAGTGTCCGAAGAAAAACCGATGCATGATATTGATAAACCCATAACGCTCGAGGACTTAACTAACCCAGACAATAAATAGTAATTTAATGAAATCTTTTGAAAAAAAAGATTCTCTTTTTAAGAGCAGGGAAGTTGCTTTAAAAAAAAATTTAAAAAAAAGAAGAAAGATTAAAAAAGTAAACAAAAAAAAATGACAGTTCTTTCGGATAAATGGATAAAAAATGCAGCTTCGAAAAAAGGCATGATAAAGCCTTTTGTAAGCAAACAAGTAAGAAAAGGGAAAATTTCATTTGGTCTATCCTCATATGGATACGATGCGAGGGTTTCTAACGAGTTTAAAATATTTACAAACGTAAACTCAGGTATTGTAGATCCTAAAGTTTTTAAAAAAGAGAGTTTTGTCACAAAGGTTGGCAAAGAATGTATTATTCCGCCTAACTCTTTTGCTTTAGCTCGAACCATGGAATATTTTAAAATTCCTGATGATGTTCTGGTTGTCTGTCTAGGTAAATCAACTTACGCGAGATGTGGAATTATTGTTAATGTAACACCTTTGGAACCCGGTTGGGAAGGACATGTTACATTAGAGTTTTCGAATACCACTCCTTTGCCGGCAAAAATTTATGCAAATGAAGGAGTTGCTCAATTCGTCTTTCTTAAAGGTAATGAAAAACCTAGTGTTACTTATGCCAAAAGGAAAGGCAAATACATGAAGCAAAAAGGTGTTACGTTACCTAAAGTTTAAATTCTTAAATGCAAAAACTCATAATTAAAGGTAAGAGGAATCTAAGTGGAAAAATTTTGATATCTGGCTCTAAAAACGCAACATTACCAATTTTAGCGGCATGCATATTAAGTAATAATATTAAACTTCAAAACGTTCCGTTAGTGAAAGATATTTTTACAATGATTGAGCTTTTAGAGTTTATTGGACTTAAGGTTAAAATATTAAAAAAACAGAATACTTTTAAAATTTTAAATAATGGTAAAAAAATTAACACGTTAGCTCCATACAAGCTTGTTAAGACAATGAGAGCTGGAGTATTAGTTCTTGGCTCATTATTAACAAAATATAAAAAAGCAAAAGTTTCTCTTCCTGGTGGTTGTGCCATAGGCACCAGACCAGTTGATCTACATTTATTTGCATTAAAAAAAATGGGTGCAAAAATTAGAATTAAGAATGGATATATAATAGCTGAAGCCAAAAAAGGATTGAAAGGCTCAATAATAAAATTTCCTTCTATTTCAGTTGGAGCAACCGAAAACGCTTTATTGGCTGCATTTAATGCAAAAGGAAAAACAATTTTAAAAAATTGTGCGATTGAGCCTGAAATTAAAGATTTAATTTCATTTTTAATAAAATTAGGAGCCAATATTAAATTATCCGGAAGAACTATAATCATTAATGAGAGTGTCAATAAAAGACTTAAGGCTAATCATGAAGTAATGTTTGATAGAATAGAAGCTGGAACTTATTTAATTGCGAGCGCTTTAGTTGGTAAAAGGATTACTATAGATAGAATTAATCCAGAAATAATAAAAACAGAAATAAATATACTTAAAAAGATAGGTATCAAAATTAAAAAAAATAAATCTTCAATAACAATTCTTAATAGTAAAAATTTGAAAAAGATTAATATATCAACAAAACCTTATCCCGGTTTTCCCACTGATCTTCAAGCTCAACTAATGGTTCTTTTAACACAAGCAGAGGGCACTTCTAAAATAAAAGAGGATATATTTGAAAATAGATTTATGCATGTTCCAGAATTAAATAGAATGGGTGCAAAAATTGAAATAAATAATAAAATTGCAATTATTAATGGTCCAACAAGGTTAACAGGAGCAGAAGTAATGGCAACTGATTTGAGAGCTTCAGTAAGTTTAGTTTTAGCAGGATTAGTTGCTGAAAATAGAACAATAATAAATAGAATTTATCATCTTGATCGAGGCTATGAGTTTTTAGAAAAAAAATTAAAAAGTTGTAAAGCAGAAATTAGAAGGGTCTAATGGTGGTTAAAAATTTAAAATTAATAGCAAAAACTGAAGAAGATATAAAAGTTGTTTCAGCTCACCTTCAAGACTCAATTTTGAGTGTTGCAGATATTGCTAATTTAAAAAAAAATAAGATTTTTCTTATGCAATTAAATCGTTTCATGTGGGAAGATGTAGAAAAAGGAGTTTTTAGAAAAAATAAGAGAATTAGAACGGTTTTGAAATTTGATAATGTCTTAAAAGTATTCTCAAAAAATATTAATCAGAAAAAAAAAGATAATTTCTTGGACTTTCTAGCTATTGAAACTATTAAGATGCCTGATAATAACTATGAAATGAAAATAACTTTTGCTGGAGACTCGATCATTAGTATTATCGCAGAAGTCATTGAAGTGACTTTAGACGATCAAGGAGAGGCTTGGGATACTAAAAACAAACCAAAACACCAAGTGATATAATGCTCAAAACTTTTAATTATAACAAAAATGGAGCTTCTAAAATACTAGAGGTTTTTTTAAATAAACGAAAACTTAATCAAAAAAATATAGCTTCTTCGGTTTACAAGATAATTCAAGATGTAAAAAGAAACGGGGATAAAGCTGTATTAAAATATGAAAAAAAATTTTCAAATATAAAAACTAAATCTAATAAAGTTTTTTTTTCAAATAAAGAAATTAATCAAGTTGCTAAAAAAACAGATTTAAAAATAAAAAAAGCTATAGATTTAGCCTATAATAGAATTAAAAAATTTCACTCAAAACAAAAGTTTTCAAACTTTAAGTTTAAGGATAAGTATAATAATGAACTTTCTTATAAATACTCATCAATAGATAAAGTTGGAGTTTATGTACCAGGTGGCATAGCAAGCTATCCAAGTACTGTTTTGATGAATTGTATTCCAGCTATAGTAGCAGGTGTAAAAAACATATATTTAACAACACCATCTTTAGACTCAAAAATTAATCCAGCGGTAGTTTATGCAGCTAAAAAATGTGGAGTAAAAAAAATTTATAAAACTGGAGGAGCTCATTCAATTGCTGCTTTAACATACGGTACAAAAAACTTTCAGAAAGTCGATAAAATAGTTGGACCTGGAAATGCTTTTGTAGCATTTGCTAAAAAAGAGGTATTTGGAGATGTAGGTATTGATATGGTGGCAGGACCCTCAGAAGTGAGTATTGTTGGTGATAAATATTCTGATCCAAAATTAATAGCTGCAGATTTAATTGCTCAAGCCGAACATGATATTTATGCTCAATCAATTTTAATTACAGATAATAAAAAATTAATAAGCTTAGTTAATAAAAATTTAAAACAACAATTAGTTAATTTACCTAAAAAAAAAATTGCTATGCAAAGCTTAAAAAAATTTGGATTAGCAATATACACTAATAAAAGAGATAAAATTTCGGAAATAATTAATACAATAGCACCAGAACATCTAGAATTATGTACTTCATTTAATAATAGATTAATTAAAGATGTAAAGAACGCAGGTTCAATATTTATTGGAAAATTTTCACCCGAGGCTATTGGCGATTATTTGGCAGGACCTAACCACGTTTTACCTACCTCTGGTTCAGCACGATTTTCTTCAGGCTTGTCTGTTAATGATTTTTTAAAAAGGCATTCATTAATAAAAATAACCAAATCAGGTATTGAAAGATTAGGCGCATCGGTTATAAATTTAGCAAAGTATGAGAATTTGGATGGTCATGCTAACTCTGTAAAAATAAGATTAAAAAAGGGTAAATAATTGGCGAAACAAGAAACTTTAGAATTTAAAGGAAAAGTAACAGAACTTTTACCTAATGCTATGTTTAGAGTTAAATTAGAAAATAATCATGAAATCTTAGCTCATACAGCTGGGAAACTAAGAAAAAATAGAATTAGAGTTTTAGCCGGAGACAATGTAATGGTTGAAATGACACCATACGATTTAACTAAAGGTAGAATTACTTTTAGATTTTAGGCCTTGTAGCTCAGTAGTAGAGCAGTACCCTGAAAAGGTATGTGTCGTAAGTGCGATTCTTACCAAGGCCACCACCCACAACTTTTACACATCGAAAAACAAAAATTAATCTGATAATTATTTTAGAATGGATAAAAAAATAGGATTATTTTGGTTAAGAGATGACTTTCGATTTGAAAAAAATCATGGGTTAATTGAGGCCACTACCAAACATGATCAAGTGGTTGTTTTTTATCTTTATAAAAAAGATACATACAAATACCAAGAAGCTCAAAAATGGTGGTTAAGTAGATCGCTATCAAATTTTAAAAAAAAACTAAATGAATTAAGCATTTCTCTTGAAATAGTTGAAACTAATTCATTTAGATCTTTCTTTGATTTTCTTATTAAAAAAAAAGACTTCGCAATTTATTGGAATAAGGTTTATGAGCCAGATTATTTAAAATTTGATGAATATTTATTAAACATTTTTAAAAAGAAAAATATTCATCACAAAATATTTAAAGGAAATGCTCTTAATGAAATAAATGAAGTAAAAAAAGGTGATGGAACTCCGTTCAAGGTGTTCACTCCATTTTGGAGAGCAGCAGAAAAATTCTTCTCTGAAAAGATACCACCAAAAGATAGAGCAATTAAGAATTGTAAAAATAAAACAAATTATTTTAATAATTGTATTAATGCTGAGAAGATATTGCCTAAGAAAAATTGGTTTAAAAATTTTGAAAAAATTTGGAACCCAGATGAAAAATTTGCATCAAAAGAATTACAAAATTTTATTAAAGAGAGAATAATGAATTATTCTGAAGGGCGGAACTTTCCAAATATAGCAGGCACATCTAAATTATCTCCATTTATAAAATTTGGCCAAATTCATGTTGAAACAATATGGGATGAATGTATTAAAAAAAAGTCAAAAACAATTGGAACCTCAAAGTTTCTAACAGAAATTGGGTGGCGTGAATTTAATCATTCGTTAATAAATCATTTTCCACACATGTTAAAAAATAATTACTCCAAAAAATTTGATAAATTTCCATGGCAAAAAAATTCTAAATTTTTAAATGCATGGAAAAAAGGACTAACTGGATATCCAATAGTTGATGCAGGGATGAGAGAACTTAATTCTACTGGCTGGATGCACAATAGAGTTAGAATGATAGTTGGATCATTTTTAGTGAAACACTTATTAATTAATTGGAAAGAAGGTGAAAAATATTTCAGAAACTGCCTGTTAGATTACAGTCCAGCCAGTAATGTTGCAGGATGGCAGTGGGTTGCAGGCTGCGGCGCAGACGCTGCACCATACTTTAGAATATTTAATCCAATTCTTCAGGGAGAGAAATTTGATAAAGAAGGTGATTACGTTAAAAAATGGGTACCTGAATTAAAAAATTTATCAAAAAAATTTATTCATAAACCTTGGGAATTAAATGATGAGAAATTTAAATTAGGAAGAGATTATCCATATCCTATTGTTAAACATGAGGAAGCAAGATTAAAAGCTTTAAATGCTTTTAAAAAAATTTAATTTTAAATATTTCCGTGACAGTGTTTGAATTTTTTTCCAGATCCACATGGGCATTTTTCATTTCTTCCAACTTTTTTATCAGAATTACTCTCTAAAACCTCCTCTTTTTCTTTTATTTTTTCTTCTGAAGAAACTACAATATTTAGATTTAAGAGAAATTTAATTAAATCATTTTTTATTTTTGACAATAATCCCTCAAATAATACAAAAGCTTCTTTTTTAAACTCAGATAAAGGATCTTTTTGACCATATTGTCTAAGGCCAATAACTTGTCTTAGTTGTTCGAGATATTGTAGATGTGATCTCCAAGAAAAATCAATAATTTGCAAAAATATTTTTTTTTCTAAAATATCATTTTGATCTTTACCTAAAATCTTAATTCTTGAATTTTTCTTATCAGAGTAGATAATTTTGATTTTGTTATTAAATTCATTTTCTTTTAATTTGCCATAATTTATTAAATCCCTATCAATAATTGAATTTCCGGTTATATTTTTTATTTCAGAAATGTAATTTTTCTCATCTCCAGATTTTTGAAAATTTAATCTAGCTGAATTTAAATTTCCTAAAATTTCATCAAAAAAATCGTTCAAAATTATCTCAATACTATCTTCTTTAAGTATTTTTAATCTCTGAGAAAATATTACTTGCCTTTGATCATTCATTACATCATCGAATTTAATTAAAGTTTTTCTTATATCAAAATTTCTGCTCTCAACTTTTTTTTGGGCTCTTTCCATAGCTTTGTTAATCCAAGGGTGGTCAATAGACTCATTTTCTTTGAGACCTAGTTTTTTAAGCATTCCATCAATTGAGTCTCCTCCAAAAATTCTCATTAGTTCATCTTGAAGACTTATAAAAAAAATTGTACTGCCAGGATCTCCTTGTCTTCCAGATCTTCCTCGTAACTGATTATCAATTCTTCTACTTTCATGACGCTCTGTTCCTATTATAAATAATCCACCAAGCTCTTTGACTTTTTTTTCATTAACTCTGATCTCTTCAATATTTTGTTTTTTTCCATCTAGAATAAAATCTTTGTTCCCTCCAAGTTTTATGTCTGTGCCCCGACCTGCCATATTAGTAGCTATTGTCACAGCTCCAATTTTTCCTGCTTCTGCAATTATTTGTGCCTCTTGTTCGTGGTGCTTTGCATTAAGAACATTATGTTTAATTTTTTTACTGTTTAAATAACTTGAAATTTTTTCTGATTTTTCAATACTTGTTGTTCCAACTAACACCGGTTGACCTTTGTTATTACATTCAATTATCTTATTTGAAATTGCATGATATTTTTCTTTTTCAGTACGATAAATTTGATCGTTGAAATCTTTTCTCATCGTCTCTTTATTTGTAGGGATTGAAACCACATTTAATTTATAAATGTCAAAAAACTCCTCCGACTCTGTCATTGCAGTTCCAGTCATACCAGCTAATTTTTTATAAAGCCTAAAATAGTTTTGGTAAGTAATTGAAGCTAATGTTTGATTTTCTTCTTGAATTTGAACATTTTCTTTTGACTCAATCGCTTGATGAAGTCCATCTGAAAACCTTCTACCATCTAACACCCTTCCAGTAAATTCATCAATGATTTGAACTTTGCCATCTTTCACAATGTAGTCTGTATCTTTCTTAAAAATTAAATTTGCTTTAAGCGCTTGATTAATATGATGCACCAAATCTAGATTAGCTGGATCATAAAAGTTAGTATTTTTTAGTATTCTTTTTTGAATTGCAAGTTTTTCAATTTTATCAATTCCTAAATCTGTTAGAATTACGTTTTTATTTTTTTCATCTAACTCATAATCTTTTTTTTCTAAGTATTGTATAAAATTATTCGATGTTTCATATAATGTTGTTTTGTCTTCAAGCTTTCCTGAAATTATTAAAGGTGTTCTAGACTCATCAATCAGAATACTGTCTACTTCATCAACAATGCAAAAATTATGATCTCTCTGAACCATTTCATTAAGATCATACTTCATATTATCTCTTAAATAATCAAACCCTAGTTCATTGTTGGTTGCATAGGTTATATCATTAGAGTAGTTTTTCTTCCTTTTCACATCATCAATATCATTTGTTATACACCCCGTGGTGACACCTAAATAATTGAAAACTTTACCCATCCACTCAGAATCTCTTTTTGCAAGGTAATCATTTACTGTTACAATATGAACTCCTTTTCCTGTCAATGAATTTAAATAAGCGGGCAAAGTTGAGACAAGAGTTTTACCCTCACCAGTTTTCATTTCAGCTATTTTTCCTTGATGAAGTATTAACCCCCCAGCAAGCTGAACGTCATAGTGTCTCTCGCCTAAGGTTCTCTTAGCAGCTTCTCTAACCAAAGCAAATGTTTCCGGAATAATCTCATTAATATTTAAGTAACCATCCTGAGCTTTTTTTTTATAATTAAAAGTTTTTTCTTTAAAATCTGCCTCAGTTAAAGACCTGATCTCGTTTTCTTTACGATTAATGGCCTCAATAATATTTTTGATTTTATCTAATTCTTGTTGATTAGAGCTTTTAAATATTTTACTAAAAGTTCTTGTAAACAAATTCATTTTACATCTATATATGTATTATTTGATTAAATTAAACTGTAATAATGACAATAAATATTAAAAATTTCTTAAGCGATAAAACAAAACTATCAAAAATGGGTGAGTTTCAGAACCTTAAACAAATCGAAGGTTTAGAAATGGCCTCTATATCAGCAGATTTGTATAATGATGGAAGAGATGATTTAGCGTTATTTTATTTTTCAAAAGGGGCTAATTATGCAACATTGACTACATCAAATAGCATCACTGCAGAATTTATACCTTGGAATAATAATTCTCATAAAAAAATAATTAAAGGTCTATTGGTAAACACAAAAAATGCTAACACATTTACTGGCAAACAAGGAAAAGAGAGTATTGATACGTTAGCAAAAAATTTATCTAGGTTATTGACAATCAAAGAGTCTAAAAATCAGAAAGGAACAAGCGAAACAGTAAAAATAAAAGATCTTATTTTTGCTTCTACAGGAGTAATCGGGGAGGAGTTTCCAGTTGAACAAATCAAAGATAGACTTTCTGATTTAGTAGACAAATTAAGAACAGAACATAATAAAATGTATTGGATTAAAATGGCTTCAGCAATTATGACAACTGACACAAAGCCTAAAGTAGCTTATGAGGAAATAATAATTGGAGATGAATTAATTAAAATTTCTGCAATTGCAAAAGGATCTGGAATGATTGCCCCAAATTTAGCTACTATGCTCTCATTCATATTCACTAATGCTGATATTAATTCAAATTTATTAAAAACATTATTAAAGAGAGCAGTTGCTAATTCTTTTAATGCGATAACAGTAGACAGTGATCAATCAACAAATGATATGGTTACTATTTTTTCTACAAAGGCGGTTAAATTGGGATCAAATATTTCTTTGAATGATAACGCAGTTCAGAAATTTGAAATTGCACTAAAAAATTTGTGTTTAAATCTTGCTAAGCAAATAGTTGTTGATGGTGAGGGAGCTAAAAAATTTGTAACAGTAAATGTAATTAATGCTAAATCTTTAGGGAGTGCAAAAAATATTGCTTTTTCAATTGCTAACTCCCCTTTATTCAAGACCGCTGTTGCTGGAGAAGACCCTAATTGGGGAAGAATCGCTATGGGGATTGGCAAGTCAGGAGAATTGGTAGATCAAAAAAAATTAAAAATTAAAATCGGAAATTTTGTTGTTGCAGAAAATGGGAGAATTTCTGAGAGCTATGATGAAAAAAAATTAAAAGAATATATGCAATGGGGTTCGATCATTATCGAAGTAAATCTTAAACTTGGTAATGATAGTTTTACATGTTACACATGTGACTTCACACACGACTATATAGACATTAATGCTGATTATAGAAATTAGATGATTAAATATAATTTAAAATGCCATAAGGATCATGAGTTTGAAAGTTGGTTTTCAAGCTCAAAGGAATTTGAAAAATTGAAGAAAAAAAGATTATTGGAATGTATTTATTGTTCATCAAAAAATATAGATAAATCTATAATGTCTCCAATGGTATCAAATACAAAAAGTAAAAATGAGGAATCTGATATTATGAGAAAAGATTTAAAGAATCATCAGAATAAACTGCTTAAATTAAGAAAATTTATAGAAAAAAACTTTGATTATGTTGGGAAGGACTTTAGCAAAAAAGTAAGAGAAATTTATTATGACAAAAAAAATAAAAAAGGAATTTATGGAATAACAACTTCTGAGGAAAGGAAGGAACTATCTGAGGAAGGAATAGATTTATTATCAATTCCTTGGATTAATAAAGACAACTAATTTTTCAAGCTACAAATAATATAGTTTACAGATAAGTCTGATGATTTTTTCCATCTCTTAGTAAATGGATTAAATTTTAATCCGCTAATATCTTGTGTAATGAGTTTTTCTTTGGTTAAATAATTTTCTAATTCTTCAGGTTTTAAAAACTTATTCCAATCATGGGTGCCAATAGGAAGCCATCTTAAAACATATTCAGCACCAATAATTGCCTTAATGTATGAAGTTAAAGATCTATTTAATGTAGCGGTAAACATTAATCCATTTTTTTTTAATAATTTTTGGCAAGATTTAATATATAGATCAACATTATCAACATGTTCAACAATCTCTAGATTTAAAATTACATCATAAGTTTCAAAATCTTCTAATTTTTCCGGTGAAGTATTGACATAATTTATTTCTAAACCACTTTTCGTAGAATGCATTTTTGCAATATTGATGTTTTTTTCAGAGGCATCAATTCCTGTAACTTTTGCTCCCAGCCTTGTCATAGGTTCACTTATCAATCCCCCACCGCATCCGATATCTAAAATTTTTAGACCCTCTAGAGAATTTGTTTTATCTTTTTTTATCTTGAAGTGTTTTTTTATATTTTCTGCTATGTATTCAATTCTAATAGGATTAAACATGTGAAGAGGTTTAAACTTTCCATTAACATCCCACCATTCTTCAGATAATTTTGAAAACTTTTGAATTTCCTCTTTATTTATAGTAGTACTCATTTTTAAATTATTAAAATTAATATTAATATCTATATTTTATTATATTACATTCTTAAATGACAAAAAAAGTACTAAAGTTTGGTGGAACATCTGTTGGAACTATTGAAAGAATACAACATGTTGCCAGTATTGTAGAAAAAGAACATTTAGCTGGAAATAATGTAGTTGTGATTGTTTCAGCAATGGCAGGAAAAACTAATGAACTTATAAAACTTTCAAAAGAAATTTCTGATAAATTCAACAAAAGAGAACTAGATGTTCTTTTATCTTCAGGAGAGCAAGTGACAAGCGCACTTCTCGCTGGCGCCTTAATAAAATTAAATATTAAAGCTAAATCATTATTGAATTGGCAGATACCAATTTTAACAGAAGGAGAGCATTCTAACGCGAGAATAACTAATATGAATATTGAAAAAATAAATGAGTATTTGAATCAAAAAGGGGTTGTGATTATTCCAGGTTTTCAGGGCATTTCAAAAGGTGCAGATATTACAACAATAGGAAGAGGAGGCTCAGACGCAACAGCTGTAGCTGTAGCAAAATTATTAAACGCGGACACTTGCGAGATATATACTGATGTAGATGGAGTGTACTCTACAGACCCTAATAAAATTCCAGTAGCAAAAAAAATTGATAAAATTTCTTATGACGAAATGTTGGAATTGTCATCTCTGGGAGCAAAAGTAATGCAATCATCTGCTGTTCAAACAGCGATGATGTACGATATTCCTCTAGAAGTTAAATCAACTTTTACTGAAAGAAAGGGTACAAAAATTTTTAACCAAGAAAATATTGATTACACAAAAAGTGTTACAGGCGTAGCTTACTCAAAAGATGATGCAAAAATTACTCTCATTGGTGTAGAGGACAGACCAGGAGTTGCCGCTAATATTTTTGAACCTTTAAGTAAAGCGCAAATCAATGTTGATATGGTAATCCAGAACATTTCATCAGATCAAAAAACTACAGATGTTACATTTACTGTTAAAAGAGAGGATATTAGTAAAACTAAAGAGATTTTAAAAAGCAATAGTGAAATAAAATATAAATCTATTATTCATAACGATAAAGTCTCTAAAGTTTCTATTGTGGGAGCAGGAATGGTTTCTACACCAGGCGTTACATATAAAATGTTCAGAGGTCTTTCTGATGAGGGAATTAATATTTTAGCTATTTCTACCTCTGAAATTAAATTATCGGTTATAATAGAGGAAGATAACACTTTAAATGCAGTAAAAAAATTACATACAATATTTGATTTAGATTAATGGAAGTTAGACCCCACAGAGTAATTAAAAGAAAAATTACAAAAGAAATTAAGGTTGGAGATATTAAAGTTGGTGGTAATGCACCAATAAGTGTCCAATCAATGACAAATACACTTACCACTGATATCAAAGGAACTATTAATCAAATTCATTCATTAGAGGATGCGGGCGCGGATATCGTTAGAGTTTCTTGCCCAGATGAAGAGTCCACAAGAGCTTTAAAAGAAATTATCAAAGAGACCTCAGTACCAATAGTTGCTGATATCCATTTTCACTATAAAAGAGCGATAGAAGCAGCAGAAATGGGAGCAAGCTGCTTAAGGATTAATCCAGGGAATATAGGAGAAAAACATAGAATTTTAGAGGTGATAAAAGCTGCTAAAAATAATAATTGTTCTATAAGAATAGGTGTTAATGCAGGATCTCTTGAAAAAAATTTGTTAGAAAAATATAAAGAACCTTGTCCCGAAGCATTAGTAGAAAGTGCCCAACACAATATTAAACTTTTAGAGGATAATGATTTCTTTAATTTTAAAATTAGCGTTAAATCTTCAGATATTTTTTTAACAGTAAAAGCTTATAAAAAATTATCGGATATTTGTAGTTACCCTTTACATCTAGGAGTTACCGAAGCTGGTGGTTTACTTACAGGAAGTATAAAATCATCAATTGGAATTGGTCAATTGTTAATGGATGGAATTGGAGATACAATTAGAGTTTCTCTGTCATCAGATCCTATTGATGAAGTGAAAGCTGGATTTGAAATTCTTAAATCATTAGGGATTCGATCAAGAGGAGTAAATATTATTTCATGCCCATCATGTGCTAGACAGGCTTTTCCAGTAATTGAAACCGTAAAAATACTAGAAGAAAAATTATCCCACATTAAAAAACCTATTAGTTTGTCAATCATTGGTTGCGTTGTTAATGGACCAGGAGAAGCTGCTCAAACTGAAATAGGTCTTACTGGCGGAGGTCAAGATAGTAATCTTTTATACCTCTCGGGTGTACCACACTCAAAGGTTCCAAGTTCTGAAATCATTGAAAAAATTGTAAAAATGGTCGAAGAAAAAACAAAAGACTAAATTAATTATGGTACCTATTAACAAAGTAAAGGATATTATTAATAAACATCTTAGTTTGGAAAAAGAGCTTTCCGCTGGTAATATTGACCCAAAGTTATTTGCAAAAAAATCAAAAGAATATTCAAATCTCGGTAGCATCATTGATACAGCCAAGTCATTTGTTAAATTTGAGAATGAGAAAAAAGATTTAGAAAATATAGTTAAAGATAAATCTAATGATCCTGAAATGGTTGAGTTAGCTGAGAAAGATCTTAGTGAATTATTCAAAAATAAAGAAAAGTGGGAGAATGAACTAAAAATCTTTTTACTCCCAAAAGATGAGGATGATGATAAAAATGCGATCGTGGAAATTAGAGCTGGAACTGGAGGATTGGAAGCCTCACTTTTTTGTGCAGATTTATTTAAAATGTATGAAAAAGTTTGTTCTAAAAAAAAATGGAATTTAGAAATTATCAATATTTCTAAAAGTGAAGCAGGGGGATTTAAAGAAGTGATTTTTTCTGTTAATGGTAATGATATTTATTCATATCTGAAATACGAGTCTGGTGTACACAGAGTGCAAAGAATACCTGAGACAGAAACTCAAGGAAGAGTACATACTTCAGCAGCCACTGTTGCAGTATTACCAGAAGCGGAAGAGGTCGATGTAGAAATCAAAGACTCAGATTTAAGAATAGATGTTTTTAGAGCTGGTGGACCAGGCGGTCAATCAGTTAATACAACAGATAGCGCTGTTAGAATAACGCACATTCCAAGTGGTGTAGTCGTAAGCCAACAAGATGAAAAATCTCAGCATAAAAATAAAGCTAAAGCCCTTAAGATTTTAAGATCAAGAGTTTATGAGGCAGAGAAAAGAAAAAAAGATCAGGAAAGATCAAGTAATAGAAGAAGTCAAATTGGATCAGGAGATAGATCAGAGAGAATAAGAACTTATAATTTTCCACAAGGACGCGTTACTGATCATAGAATTAATTTAACATTACATAAATTAGATGAATTTTTAAGTGGAGATATACACGAAGAAATGAATCAAGAACTTCGATTAAAAGAGCAAAATTTAAAACTTGAAAATTTAAACTCATGAAAGTTTTAGAAGCAATTAAATCAGGATCAAAATTACTTAAAGAAAAAAATGTTCATACATATATCCTTGACTCAGAGTTACTTCTTTCTAAAAGCTTAAATAAATCAAGAGAAGAAATATTGATAAATTTAGAGCAGAATATAAACAAAAGAGCCTTAACAGATTTTAACAAATATTTAATCAGAAGATCAAAGAGAGAACCAATTGCTTATTTACTCGGAGAAAAAGAGTTCTGGAGCAAAAAATTTTTTGTGAATAAAGACACGCTAATTCCAAGACCTGAAACTGAGCTTTTAGTGGAAAAAATAGTTACTTTTTTTAAAAAAAAAAGAATAACTATCTTAGATATCGGGACTGGTACAGGATGTATAATTCTAAGTTTATTAAGCGAGTTAAAAAATTCTACAGGTACAGCAGTAGATATTTCTAGTAAAGCAATTATGGTGGCAAAGAAAAATGCTTATAAATTTAAATTATCTGATAGAATTAAGTTTTTAAATAAGCCTTTTAAAGATCTCTACGGCAAGCATTTTGATTTAATTGTTTCTAATCCACCGTATATAAATCGAATTAAAATTAAAAATTTAAGTGATGATATTAAAAAGTATGAACCTAGAATGGCCTTAGACGGAGGTAATGATGGGCTTGACCTTATTAAAAAAGTTATTTACAAATCCAAAGAAATCTTAAAGATTAATGGAACGCTCGCCTTAGAAATTGGTAATGAGCAAATAAATAAAGTTTCAAAATTATTATTAGATAACAAATTTAGAATTAAATGGGTTATTAAAGATTATAGAAACAATGTAAGGTGCGTGTTTGCAGAGCGTAGGTAAATGAATAACAATAGAAGAAGAAATTTTAGACCAAGAATCCAAAAGAACAACTTCAGAAGAAGGAGTGTTTCGTTAAACTCAAACAATACAAATAGCTTAAATAATAACGGCAATATGAATTTTAATAGAAATGGATCTATGAATAATATTCATAATGTAGAAAAGACAATGCAGAAATACAACCAACTAGCAAAAGACGCTCAAAGTAATGGTGATCCAGTTTTAGCTCAAAATTATTTACAGCACGCTGACCACTACCTAAGAAGATATAATGAACTGAATGAAAGGAGAGAGAGTTCGACTGAAAAATCTATTCAGGAAGAAAAAACTATATCAAAAGAAGAAAATCAAAAACCAGAAGTTCAACAAACTACTAGCTAAACTTTCGTTATCTAAGTTCTGCTAATTTTAAATCTATCTTAATTCTATCTAATTCAAATTGTTTTCGCTCATCACCTTTAAGAGTTTTACCAGATGGTAATTTTAATTTTTGAGAATTAACTTTTTTTCCATTGACTATAACTTCATAATGCAAATGAGGGCCGGTTGATAACCCCGTTGATCCAACATAACCAATTATTTGCCCTTGCTTAACTTTTCTTCCCTCTTTAATACCTTTAGCAAATGCTTTCATGTGAGCATAAATAGTTTCATAGGTTGAGTTGTGTTTAATTTTTACACAGTTACCACCTCCACCGCACCATCTGGCTCTTGTAACTGTTCCGGAGCCTGATGCCATTATTGGAGTCCCGCTTGGTGCAGCAAAGTCTGTTCCTCTGTGCATTTTATTATAACCAAGAATTGGATGTTTTCTCATTCCAAACGAAGAAGATAAGCGAGCTCCATTGATTGGTGTTTTCATTAAAGATTTTGTAATACTTTTACCTTTTATATCGTAATAATCTTCCACATTTTTATAATTAAAATTATATAAATTTATCTCTTCTCCATTTACATACATTGATGCATAAATTATTTTTCCAGTATCTCTAATTTTATTGTTATCATCTTCGAATTTTTCATAAAGAATTTCAAACCAGTCTCCTTTTCTTATATCTCTCTGAAAGTCTACTTCGAATCCAAAGATCCTAGCAAATTCTACAATTATGTTAGGCTCAACACCTGAAGAAACTGCCGAACTGTATAAATTATTTGATATTACTTTCTTAACTACAACTTCTTTTTTATATAGTTGTAAAATATTTTCTTTAACAATGAAGTTATCCTGGACTTTTCTAACTTCTACACTAGTAGTGTTATTTATTGGATATAAAAAATTAACGATCGTTTTAGATCCATCTTCTAGTTTTTTCAAAACTATTGAAAGCTTTCTTCCTGAGTAAATATTGGCTAGTTTTTTTTCTTTAAGCTCAAAAGAAATATTTCTAATATCTATATCTCTTATTTTGTATTTTTTTAAAATTTTTTCTACAGTATCATTATTTTTAATTACGTATTCTATCTCTTCGTATGGGCTGTTAATTTTCGAGATAAAGAAATGTGCTAAATTTGAAAATTCATTGTTTTCAGTAATTTCTTTTAGATTATTTGTATTTTCTTTATTTTTTTTATCAATGAAATTAGATGAAACAAAAAAAACCGAAGAAAAAATTACTACAAATAAAATAAGGATAGCAGGATTAAAGTTTTTTATCCTATGAGTTTTTGGACCATTTATTGAGAATAAGACGTGTTTCTTTTTTATAAAATTGCTGATTTTTTGGACTAACGTCATAGTTGTCTTTTATAAAAATAAAATCTTATTTGCAATGCAAGAAGGCTTAAAAAGCATGATTTTACTGGTTATTTGAAGCAATATACGCCTTGACTTATAACAAATTTGTAATAAAACCAGCGCTCACCTCTAAGAAATTAATTATTTAACGTAGCTTGAGGTGTGTAAATTTTACGCTGTAAAATTTTAGCTTTTTTAAATTGTAAATTTATTAGAAGAGAAGTGTGGACGGCTAGGTTAATAAAGAAATTGTCGTACACACTTTAACGAAAAATAACTTTAATTTACCTTAAAGTTATTAAAGCTAGTGTGCGCCGTTATTAAACTTGAGAGTTTGATCATGGCTCAGAACGTACGCTGGCGGCACGCCTAACACATGCAAGTCGAACGCAGTAGCAATACTGAGTGGCAAACGGGTGAGTATAATGTGGGAATCTGCCTTTTGGTTTGGAATAACACGGGGAAACTTGTGCTAATACCGAATAAGCCTTTACGGGGAAAGTTTTAACGCCGAAAGATGAGCCTGCACTTGATTAGCTAGTTGGTAAGGTAAAAGCTTACCAAGGCAACGATCAATAGCTGTTCTTAGAGGAAGACCAGCCACATTGGGACTGAGACACGGCCCAGACTCCTACGGGAGGCAGCAGTGGGGAATCTTGCACAATGGGGGAAACCCTGATGCAGCGATGCCGCGTGAGTGAAGAAGGCCCTTGGGTTGTAAAACTCTTTCGTCGGGGAAGAAAATGACTGTACCCGAATAAGAAGGTCCGGCTAACTTCGTGCCAGCAGCCGCGGTAATACGAAGGGACCTAGCGTAGTTCGGAATTACTGGGCTTAAAGAGCTCGTAGGTGGTTAAAAAAGTTGATGGTGAAATCCCAAGGCTTAACCTTGGAACTGCCATCAAAACTTTTTAGCTAGAGTGTGATAGAGGTAAGTGGAATTTCTAGTGTAGAGGTGAAATTCGTAGATATTAGAAAGAACACCAAATGCGAAGGCAACTTACTGGGTCACTACTGACACTGAGGAGCGAAAGCATGGGTAGCGAAGAGGATTAGATACCCTCGTAGTCCATGCCGTAAACGATGTGTGCTAGACGTTGGAAATATATTTTTCAGTGTCGCAGCGAAAGCATTAAGCACACCGCCTGGGGAGTACGACCGCAAGGTTAAAACTCAAATGAATTGACGGGGACCCGCACAAGCAGTGGAGCATGTGGTTTAATTCGAAGATACGCGCAGAACCTTACCAACACTTGACATGTTCGTCGCGAGACTAAGAGATTAGTCTTTTCAGTTTGGCTGGACGAAACACAGGTGCTGCATGGCTGTCGTCAGCTCGTGTCGTGAGATGTTGGGTTAAGTCCCGCAACGAGCGCAACCCCTACTTTTAGTTGCCACCATTTAGTTGGGCACTTTAAAAGAACTGCCAGTGATAAGCTGGAGGAAGGTGGGGATGACGTCAAGTCCTCATGGCCCTTATGTGTTGGGCTACACACGTGCTACAATGGTACTTACAATGGGACGCAAAGAGGCGACTCTTAGCTAATCCCTAAAATGTACCTCAGTTCGGATTGTACTCTGTAACTCGAGTGCATGAAGCTGGAATTGCTAGTAATCGCGGATCAGCGCGCCGCGGTGAATACGTTCCCGGGTCTTGTACACACCGCCCGTCACACCATGGAAGTTGGTTACACCTTAAGGCAAAGCTTATACCTTTGACTACGGTACGATCAGCAACTGGGGTGAAGTCGTAACAAGGTAGCCGTAGGGGAACCTGCGGCTGGATTACCTCCTTTCTAAGGAAGACCAGAAAATTTCTTTTGGTCTCAAAAAATTAAGTTAATGTGGCCGTCCTCATTTCTCTTCTTAGTAAATTAAAGTGTCTCATAAGTGCTTAGGGGCCGGTAGCTCAGGTGGTTAGAGCGCACCCCTGATAAGGGTGAGGTCGGACGTTCGAGTCGTCCTCGGCCCACCATTTCTCACGGGGGATTAGCTCAGCTGGGAGAGCGCCTGATTTGCATTCAGGAGGTCAGCGGTTCGATCCCGCTATCCTCCACCATAGATACTTTTAGTTTTTTTAAATTGTAAATAATGAATATCAATTTTGGTTGTTCAAACAGTATAGAACAATCAAACAATATCTATATCCGATTGTTCGAATAGATGAACAATCAAAAAATGTTCGAATAGATGAACATTTTCTTAAAAATTTAATTTAGACAGAAAATTATTTTCTGTGCATAAATCAAGCGTTTAAGGGCGTATGGCGGATGCCTAGGCACTGAAAGGCGATGAAGGACGTGGTATACTGCGATAAGTTTCGGGGAGCTGTATGCAGGCTTTGATCCGAAAATTTCCGAATGGGAAAACCCACCACTTTATGTGGTACTTTAAACTGAATTCATAGGTTTAAAGAGCTAACCCGGAGAACTGAAACATCTAAGTAACCGGAGGAAAAGAAATCAATTGAGATTCCGTTAGTAGTGGCGAGCGAACGCGGAACAGGCCAGTAATGATATTAAGAAAACCTAAATAGTTTGGAAAAACTAACCACAGAGGGTGATAGTCCCGTAGGGGTAAAGCTTAATATTGTTCTTGAGTAGAGCGGGACACGTGTAATCTTGTTTGAATATAGGGGGACCACCCTCTAAGCCTAAATACTCTTCAGTGACCGATAGTGAACTAGTACCGTGAGGGAAAGGTGAAAAGAACCCCTATTAGGGGAGTGAAATAGAACCTGAAACCGTATGCCTACAAACAGTCGAAGCTCTTTTTAGAGTGACGGCGTACCTTTTGTATAATGGGTCAGTGACTTAATTTATCCAGCAAGCTTAAGCCGTAAGGTGTAGGCGTAGCGAAAGCGAGTCTTAAATGGGCGTAAGTTGTATGAATTAGACCCGAAAACGAATGAGCTTACCATGAGCAGGTTGAAAGCAGGGTAACACTTGCCGGAGGACCGAACCAGTTGACGTTGAAAAGTCTTTGGATGACTTGTGGTAAGGGGTGAAAGGCCAACCAAATT
>CACITX010000002.1:57500-71515 GCA_902589705.1 uncultured Pelagibacteraceae bacterium
GTTTGATATTAAAGAATTTGAGGATATGGAGAGAATATCAGGACCTGAACAAGAGAGAATCGTTAAAATGGTAAAATGGAAGTCAAAAGTTGTTCCACGTCCAGTGACAGCACTTTCAGTTTTTATCACGTTATCAAGATTTTTAGAAAGATATGATTACGTAGAATATTTTGAAAAAGCAGTTTTTGAAATCCTAGGAAGAAATTTAAGTGCAAAACCAGGCGAGAGTTTACAGGCCAAAGAAAGCTTAATATTATAAAAAACCATATTCATATTAGAGAAAAACTTATTCAACTAATTTAGTTTAGGTTATGGGAAAACTTAAAATTAAATTTAATATGCTTGCAAGATAAAGAACTATTAGTTGACAAATAAAATATAATCTAATACTAAAAAAATGTATCGAAATGCATGGTGGGAAATCAGTGTGAAATTCATTGGCTGTTCCTGCAAAGGTTAAAGTCCTAGCGCCACCCGATATAGTCCGCTGTTGAATGAAGGCCAGGAAAAGTCTAGTTCTGCAATTTAAATTAGCAGTGGCGAATGTTGAAGTGTTTACTAGCAAAAGGAGAGCTGCATGCTAAAGACAATAAAATTATATTCTTTTTTAATTATTATAATTCTTTTTTTTAATAAAGCATTTTCTAAAGACATACCCGTGATTGTAATTGCACCTGGTAAAACCCCACAGTCTCTAAGCACAGTTGGAAGCACAGTTACTGTTATAGACGGAGAAACAATCAGAAATTCAAATGAAAGTTTTCTTGGTACAATCATCGAACAAGAATCAGGAAGCACTAATACTTTTCAGGATGGGGGTCATGGGACGAATATGGGCGTTCAATTGAGAGGTTTGGAAAAGAGATATTCTACAGTCTATATAGATGGAGTAAAAATGTCTGATCCTAGCTCTCCAGACAATAGTTTTTATTTTCAAAATATAATGAAAGAGTCCATAGATAGAGTTGAAGTACTGAAGGGAAATCAAAGTTCGCTTTACGGACCAAATGCAATTGGTGGTACAATTCATATATTTACAAAAAAAGGAAAACCTGGATTTAGATCAAATGCAATCGTTAAGTCTGGATCGAATGATACGAACAGTATTTATTATTCTGCAGACGGAGGAAACGATAAAATAACTTACTATTTGGGTTTAAATCGTTTTTTGACTAACGGTATCTCAGCAATGAATGACAATGATGAAAGTGATAGCTACGAGAATAAAGGTCTACATGGAAGTTTAGATTATAAATTAAGTGATAATTTAAAAATTGAAAACACATTAAGATATGTAAGAGCTGACACTCAATACGATGCGGTAAGCTCAGCCTCGACTGATGAAAATGATGCTAGTGATAATACTGAGGGCAGCTACTCTTTAAAAGTATTACATGACAAAGGGAAATTTAATAATGAATTCAGTTATAACAAAACTTATATAGAGAGAAAAACATCCGAAACAACAGCAGGTAATTTTCAAAATTATTTTGGTCATAGAGATGCTTTTAATTTTACAGGAACATACAATTTTGATTTAGACAACAGGTTAGTTTATGGTTTAGACGCAGAGTTTGATGCTACAAGATATGATGGAGATTATGCCCCCTCAGCAACAGGCTGGAAACAAATATTTTTTGATAAAGAAGCTGACGAACATATTTTCTCTCAATTTTTTGATTATCAATTTAGACCTACTGAAAAACTATTTGGAACTCTAGGTTTAAGAAGTGACGAACATTCTGCTACCGGTAGAAAACCAAGTGGTAGAGTAACAATGGCTTACAAACTCAATAATAATTCTAAGATTAGATCTTCCTGGGGTTCTGGTGTTAGATTTCCGTCTATGTATGATTTGCATTACGCTAACGGAAATACAAATGCTTCGGGTGGAGGAACATATTCTGGAGATGGCTATCGTGGTCTTGTAGTAGGTGATTTAAACGCCGAAAGAGCAAATAGTTATGACCTTGGTTATGAAACTTACTTTAATAATTTAAATTTAAATTTAGATGTTGCCTATTTCTATGTTGAACAAAAAAATCCATTGAATTCTGATGCAAGAAATAACTGGAAAATGGGAAATACAGTCGGTGTTAATTATGCTAAAGGTTTGGAACTTGGGCTTAAATGGAAACCTGAAAATACAAAACTTGGAATAAAATTTGATTACACTTTTACAGATTCATATGACTCAAACAATTGTTATGCTGGTTGTACGCTCAATTCTGAAATGAAAGATGCAAAAGTAAGAGTTCCACGAAATACCTTTTCCTCAAATTTAACCCATGAAACTTTAACGGGTTTAAAAAATTCTCTATTAATTAAATACGTTGATAAAACTAGAGATTTTGGTAATTCAAACAATTCCTGGACCGATGTTTTGCTTGATGATTATATTACCTTTGGACTGTCAAGTAATTATAGAATATATGAAAATTATGATCTTACATTTAACGTCATAAATTTATTTGACGAACAATATGAACAATCTCATCAATATTCGCAAATGGGAAGATCTTTATATTTTGGTCTTAAAAGAGTATATTAATGCATTATGACAAAAGAATTAAAAATTTTTAGAAAAGAAATCTTTCCGATTAGTTTAATATTGATATTAGTTTTTTCAAGATTAATACCACATCCACCAAATTTTACCCCAGTAATAGCAGTAGCAATTATGAGTGGTTATTTCTTTAGAAATATATATTTCTGTTTCGCTACTTTACTGGCCTCAATGTTTTTAGCCGATATGCTGATAGGATTTTATGAAAATATGATTTTTGTCTATTTATCATTATTAATTGTAGCTTCGAGCCTGTATCCATTTAGTAAAAAAATAAATTTAAAAAATCTTTTTGCATTTGGATTTTTTGGGTCTGTAATTTTCTTTTTAGTTTCTAATTTTGGTTTTTGGCTTTTAAGTGATTTATATTCAAAAGATTTTAGCGGCTTAATCCAAGCCTATATAATGGGGATTCCATTTTTCAAAAATACGCTAATATCCACATTGATTTTTTCTTATACAACCTTAATTGTCTATAAAACTTCAAACAAATATTTTGTAGTTCGATAATTAATTTCAATTTGTCCTGACATTAGCGGTGATTTTTTCAGAATATTGTCTTAAATTAGAGGATTTATTTCGTCTCAATATGTAGTTGTGAAAAAAAAACGTCCACATAATATAGGTTAATATACAAAAAAATAGAACATTTTAGTTTACTGTTCAGAAAATGAACATATAGTAGTTCAACTTTTGAACAATGAAAAATAATTTAGAAGATAATTTTGAAGTTCTAAGGCAGATACATAAAAAGCCAAAATCTTCACAGCGTGAGATGGCCAAAGATCTTGGTTTCAGTTTAGGTAAATTAAATTATTGCCTTAAAGCGCTTAAGGATAAAGGTTTTGTTAAAATTAAAAATTTTCAAAATAAAAAAAATAAAATTGCTTACATCCAATACATTCTAACTCCTAAAGGTATTTCCGAAAGAACAAAGCTTACTATCAATTTTATGTCAAGAAAAATGCAGGAATACGATCAATTAAAAAAGGAATTGAAGGATCAAAAATAATGTGGACTGTTTTAAAATTCGATAAAAAAAGAATAGGACTTTTTACACAACAACTACAACAAAGATTTGGTAAAGAATTTGAAATATATTGCCCTAAAATCTCCTATCAAAAGTTTAGAAATAATAAGCTTGTAAGAAAAGAATTTGATTTGCTCGGTGACTACATATTTTGTTTTTCGAAGAACTTTAGCAAATGTAATTTTATAAATGAGCTGCAGTATTTTAAAGGGGTTAAATATTTTCTTAGTGGATATATCAAGTCGCAAAATGAAATTAATGAATTTGTGGCAAAATGTAAAAAAAATGAGGACTCAGATGGATATTTATCACAATCCTTTTTTGATATTAAAAAAGATACTTTTTATAGATTTTCATCTGGGCCATTCACTCAAAAAATGTTTAAAGTAATTGATATACAAAAAAACAAAATTAAAATTTTAATGGGAAATGTTTCAACTTCAATAAAAAAAGATAATTATATATTGAGCCCATTATAAAAATATATGAGAAAAAAATTTGTAAAAATAGAAGTTTACAAAGTGCGGAGCTATGCCTAAAAATCTTTTATGAAAAATCTATATTTAATAACTGGGGGCGCTGGATTTATTGGTTCTAATTTAACATCAAGCTTAATACAAAAAGGAAAAAAAGTAATTGTACTTGATAATTTTTCCACGGGAAGAAAATCAAACTTAGTTAAACATAAAAATTTGAAATTAATTAATTGTGATATTTCAAATTATAATTCTATTGAAAAATATTTTAAAAACGTGAAATATGTTTTCCATTTAGCTGGATTAGCAGACATTGTACCAAGTATTGAAAATCCAGCCAAATATTTTAAATCAAATGTTTTAGGAACTTTAAATGTACTTGAGGCATCAAAAAAATTTAAGATAAAAAAACTAATTTATGCAGCATCAGCTAGTTGCTATGGTTTCCCAAAAAAATACCCCACAAGTGAAAATGAAAAATTAACACCAATGTATCCTTATGCTTTGACAAAGTTACAAGGGGAGCAACTTGTAATGCATTATAACAAAATCTATAATTTGCCCACAATTTCTCTTAGATTTTTCAATATTTATGGACCTAAGTCTAGAACCAGCGGTACTTACGGTGCGGTCTTCGGAGTTTTTTTAGCACAAAAACTCTCAGGCAAACCTCTTACGATTGTGGGAAATGGAAACCAAACCAGAGATTTTTTATTTGTTGATGATTTAGTAGACTTGTTAATAAAAACAATTCATTCTAGTGTGAGAGGAAAAATTTTTAATGCCGCTGGAGGCAAAGAAGTAAAAGTAAATAAAATTGCTAAACTTATTGGGGGGAAAGTAGTAAATATTCCAAAAAGACCTGGTGAGCCCGATAGGTCATTAGCAAACATATCTTTAATAAAAAAATATGTAAATTGGCGACCAACTACTAGTATAGAAAAAGGTGTATCAATATTGTTAGACAATATTAGCTATTGGAAAAACGCTCCTGTATGGACACCCAAAAAAATATCTAAAGCTACGAAAATTTGGTTCAAGCTTCTAAAAAAGAAATAGTTTATGAGTAGAAAGATTATCAATATATCAAGTCTTAGTAGCAAGATAAAAAAAATTAAAGGAAAAAGAAAAGTTGTTTTATGTCATGGTGTATTTGACGTCTTGCATATAGGGCATATAAATCATTTCAAATCCGCAAAAATAAAGGGTGATATTTTAGTAGTCTCAGTAACTCCAGATAGATATGTAAATAAAGGTCCTAATAGACCTGTCTTTCCACTAAATATAAGAATGCAATCAATTGCAGCATTAAAAGATGTAGATTTCGTTACTGCTAATATTTCCAATACCGCTATTTACCCAATCTTAAATTTGAAACCTGATTTTTATTGTAAAGGCAAAGATTACCTAGATAATAAAGCAGACGTATCTGGCAATATTCAAAAGGAATTGAGGGCAATTAAGAGCATAGGAGGTAAAATTCATTATACTCAAGATGAATTATATAGTTCTAGTAAAATTATAAATAATCTAGGGTTAAATTTAAAAGATGATCAAAAAAATTTTATCAAATATCTTAAAAAGGAAAAAAACATAAACATTACCAACACCATCAAAGCTATAAATTCATTTTCTGATCTAAAAGTTTTAATTATTGGTGAAACAATTATAGATGAATATGTTTATTGTGATGCGTTAGGAAAATCAGGAAAGGAACCTGTTTTAGTTGTAAAAAAATTAAATTCAAAAAAATTTTTAGGCGGGACACTAGCAATAGCCAATAATTTATCAAGTTTTTGTAAAAAAATTTCTGTAATTAGCTATATTGGTGAAAAAAAAGAAGAATTAGGATTTATTAAAAAAAATATTAGAAAAAATATAAAATTAAGTTTTTTAAATAAAAAAAATTCTTGCACTATAGTCAAGAAAAGATACGTAGACGAAGTTAATAAAACAAAAGTATTAGGGGTGTACTCAATTGAAGATAACTACCTGAACACTAAAGAGGAAAAACTTTTGAAAAAAAATATTATTAAAGAAATAAATAAGCATGATATAGTTATTATTTCAGACTATGGACACGGTTTAATTTCAAAGAAAATCGCTAAAGAAATTCTAAAGAGAGCCAAGTTTTCATCTGTAAATGCCCAAGTTAATGCTGCGAATATAGGCCATCATACAATATCAAAATATTTAAAGCCGAATCTTGCGATTATCAATGAGAACGAGATGAGACACGAAATGAGAAATAAGTCAGAGAAACTTGATGTTCTTATTAAATCAATATCTAAGAAAATTAACTCTAATTATACCGCAGTAACTTCAGGCAATACTGGAATGAAAATGTTCTCAATGAAAAGTAAAAAATTGCATCATTGCCCTGCTTTTGCAAAAAACATTGTTGATAAAATAGGCGCTGGCGACACAATGCTAGCTCTTCTTTCATTGTGTGTATTCAAGAAATTAAATTCTAAATTAAGTATGTTTATATCCTCATTAGCTGCCGCTACAAATGTTCAAACAGAGGCTAACAGTTTAATATTAGATAAAACATCTATAATTAAATCAGCAGAATCTTATTTAAAATAATAATGAGTGAAATAAAAAAAATTCTAATTACTGGTGGAGGAGGTTATGTTGGCTCAGTGTTAGTGCCAAAGCTGATAAAAAATGGTTTTTTTGTAAATGTAATTGATTTAATGATTTATGGAGAAACACTACCTAAAAATAAAAACTTAAAAATATTTAAAGGAGATATAAGAGATATTGATTTGGTCAAAAAATCTCTAGAGGGAGTTGATGCTGTAATACATTTAGCATGTATTTCAAACGATCCTAGTTTTGAACTAGACAAAAAACTTGGAAAATCGATAAACCTTGATTCATTCAGACCTTTACTAGAACAATCAATTGTATCTAGAGTAAAGAGGTTTATTTATGCCTCGTCCTCTAGTGTTTATGGAATAAAAAAAGAAAAAAATGTGAGTGAAGAAATGTCACTTGAGCCATTAACAGATTATTCAAAATTTAAAGTTGATTGTGAGAAAATATTGAGCGAATATAAAGAAAAAAATTTCTGTCAAACAGTAATAAGACCAGCAACTGTTTGTGGTTATTCACCTAGACAAAGATTAGACGTAGTTGTAAATATTTTAACAAATTTAGCATTCCACAACAGAAAAATTTCCATCTTTGGTGGAAATCAACTAAGACCCAACATTCATATAAATGATATGACAGAATTATATGTTTCACTACTTAATTGTAATGATAAAATAATAAATAGAAATATTTTCAATGCGGGTTATGAAAATAATTCAGTTTCTGAGCTTGGGAACATTGTCAAAAACAAAGTAGGTGACGATGTTCAAATTATTAAAACTGAGACAAATGATAATCGCTCTTACCACATATCTTCAGAAAAAATTAAGAAAGATTTAAACTTTAGCCCAAAACATACTATTGATGATGCTGTTCAAGATCTTTTAAAGGCGTTTAAAAATAAGTTATTAAATGATCCGTTAAATAACGAATTTTATTTTAATATAAAAAGAATGAATAGTTTAAAACTAAAATGAAAAATTGGAAAGTTAGATATTCGTATTTGCCCCAACAGTTTAAAAAAACGGATCAACTATGGAACAAATTAAAAAGGTTTGTTCCAACCGGTGATTTTACTCTTGGTAAGGAGTTATCTATATTTGAAAAAAATTTTTCAAAGTTAATTGGTACAAGATATGCAGTGGGCGTTAATTCAGGCACCGATGCATTAAAATTAATTTTAAAATCCATTGGTGTAAAGTCTGGAGATGAAGTAATTACTGCTGCAAATACGTTTGTGGCAACTGTTGGAGCAATTAATGAAGTTGGAGCAAAAATAGTTTTTGTAGATTGTGACGACTCTTTTTGTATTAATGTTGATTTAATTGAAAAAAAGATTACTAGGAAAACAAAAGCTATCGTTCCAGTTCACTTTACAGGTTGTGTTTGTGAGATGGATAAATTAATTAAAATTTCAAAAAAATACAAAATACCGATTATTGAAGATGCTTGTCAATCAATACTAGGCAAATATAAAAATAAGATAAGCGGTTCTATGGGAGTCGCTGGAGCCTTTTCTTTTCACCCACTTAAAAATATAAATGTATGGTCTGATGCTGGGATGATTGTTACTAATAATAAAGATCTTTTTAAAAAAGTTTTACTATTGAGAAATCATGGTCTAAAAAATCGTGATGAGATTGAGTTACTTGGTTATAATTCAAGAATGGACACGTTTCAGGCCGTTGTCGGAAACTGGGTATTGCCAAAAGCAAAAAGTATTGCTAGCCAAAGGATTAAAAATGCAAAGTTTTTAGATAAGGAATTGTCGAAATTAAGTGAAATAAGAATCCCAGACAGGCCAAAATTAGTCAAGCATGTTTTTCATTTATATATAGTCTTTGCAAAAAAAAGGGACCAATTATTAAAATACTGTCTAAGAAAAGGCATTGAAGCAAAAATTCATTATCCTACGCCCATTTACCTACAAAAGCCTTTTAAAAAAATGGGTTACAAAAAAGGGAGATTTCCCAGAGCTGATTTCCATGCTAAAAATATGATTTCCTTTCCTTGCGACCAGCATTTGAATAGAAAGCAATTAAATTACATTATAAGTACAGTTAAGAGTTATTATAAAAATTAATAAAAATAAATTGAAAATAAAATATTTAAATTTGTCAGAACAATGGAGAGAGGAAAAAGCTAAATTACTCCCAATAATCTCCCGGAGTCTAGATACCGGTCATTTTGTTGGTGTTAAAGGTGAGGAAATACTTAAATTTGAAAAAAAAGTTTCAAAATTATTGAAAGTTAAGCACGTTATATCTGTAAATAGTGGAACAGATGCTTTAACATTGTCTCTGTACGCTTTAGGGATAAAAAGAGGTGATGAAATAATTACAGTCGCTAATTCTTATTTGGCCACAACCGGTGCTATTGTGCATTTGGGAGCAAAGCCAGTATTCGTAGATGTTCTGCCAGATCAAAATATTGATCCTAAAAAAATTTCCAACAAAATTACAAAAAAAACAAAGGCTATATTGCCAGTTCACCTTACTGGCAGATCATGTAAAATGGATGAAATTAAAAAAATATCAAATAAATTTAAAATACCGATTATTGAAGATTGTGCCCAATCTTTTGGAAGTAAATATAAAAATAAATTTTGTGGTACCTGGGGTGAAGCAGGTTGTTTTTCCTCACACCCATTAAAAAATTTAAGTGGGATTGGTGACGGAGGTTTTGTTGTGACTAATAATTCTAAAATTGCTAAATTTATTTATCAAACAAGAAACCACGGTCTAAAAAACAGAGATGAAATGGATAATTTTGGATACAATTCACGAATGGATAACGTTCAGGCTGCAGTTTTAAATTTTAGACTGACAAGATTAAATTTTATTATTAAGAAAAGAAGAGAGAATGCAAAATTTTATTTTAAAAATCTAAATAAAAAAAATATTTTTTTTCCTAGAGAAAATAAAAATGAATTTAACACCTATCATACATTTGTAATTCAAGCTGATAAGAGAAACTCCTTAAAAAAATATTTGAGAAAACATAATATTACAACTTATATTCATTACCCAATACCGATACATAAACAAAAACCAGTTAGAAAATTAAAATTAGACGTTAGGAATTTGAAAAATACCGATAATCAGAGTAAAAAAATTCTTTCGCTGCCCGTTCATCATAATTTAAAAAAATCACAACTTAAGTATATTGTAAAAAAAATTAACACCTTTTATGAATAGAAATACAAAACTAAACTTATTTAAAATAGTTTATAAAATTCGCAAAGTAGAGGAAACCATATCGAAATTATACTCTGAAAATGAAATGCGGTGTCCAGTCCATTTATCAATTGGGCAGGAAGCAGTAGCTTCAGGAGTTTGCTCAAACCTTAAAGAAAATGATGAAATTATAAGTACCCATAGGTCACATGCCCACTATATAGCCAAAGGGGGAAATCTAAACTCAATGATTTCTGAAATTTACGGAAAAAAATCTGGCTGCGCATTAGGTATAGGCGGGTCAATGCATTTACAAGATTTAAAAAAAGGAATTAACGGTTCAGTCCCTATTGTCGGAAGTACAATACCTATCGGTGTTGGTATAGCGCTTTTCAATAAAATAAAAAAAAAAAATAACCTCGTGACAATTTTTTTTGGAGAAGGTGCCACAGAAGAAGGGGTATTTCATGAAAGTATCAATTTTGCAGCATTACATAATCTTCCCATTTTGTTTGTATGTGAAAATAATCTTTACTCAGTTTATACTGGGTTAGAACAACGGCAACCAAAAAAAAGAGATTTAAAAAAAATTTGCGAGGGAAATTCACTTGCATATTACCATGAAGACGGTAACGATGTAATTAAGGTTCACAACAAAGTGAAAGAAATTGTAAAAAGAATAAGAAAAAACAATCAACCCACTTTAATTGAGCTGAGCACATACAGATGGCTTGAACATTGTGGACCTAATTGGGATGACAATTTACGATACAGACCCTCAGGGGAATTAAAAAAATGGATTAAAAAATGCCCTTTGGCAAGAATAAAAAAACAAATTAAAAATAAACCTTTAATAAGTCGGGCAACAAAACAGTTAGATAAAGAAATTAATAGTGCATTTGTTTTTGCAAAAAATAGTAAATTTCCCTCTAATAAAATTATTAAAAATTTTTACTTCTAATGAAAGAAATTAAATTTTCTGAAGCTATTTTAGAAGCAATAGATCAGTCTATGCAAAAAGATAAATCTGTGATTTTAATGGGTCTAGGAATTACAGATCCAAAGTCAATATTTGGTACAACAAAGGGATTATTAAAAAAATATGGTGTTAAAAGAGTTATCGAGACTCCAACCTCCGAAAATGCGGTAACCGGCATTGCTTTGGGGGCATCCATAAAAGGATTAAAGCCTATCATAACCCATCAAAGGGTTGAGTTTGCATTATTAAGCATGGAACAAATAATAAATCAGATCGCAAAGTGGAATTTTATGTCAGCTGGAAAACAGTCAGTACCACTTGTTATAAGAATGATAATTGGGAAAGGTTGGGGTCAAGGCCCCCAACACTCACAAAGCTTAGAAGTTCTCTTTTCTCACATACCTGGGCTTAAAGTGGTTGCGCCATCCAACGCTTCAGACGCAAAATCTTTACTCATGACATCAATAAAAGAAAAACATCCTGTAATTTTTTTTGAACATCGATGGTTGCATGACATTAAAGGCAAAATTGAAAATAAAAAAGAAGTTAAAATAGGCAAAGCTAAAATTATAAAAAAAGGCAAAGATTTAACAATTGTTTCATTCTCTGAGGCATTAATACAAGTAATGAGAATATATAATTTTTTAAAAATGAATAATGTGTCTGCTGAAATTATTGATTTAAGATCATTAAGGCCTTTAGATGAAAAAACCATTATAAAGTCTGTTTCTAAAACAGGTAAAATTATTGTGATTGATAATGGATGGACAAAATATGGAATCGCTTCTGAAATAATATCTATGGTTGTTGAAAAAGGATTTAAATTTTTAAAATCACCCCCAAAAAAAATAGGAATTGAAAATATATCAATTTCAAGCTCCAGGACACTAGCTGAAAAAACATATTTAAATTCAAAACAAATTATTCATAACATTTTCAAGATTATAAATAAAAATATCGACAAAAAAAAATTAAACGAATTTATAAAAAAAAATGAAAATGATCATACCGATATACCATATCAAGATTTTAGAGGACCTTTTTAATGAAACTATATAACAAATTTGAAAAAAATTTTATTAACAAAGGATTTATCATTAATAAATCTGAAAATCCTAAATCCACAAGGTATCTGAGTAACTTTTTAAAAAAAAGACTAGTTAGATTATTAAATCTTAAAATAAATTTCAAAAATTTAAATTTAAATCAATTACATTTATACGTGAAATCAAATGAACTTAACAAGATAAGACTTAAACTTATCAGCCAAATAAATAAAGACTTAAAGTTTAGAAGAAACTATTTCTTAGTTGCCAAAAACATGATTCATCATATTGTAGGAAATGAATTGGCAATGCAAATTAATATAAACTTATCAATTCAATTCCCCAATGATGAAAGTTCATTATTACCCATACATTCTGATACGTGGTCAGGAGACTCTCCTTTTGAAAGTGTTTTGTGGTTGCCAATGGTTAATTGCTACAGAACTAAATCAATGTTTATATTAGAAGCAAAGAAAATGGATTATTTCAATAAAACTTTCTCAAAAAAAAGCATTAAATCAGTTGATGATCTTTACTCAAAATTTAAAAAAAATTTAAAATTCATTAAAATTAATTATGGTGAATTCCTACTTTTTAATCAAAATCTTCCACATGGAAATTTAATTAATAGAACAAATGAAACAAGAGTGTCATTAAATTGTAGGTTTAAAGGTTTATTCACACCTTACATGCAAAAAGATTTAGGAAGTTTTTTTTCACCATTAAAATTAAGGGCAGCAACAAAATTAGGTTTAGATTACAAATTACCTGGTTAAACTCCATGATTTTTAAAGGATATATTTCAAGTAGAAAGCTACCTGATGGGACTATAAATCACCAAAAAGTTCAAAATTTGGTAATTAGAGATGCATGTGAAAAAAGAGGTTACGAGTTTAAATTAAGTTCCACAGAGTATGGTATAAAAAATTGTTTTTTAACATACTTTCAATTAATTAAAGAATTGAAAGCAAACAAATATGATGGAATAGCTTTTTACAGTATCGCACAGTTGCCTCCTCAAAAGAAAGATAGAAAAAAATTGTATGAATTAATTCTAAAAAAAAAAAAGACAGCTTTATTCTCTTTAGAAAACATACTTATCAAACACAAAAGAGATATGAATAAATTAGAGATCTTTTTGAAACTAAAGGATTTCCTGAAATATAGTCCAAAAAAAATATAGAATGAAAAAAATAAAAATTGGTATAGTTGGTGCAGGATTTAATGGACAAATATCTTTCATTCAGAATTTTTATAAGAATAAAAAATGTGAAATCCTAGGTTTAGCAGAGGCAAGAGATAAGTTAAGAAATAAGGTTGGAAAAAAGTTTAAAATAAAAAAACTATACAAAAATCACTTAGATATGATCAAAGATATAAAATATTTTGATGGAATAGTTATTATTACCAGAAGAGAAATGATTGGACCAATTAGTTATGAATTTTTAAAACATGGAAAAATAATACTATCAGAGAAACCAATGGCAGGAAATTCAATTCAATCTAAGAAATTATTAAAAATATCAAAAAGGTTCAAATCTTTACATAAAGTTGGCTATAATAAAATCTATGACGAAGGTGTAGAAATAGCAAAAAAATATTTTAAAAAAATAATACAACAAAATGTATTAGGAAAACTTATACATGTTAGATCTCATCGTTTATCCGGAAGTGGTTACGATAAAAAAAATAAATATATCACTTCCAAAGAAAATAACTTTCTAAGAAATCCAAGTTGGCCCAAGACTCCAAAGTGGTTACCTAAGAAATTTCATAAATCATATGAAAAATATTTAAACTTATACTGTCATAATTTAAGTATACTAAGATATTTTTTGAATGAACAACCAAGAGTAGAATATGCACATTTATCGGACAATTTAATTTCGACTGTACGCTTAAAGTATAAAAAACATTTTGCAAGCTTAGAAACAGGTTTTTTTACAAAAAAAGGTTGGGACGAAAAATTAGAATTTTATTTTCAGGAGGGAAGTATGAAAATTTATTTTCCACCTCAACACTTCAAAAATAAATCTGCCTCATTTGTAATTGAAAACCGTAAAAATAACAAAAATATAATATTTAAATCAAAAAAAAGTTGGTCATTTAAAAATCAATCTGATGCTTTTTTAATTGATATT
>CACITX010000003.1 GCA_902589705.1 uncultured Pelagibacteraceae bacterium
TTTTAAATTTGTTAATTGTAAATTGTTTTTGAGAAATAAAAGTAGAAAATAAAACTAATAATGTAATTCCTAAAATGGGTTTATTTTTCATTTATTGATACTTGCATCCAATAAAATCTTTTCAACTAATCGTTCAAAATTAATGCCTTTATAATTTGCTATTTCTGGCACTAAAGAAAGGCTCGTCATGCCCGGCTGGGTATTAATTTCTAATAAATAAAAATTACCTTTATAAAATTTAAAATCTGCTCTAGTGACTCCTCTACATTTAAAAGCATTATGTGTTTTTTTGGCAATCTTTAAAACTTCTGAATACTTTGATTTAGTTAACCTTGCTGGCATAATATGTTTTGTTTTTGCAGATTTAGTGTATTTTGCCTTATAGTCATAAAATCGACGCTTAGGTATAAGTTCAATTGCACCTAATGGTTCTCCATTAATAATTGCGACCTGAATTTCTTGTCCTGGAATATATTGTTCTATCATTGCTTGGTTGTATTTTTTTATTAATTTCTTAATTGATCTTATTAAAATCTTCTTATTTTTACATAGCTCTACACCTAAACTTGATCCTTCATTAATAGGTTTAATAATAACCGGATAACAAATTTTTTTAAATTTTAACTTTTTGTCTAATGCTGAAATCTTATAACTTCTATCTATGGAAAAATATTTTGGAGTTTTTATTTTACTTTTTAAAAATATTTTTTTTGAAATTAATTTATTCATTGCATTAAATGAACTTAATACACCAGAATGAGTATATGGAATTTTAAGATATTCAAAGTAACTTTGAGCAACACCATCTTCACCGTCCTTACCATGCAAAGCATTGAAAATAGCATCAGTTTTACTTTTATTTATTAAGTTAAAATTTTGTTTTTTGGGATCAAATGAGGATACTTTGTACTTAATTTTTTTGAGTGCTTTAATACAAGCTTTTCCACTTTCTAAACTAACAGCCCTCTCACCTGAGGTTCCGCCCAAAACTACTAGAATTTTTTTAAACTTTTTTTTATTCACCAACTATTTTTATCTCTAGTTCTAAATTGATTTTAGTTTTTTCATATACTTTACTTTTTACTTTTTTAATTAGATTTTCAATATCTGATGATTTTGCTTTTCCTTTATTAATAAAAAAATTACAATGTTTTTTTGAGATAACAGCATCTCCTTCTTCGTAATTTTCACAACCAGATTCTTTAATTAACATCCAAGCTTTTTTTTCTTTGCTTATATTTTTGAATGTACTTCCACAAGTTTTAATTTTACTGGGTTGTGACAATTTTTTTCTGTGAACTAAATCACTTTGTTTTTTTTCAATTTTTTCTTTTTTATCTAAAGATCCTTTCAATTTTGCTGAAATAATTATTAAATCTTTAGATAAATTATTACCCCTATATACAAAATTTATATCTTCTTTTTTAAGTTCAATTTCTTTACAATTTTTCTTGTCAATTGCACGAATTGATAATAAAATTTGGGAAATATCGTGGTCGTAACACCCGCTGTTCATTATAATCGCACCTCCTATAGAACCAGGAATACATGATAAAAATTCAAGGTTTGTTAGATTATTTTCTTTTGCGAAATCTGCCACTTTACGATCTAATGTGCCGGCACCAACTTCAATAACGTCTTTACCAATTAATCTAGTAAATGAAAAATTTTTACCAAGCTTTATAACAGCTCCCTTAACACCATTGTCTCTGAACAAGGTATTTGATCCAGCGCCTAGGAATGTAGTTTTAATATCATTTTTTTTTGCTTCTTTTAAAAATTCTAATAATTCTGTTTTATCTTTTGGTTTAAAAAAGAATTCAGCGTTTCCTCCTAGATTAAACCAGCTATAATTGGATAGTTTTACTTGTAAACTTAAACTCTCGCCAAATCTCTTGGTAAAATCAATCAAATTACTCATAAAGAAATTTTAAGTCCATAAATCCATTTAGAAATTAGTCCCGCACCCATTCCAATAATTATTTCATTGCTAATTAAGTTTTTTTTAAAAAAATTACAAAGCTCTATTTCGTTTTTAACTATTACTACTTGAGTCGAAGAATTTTTAGCGATTAAAGAAGAAAAGCTATTAATATCAAATTTTGAATCTCTTTTTTCACCAGCTGCATACAAAGGACAAATGACTACTAAATTGGATTTTTTAAAACACTTCGAAAATTCATTTTTTAACGAGATAACTCTAGAGTATCTATGGGGTTCAAATACGCTTATAATTTTTCTTTTTTGATTAACATTTCTTACTCCTTCTAATATTGAGCTTATTTCTGTAGGATGATGAGCATAATCATCGTAAAAATCATTTTTATTCTTTGAAAATACTTTAGTCATTCTTCTTTGAACACCAGAAAAATTTTTAAGCGATTTTTTTATTGTGTTTTGGTTTACACCTAAATTTAAACAAACTATTAATGCTGCTGCAGCATTCAATACATTATGCTTCCCTAATAACTTTACATTGATATTTTTTATCGTTTTAAAACTTTTATTCTTACCTTTGAAGCTTAAATCAAATTTTGTGCTTTCATAGTGATATTTAATTTTTGATACTTTGTAATTTGCTTGGCTATTTTCTCCATAAGTCACTATATTTTTATTCTTAATTCTTTTTAATATCTTTTTAATATTATTATTGTCGGTGCAAATAATAGATTTACCTGTAGGTGGAGTTTTATTGATAAACTCTATAAAAGAATTTTCCAGATTAGAATAATTTTTATAGTAATCTAAGTGCTCATAATCAATATTAGTAACAATAGAATAGTTTATTGGTAGTTTTAAAAAACTTCCATCAGACTCGTCTGCTTCAAGAATAGCCCAATCACCTTTCCCAAGTTTTGCGTTGCTTTTAAAAGAATTAATTACTCCACCATTAATGATTGTGGGATCTAATTTCTGATCAGTTAATATTTTTGCAACTAAAGATGTTGTGGTGGTTTTTCCATGAGAGCCTGTAATAATTATATTTTTTTTTAATGATACTGCATCTGCTAAGACTTCAGCTCTGTTGAAAATTGGAATTTTATTTTTTTTGGCAAATTTAATTTCGATATTATTATTTTTTATCGCCGTAGATTTTACAACTATAGTTGCTCCTCTTAAATTTTTAGTTGAATGACCTATAAAAGTCTTTATCCCATTTTTAATACAGGAAATTATATTTTTATTTTTAGCTTGATCACTTCCTTGAACTCTAAAACCCATATTTTTCATTATTTGAGCAAGTCCACTCATACCGATGCCGCCAATACCTATGAAATGAATTATATCTTTTTGGCCTAAATTAACTTTTTTCATTTATAATTTTTTCTATATTAAAATTTAATTTATTGAAAACATCTTTGTCAGAATATTGTCTTTGATTTAATATAATGTTATTAAACTTTGTATTATCTTTAAAATTAGTGGTTATAAGCTTATATAAATCTTCAGAAATATTTTTTTCTTCTAAAAGAAAACACATTCCTTTTTTTTCGTAAAATTTTGCATTTATGTATTGATGATTATCAGCTGAAGTCGGTAGTGGAATAGCGATTAATGGGATTTTAACATTAATTAATTCTCCTAAAGCCGAAGCCCCAGATCTTGTAATTACGAGGTTTGATTTACTATAATAATCAGAAATTTTATTTGTAAAATTAAATATTTCAAATTTTATATTTTGATTTTTATAAAATTTGGACAACTCATCTTCCTGATTTTTTTGACACTGCTGATAAACCATTAAAGGTATTCCGCTTTCTTTTAAGTCTTTAATAACTTGCGGTAACTTTTCTGCAAAGATTTTTGCCCCTTGGCTTCCTCCAAGAACTAGAATATTAATAATATCGAATTTTTTTTTCAAATCGTCATAATTATTAAATTCAAGTATTTCCTCTCTAATTATATTGCCAACTTCAATGATCTTTTTTTTATTTTTTTCTTTAACTCCCTCAAGATCTTTATAAGAAACAAAGATTTTTTCAGCAAATTGAAGCAAATATTTATTAGCTTTTCCTATAATTAAATTATTTTCATAAATAGTAAATTTTATTCTTAAAATTGTTGCAGCAATACAAACAGGAAATGAAGAGTATCCACCCATCCCTATAATAATATGAGGTCTATTTAAAGAAAGTAAAAAAAGGGACTTCACAGTTGAGTAACAAATCAACAATATAGAATATATTAATTTAAAGATATTTCTTTTTACTAAAGGAGATGAAGTTATTTTTTTTAAATTTATCTCATTTATATCACTAAGGTATTTTAAACCTCTTTTGTCAGAAGTTATTATAATATCATAATTTTTTTTAATTAGATTTTTTGCTAAACTCAATGCAGGAAAAATATGTCCGCCAGTACCTCCTGTTGCAATCAATATTTTTTTTTTAGTCATATAAATAAGTTTTATTTTTAGTATAATTTAAAACTAGACCAGCTAAAATCGCACTACCCATTAGAGAAGATCCACCGTAACTCAAAAAAGGTAAAGTCATTCCAGTTGTCGGCAATAAATTAGTATTTACCCCTGCATGTATAAAAGTTTGAAAGATTAATAAAGATGCTAAGCCACTTAAAGAAATCTTAATAAACTCATTATCCTGATTAAAGGAACTTTTTATAATCCTAAATGCTATATATAAAAAAATTGAAATTATAATAATTGAGACTAGAGAACCGAATTCTTCAGAAATTACTGCAATTACGTAGTCAGTATGAGCTTCTGGAACGCTCTCTTTCAAAATACCTTCACCCATTCCTTGACCAGTTAAACCTCCAAGTTTGATTGCATCAAGAGCTGCGGAAGATTGAAATTTATCACCTTGGCTAGGATCAAAAAATGAAATTAAACGGTTGGTAATATATCCAAACTTTTCGGGTAAAAAAAATAATAATGAGCTCAGAAATATTAAAAAAATTGCGAGAAAAATTCCAATATAAATTAGGCTAACTCCAGATACAAAAACAGTTGCGATCCAGCTACTAGTTAATAATATTGACTGTCCTAAATCAGGTTGATCTATTAATAAAATGATCACACAACTTAAAAGTATGAAACTTAAAAAATATTTTATGTGATAATTTTGAAAATTTTTGTAAGTAAGTATCTTTACTGTCATCAAAATGAATAATGGTTTTAATATTTCTACAGGCTGTAGATTAAAAAAATACAAATTTAACCATCTTCTAGCTCCTTTTACCTCTACTCCAATTATTGGAACTATAGCCAAAAAAATAAAAGAAACTACAAAAGCTGGAATAACAAGTTTAATCAATACTTCTGTTTTAATAAATGAAATTATCATCATGATTAATATCGCCGAAATTGTAAAAATTAAATGTTTAGTAAAAAAAAAATAATAGTCTTTGTTTAATCTTTCTCCTGCGAGCGAAGATGTTGATGAAAATGAAAAAAACAATCCTAAGAAAAATAGTATAAAAAAACAAAAAAAGATTTTTTTATCAATACTTCTCCAATAGTTAAGTGTGAAAAATTTAAATGAATTTTCTTGCATATTTTTTACATAATTTTTTGAATTTGTTTCCTCTTATTTCAAAATTTTTAAATTGATCAAATGATGCAGCTGCTGGACTTAATAAAATTAAGCACTTTTTTTTCTTATAAAATTTATAATCTTTAACTATTTGATTAATTGCGCTCTCAAGGGTTTTTGAAATTGAGAAAGAAACTTTTCCTTTTATCTGCTTTTTAAAAAAATTAATATTTTTTCCAATTAGATAACATTTGATTATATTTTTTTTGTAATTTAATAAATTAATTTTATCCCCTTTTTTTGGAAGACCCCCTAGAATCCAAAAAATATTTTTTAAGCTGGATATAGCTGCAATAGCAGATTCAAAGGTTGTCGCTTTAGAGTCGTTGATAAAAGTAACATTCTTTTTTTTCATAAAAATTTCAAATCTATGCTCTAATCCTTTAAAAGATTGAATGGATTTAACAAATGATTTTTGGCTTATATTCATTAATTTAGACAATTCAAAAACGAAGCTTACATTTTCATCATTAATATTAGAGGCTAAATAACTATTTTTGATTTTATACTTTATTTTTTTATAATCTCTTATTTTAGGAATAATTAATTTACTTTTAAAATTTTTCTTTTTAAAGGCTATCTTTAAATTTTTGTTTGTAAAAGCATATTGTTTTTTATTCTGATTTTTAAATATTTTAAGTTTGGAATTTAAATATTCTTTTGTGCTTCCATGCCAATCTATATGATCATTGGTAAAATTTAAAAAAAGGGCAAAGTCTGGACAAATAAATTTTGAATGTGAAAGTTGAAAAGATGAGGCTTCTATTATTACAAAACTATTATTTACTTTTTTTAAACTTAGTAAAGGCCTGCCTATATTCCCTCCTAATAAACATTTAAATTTATTTTTTTTTAAAACGTGATCTAATAATTTACATGTAGTTGATTTTCCGTTTGTTCCTGTAACAACAATGCTTTTAAATTTTTCTCTATCTAAATAAAATAAATCTAAATCAGTTATAATTTTTTTTTTATATTTCTGGAGTTTTTTGTTTTTATTTAAGCTAATTCCTGGAGACAATATAATATAGTCTACTTGCTTTAATGATTTATTAAGATTTTTTGTCCTATAACTTTTAAAAAGGTTTTTATGTTTATCATCATAAACTTTAAAATTTGAAATTTTTTTCTTTTTAAAAAAATTAATTACAGAAATACCGGTTATTCCAAGCCCATAAACAAGGAACGAATGTTCTTTGAGTTTAGGAGTTTTAAACATTTTACCTTAATTTTAATGTTGCTAATCCAATCAATGCTAAGATTATGGCAATAATCCAAAATCTAATTACAATTGTAGACTCTGCCCAACCTTTTTTTTCGAAATGGTGATGAATTGGAGCCATTTTAAATATTCTTTTTCCCGTTAATTTAAATGAAAGTACTTGAATAATCACAGAAACTGTTTCTAAAACAAATAAACCTCCTATTATGGCTAAAACTATTTCATGTTTTACAATAATTGCAATGGCCGCTAATGACCCTCCTAACGAAAGTGAGCCTGTGTCACCCATGAAAATTTTTGCAGGAGGCGCATTGTACCAAAGAAAACCTAAACACGCTCCCACTACTGAACCGCAAAAAATCGACAACTCACCAACATCTGGAATATATTGTATCTGTAAATATTCAGAAAAAATTGTATTACCTACAACGTAAGAAATTAATGTGAAAGAAAGTGCTACTAACATTACGGGTACAGTAGCAAGCCCGTCTAAACCATCAGTCAAATTTACTGCATTAGATGCTCCAATTAAAACGAACAATCCAAAAGGAATAAAAAATAAACCCATTTGCCAAATTAAATTTTTAAAAAATGGAAAATAAAGATTATATAAATATTCGTGATTAGAAAATTTAACCAATAATGTTAAAGTTATTATACCTATAATTAACTGACCAAGAAATTTTAGACTTGATTTAAGTCCTCTAGAATTTTTATATTTTATCTTAAGGACATCGTCTAGCAATCCTAAACTTCCCAAAGATAAAGATACGAATATAAGTATCCAAACATATATATTTTTTAAGTCAGCCCATAATAACGTACTAGAAATAATTCCAATTATAATGATCACTCCGCCCATGGTAGGTGTGCCAGACTTTTTGATTATATGATCAATTGGACCATCTTGTCTTATAGGGCCGGTAATCATTTTTTCTGAAAATAACTTAATAAGTGGTCCTCCAATAATAAAAACAACTATCAAAGAAGTTACAACAGATAATCCAGTTCTAAATGTCAGATATTTAAAAACATTCAAAAATGAGTATTGATCAACTAAAGATGTTAAAAGACTGAAGAGCATTTAAATTCCTTTTATAATATTTTTACTAAAGTTATTTAAACCTGTAGCATTAGATCCTTTAATCATTAAATAATCATTATTAGAAATTATACTTCTTAAGTTTAAGTCTATATCCTCTGTATTTTGCAAAATATTTCCTCTTTTATTTTTATTTAGATTCTTAAAGGTGAATATAGTTTGTTTTCCCTTAACAAATACTTTGTCGATATCAGAGTTGTTAATAACTTTTGAAATTTCTTCATGATATTTTCTCGATTTTTGACCTAATTCTAGCATGTCACCCAATACTAAATACTTTTTAAATTTTTCCTTTTTAAATGAGTTAAATCTTAAAATGGCATTTTTTACTGATAATGGATTTGCATTATAACTTTCATCTATAAATCTGAATTTTTTATTATATCTTAAAATATTATATTTTTTCCCTCTTCCCGCAGTTGGTTGTAAATTCTTTATTAGTGATTTAATCTTTTTGATATCAATTTTTAATGCGTGCAGTACAGCTAAACCTGCCAGAATATTATAAATATTAATATCTCTAAATTCATAAATTAAGCTCTGTTTATCTATATTTACAAAAATTTTTGAATTTCCATTTTTTTCATTAATCTTTTTTAATAAGATATTTGACTCTCTATGTTTACCAAAAGTAATTATTTCAAGATTAAAGGACTTTGCTTTTTGATATAGAAAATTGAAAAATTTATCATCCCTATTTAAAATAATTTTTCCTCCTCTTTTGATTCTTTCTATTATTTCAGATTTCGCTTTAGCTATCCCTTTTACATTTTTAAAATTTTCTAAATGTGCTTCACCAACATTGGTAATTATACCTAGATGGGGTCTTATTAATTTTGATAAGTTTTTAATTTCTCCGGCCTTACTCATTCCAACTTCGAAAACGCCGTATTTATCGAATGAACTTAAATTGGATAAACTTATAGGAACACCTAAGTGGTTGTTAAAAGATTGTGGTGAAAAATATGTTTCGCCAAATTTATTTAGCAATTGACCTAGCAAATTTTTTAGAGATGTTTTTCCAGCACTTCCAGTAATAGCAATTATATTTGCAGAAGATTTTTCACGTTTTAGTTTTGCAAAGGAATTTAAAAAAGAGATAGAATTTTTTACCTTGATTATGTTTTTTCCAATTTTTTTTACAGAGTCAGATACGACACAACTTGCACCTTTTTTTAAAGCGTCTTTGAAAAATATATTTCCATTATTTTTTTTGCCTTTGAGTGCTAAAAATAAATTACCCTTTTTTATTGATCTAGTATCAGTGGATAATCCATTGAAATTAATAAGTTTTTTATAACCCGTAATTTTTTGCAAAATTAAATTATTTTCAAAATAATTAATTTTTTTTTTAGATAGGTTTTTTGATTTTATAATAATTCCTTTTATAATTTTTTTATCAGATATTTTATAGGTTTTATTTTTATAAATTTGAATTTCTTCATGCCCTTTTCCTGCTACTAATATTATTTCTCCAGGAATTGCCTTCTTAATAGACTCTTTAATAGCAGTACGTCTATTTCCAATATTAAAACTTTTTTTTCTTGGAATATATTTACATAGTTCTTTTCTAATTTTTTGAGGGTCTTCATTTCTCGGATTGTCATCTGTTATATAAATTTTGCTGCAATATTTATTTGCTATCTTAGCCATTAATGGTCTTTTTTTTTTATCTCTATCTCCTCCACAGCCGAAAACAATTGATATATTTTTTTTATTTTCATTTTTAAAACACTCTAAAGTTTTAAAAAGGGCATCTGGGGTGTGAGCATAATCTAAAAAAACTTTTACTTTATTTGGAAATTTTTTTACTAATTCCAATCTTCCATTTACATCATTAATTTTTTTTATTTTTCCATAAATCAAATGCTCTTTAAGACCACATATTTTTGCAACCGAAATTGCCATAGCTAAATTCTTTTTCTTAAAATCTGGAAAAGCAGGTAATTGGTTTTTTACTTTTAAAAACTCACTACTTATATCAACTATTTTTAATCTTCTTTTTTTAGATATCTTTTTTAAAATCTTAAATTGTAAAATATCCTTATCTGAAATTATTTTAGTATTTTTTCTTAAAATTTTTCTAAATAAAATAAGCTTAGCATTCAAATATGCTTTCATATTCTTATGATAGTCTAAATGATCTTGACTAAAGTTAGTAAATACAGCTGATTTAAAATTTATATGATGAAGTCTCTCTTGATGCAAACCATGGCTTGAAGCCTCGATAATTACATTTTCAATTTTTTTTTTTTTAAGAAAATTCAAAGTTTTATGTAATGATATAGTGTCAGGTGATGTCAGGCTAGTTTTTAAAAATTTGTTATTATATTTAACTCCCAACGTTCCGATTGAAGCAACAGGTCTATTGTTTAACCTAAATAATTGATAAAACATATCAGCAACAGACGTTTTTCCATTAGTGCCAGTAACAGCAATTATGTTTTTCGGTTTTAAGTTATAAAACCTTGAAGCAATTTCGCTCAAAAAATTTCTTACATTGTTCTTTTTAATTACTAGTATACTTTTATCTTTGAATTTACATTTATTTGAACAAATTATGACGGAAGCCCCTTTTTTAATTGCATGTTTGATAAAATTTTCACCGTTCTCCTTTTTTCCTTTAATTGCAAAAAAGATATAATTTTTTTTTGTACTACTACTATTTGATGAAATTCCTTTAACTGAAATATTTCTTTTATTAAAAGGGATTTCTTTAATTAAATTTTTCAACAACATATTGGTTTAAAAAATCCTTATTATTTATGGCTAAAATTGGTCCAATTTTCTCTATTATTTTGCCAGCAACATAAACAGAATTCCAACCAGAAGTATTATATGGTGCTTTAGTTTTTGTTCCACGATAGTTGTAAACTAGATCTTTATTTAGTTTTGGATTCTCAAGCATTACAAATAATGAATAGTTTGGTTTTTGCGTGGGAAAAACAGAAATAAATGAATTTATTCTTTGTTTGTTATTCCCATAGCTTTCTGCAGTCCCTGTTTTTCCTCCTACATAATACCCATCTATATCTGCTAAACTTGCTGTCCCATTTTCATTACTAACAACTTGCCTCAAAATACTTGTTATTTCTTCACTAGTTTCATTGGATATTATTTTTTTTGTTTCAATGTTACTTCTCTCTTTTATCAAACTAGGAGTGACTAAATTTCCTCCATTAGTAAGACTGGCGTATAATGTTGTGGCTTGAAGAGGCGTAGTTGTTATTCCATGACCGAAAGAAATTGTTTCAATTTTACATTTGTTCCATTTAATATCATGAGGGACACCGACTTCCTCAAGTTCAATTTCTGGAACTTTTGTTAAGTTGGTATTTTTTATAAATTTTTTAAAAACATTTTCGCCTATTTTTTGTGCCAAGATTACAGATCCAACATTAGAAGATCTTACTAAAATTTCTTCTGTTGAAAGGCTACTTGGATGTTCTTTCATATCAGTAATGTCATGAATTGAGCACTTCAATTTTCTAGGTATGTTTTCAATAACAGTATCTTTTTTAACAATATTGCTTTCAAGAGCTAATGCTACGGTAAAGGTTTTAAATATAGACCCTAATTCATAAACACCCTTTGTAATTTTATTGATATAATTTTTATCTTTAATTGCTTTACGTTGATTTATATTAAAATTAGGTAAAGAAACTAAAGATATTATGTCCCCACTGTTAACGTTCATTAGTAGAGCGGCTGCTCCTGAGGCATCAAAAGTTTTTATAGCTTCGCTTAATTCTTTATTAATAATATATTGAATATTGCTATCTAAAGTTAACTCTAGTGGACTGTCTTTTAAATCTTTATTTTTTAATTCTTTGTCAAAATATTTTTCAAGTCCTGAAATTCCAAAATTGTCATAATCGACTTGACCAATTACATGGCTAAATAGATCACCGTGAATGTACATTCTAGCTTGAAATGGCTCAAATTTAATTGCCTTTTCTCCTAATGACCAAAGTTTTTGTTTCTCATTTTGAGTTATCCTAGTTTTTATACGAAAATATTTCTTACCATTAAGTTTTTGTCTTATCTCGTCAATTGGAAGATTGGGGAAAATTAATCTTAATTTTATTAAAAAGTTTTTTTTGTCTTTAACTAATTTAGGATCAACTGCAGCATGATATGCATTAATGTTTCTAGAAATTATTACACCATTTCTGTCAACTATATCTCTTCTTAATAAGTTAAATTTTGAATTTTGATTATTTAAACCCAACACCTCTTTTTGACTTAATGAAATATGACCTATTTTGAATGAAAAAATTATAATTAAAGAGAAAAAGAAAAAAAATAACAAATAGTTTCTGTCTTCAAAATTATTACTTTTTTTTAAAATTTTTCTTTTTTTATTTGTTTCAAAATAATCTTCAAAATAAAAACTTGTTTGATTAGTAGTTTTATTTCTGCTTAATTTTTTTTTCATCTATATTTATAAGATTGGATAATTTCTTTTCGATTTTATTAAAATCATATATATCGTAAAATATATCCGAGTGTTTAATCGGCTTATATTTTTCCAAATCTCTTCTGTTAAATTTCTTTTCAATTTTATACGGTGAAGATAAATAAGAAAATTCTAATTCAGTCTCGCTTAAATCTTTTTCTTTTAATAGAATATTGCTATTTAGTTCCTTTATTTGTTTTTCCAATATTCTTGACTGATTTTTAACTACAGAAGTTATGATTAAGAAAAATACAAATACAGTTAATGAAATAATAAACTTAGAATTAAACATTTATAGACTCCAATTTTAAATAATTTTTAAATTTATTTATTAGCTCTTGGGGGTATTGAAAATCAGTATTACTCCTTATTGCAAACCTTAACTTTGCAGATCTTGCTCTATTATTTTTTTTTACTTCTATTTTAGAAGGTTTAAGAACTTTATTTTTATACTCCTCAAATAAATACGCTTGCTCAATTTTATTTTCAGGAAAATATCTCGATGATCTAGATTTATTTTTTGAAAAATTATTAAAAAAATATTTTACTATCTTATCCTCAATAGAATGAAAGGTTACAACTAAAATTTTACCACCTGGTTTTAATTTTTTAGCTGCATTAATAATTCCATTTATTAACTCACTTATTTCTTTATTTACAAATATTCTAAGCGCTTGAAATGTTTTCGTGCAAGGATTTATTTTTTTTGAAAAATTTTTTTTTTTACTTTCTTCAATAATTTTAACTAGTTGATTAGTTTTAGTTATTCTTTTTTTCTTTCTAGTATTAACAATATTTCTTGCAATTTTTGTGGCTTCTTTTTCATCACCAAGAAATTTAATTATCGATTTTAAATCTGATTCACTAAGATTATTAACAGCTTCCAAAGCAGAAATGTTATTGAGACCCATTGCCATGTCTAATTGCTTATCTGATTTGAATGAAAAACCTCTTTCAAGGTTATCTAATTGAATGGAAGATAGACCTAAATCAAATATTATTGCATCCGCATGATTTTCAGAAATAGTATCTAGTTGACTAAATCTTATTTGATAAAATTTAAATCGTTTTGGAAATTTTCTTTCTAGTTCCTCCGCAATAGATTTAATATTATTATCTCTATCTATTGCTGCTATTTCAGTATTTGGAATTTTTAAAATTTCTTTAGAGTATCCACCTCCACCAAATGTACAGTCAATATATTTGCCTCCATCAAATGGTGAAGTTATTTTTAAAACTTCATTCAACATCACTGGAAAATGGGAGAATTCCAGTGATGGTGTATGATTGTTCATTGCTTAATGATTTTTTCATTAAAATTTCTGTTTCCTTAAGAAGGCAGGAATTTCAAAATCTTCTTCTTCATTTAGATCTTGATCAAATAATTCATCTGAGTCTCGGTCAGATTGTTCGTTATTTTCACTATTAATTTCTTCAGAAGTATTATTTTCTTCAGAAAATAGTTTAGGCGTATATTCTTCCTCATTATTTATACTATCCGCCTGCTCTGTAATTTCTTCATTGTTCTCTAAACTGGAGTTCTCAATATAAGAGGCGCTTTCAATTGATACTCCTGTCGGAAGATCATTAAAATTATTTTCAGTACTAACATTGTATGCCTCTTCATTATTTAAGCTAGTTGAAGCATCATTTATTACATCGTTTTGAGGTTCATCTTTAATTTCAAAACTTTCATCAAGTTTTAACGCTGTTGCTCCGTCAATCGCACCTAATGTGCTATTATCCATCCTAGGATTATGAGAAAACAAATTTTCTGAATATCCAGTATTTCTATTCTGAATTCTTGATACCATATTTAAAACTGTTTTGTTTTCTGTTTTGTGACCATCTAATGCAGTTGCAACAATTGAAACCCTAATTTTTCCATTAAGTTCTGTATCTTCAATTGCTCCAAAAATTAATTCTGCTTCAGGATCTACCTCTGCTCTAATTCTGTTAACAGATTCTTCTACCTCAAATAAAGTTAGATCATCTCCTCCAGTTATATTTACTAATAATCCTTTTGCTCCTTTTAAAGAATATTCATCAATAAGAGGATTGTTTAATGCCATTTCAGTGGCCACTTTACCTCTATTTTCTCCTTCAGCTTCACCTGTACCCATCATAGCTTTGCCCATTGAACTCATCACAGTTTCCACATCCGCAAAATCAAGGTTTATCATCCCAGGTCTTACCATAAGATCTGTCACACTTTGAACTCCGTGCTTAAGTACATTGTTTGACAAGATAAAAGCATTTTTAAAAGTTGTAGTTTCACTAGCAATTTTGAAAAGATTTTGATTTGGTACTACTATGACTGTGTCCAAATGTTTTTTAAATTCTTCCAAGCCTTGCATTGCTCTTCTCATTCTTTTTGGACCTTCATAAGAAAAAGGAAGTGTCGTCACTCCAACAGTTAAAATGTTTAACTCTCTTGCGGCTTTTGCAATTACATGTGATGCTCCGGTACCAGTGCCTCCTCCCATTCCTGAAGTAATAAAAACCATATTAGCACCTTGCATATAACTTGTGATTTCATTTAATGACTCATCAGCTGCAGCCTGGCCAATATCATGTTTAGCGCCTGCACCTAAACCTTTAGTTAAATTCATTCCAATTTGAATTTTTGCATCTGCCTTGCTCATTTTTAAATCTTGTGCGTCTGTATTAACTGCAACGAATTCAACACCCTTCATACCAGAGTCAATCATTGCATTTATTGCATTCCCTCCAGCGCCACCAACCCCTAATACTAAGATTCTTGGTTTTAATTCTTTAAGTTCTCCACCACCAATATTTATACTCATTACAGTTCTCCCTTCTGTTTATTTTCCCATTTTAAATTAGATCTGTTTTGAAAAGCCTTTTTTCTTGCAACTATTTTAAATTTTTCAAAATTATTTGGCTCCCAAATTTGGAATGTTTTTCCTAAACCAACAAATAAAACATTGTTTTTAATTTTTGCATGATCGAGTAACTTTTCAGATAATGAAATTCTGCCTTCAGTATCAAATTGTAAATTTTCACTTTCAGATAAAATTGAGGTAGCAAAAAAATCCCTTTTTTCTTCAAAGGGATTTAATGAGTCTATAGTGTTTGAAAGTTTTTCAATTCTGTCTTGTGAGCAAGCTTCTAATGCAGCATGATTAAAAGACGGGTAAGCAATAAATCCATTATATCCCATAGAATTTAGATGTGATCTAAAAGTTGCAGGCACTGAAACACGTCCTTTCTTGTCTATTTTGTTTTCGAAACTTGATAAAAACATTTTTATTTAAAAAACCTCTATAAATTAAATTTTTATATATACTCTCCATAATGGGATTATTTGGGATAGTATGGGTTTTTAAGGATTAGTCAATAAGTTTGTATTTTGACTAAAAGTACAAAAGCAGAACACTTTATGAAGATTTGCCAGATAATCTGTAAGCCGGGTTCTGTCATTGAAGATGTCATTTCTCTAGGCTTAAATTCACATTTAAGCTCAAGCGGTTAACCCAGAAGACTAACTAAAGACCGTTTTTTGTGTTTCCACTACGTCTTCTCTATTTAACCTTGCTCCCAGTGGGGTTTGCCCTGCGTTTTCTGTTACCAGAAAACCGGTAAGCTCTTACCTCACCGTTTCACCCTTGCCTTGATAAGGCGGTTTATTTTCTGTGGCACTGTCCCTGAAGTCACCTTCGCCAGCCATTAACTGGCACTGTGTCTTTACGGAGCCCGGACTTTCCTCTATTGAATGCAATAGCGACAATCCGATTATCTGGCATAGAACTTTTAATTAATTTTTGTCATTAAATCAAGTGGCTTAAACCTTAATTAGTTAAATATTGGCTAATTACAAAGGTTTTTTGATCTATTTTACTGGTTACATTGTTAGGGGTATAATGTTGTTGGAAAGATTTTATAATTTTTTTATCTTTATTACTTCTTCTTTGAACATCAAAATATCTATAGCCCAATTTTTTTATATTTTGAAAAAAAATTTTCTCTATTTTTTTCTTATCTTTTACAGCAATAAAGTTTTTGTGATGATACCATTTTCCCAATTTAAATTTACTTAATTTTTTCCAAGGAAATTTCTCACCTGGATCGGCTTTTCTAAGTGGAGCGATATCAGAGTGGCCTAAAAAATTCTCATCTTTAATCCTATATTTTTTCTTTAATTTTTTACATAAACTTATGAGACTATTTATTTGTTTTTTAGTATAATTTTGATATCCAAATTGATGGCCTTTGTTTACTAACTCAATGCCAAGCGATAGTTTATTAAGATTAATAAAGTTTTTCCATTTTGATTTGCCCGCATGCCATGCTATATTTTTGTCTTTAACCATCTGGATTATTAATCCCTTCCTATTAATCAGATAATGACAACTCACCTTTGTTTTTTCATTAGTTAATCTTTTAATTGATTCAATTTCTGATTGCATTCCAGTATAATGAAAAACTATGAACTTAATATCTTTTATTTTTCTTAATTTTTTTGAAAAATTAGGAGAGTAATTCAATAATATTTTCATTCGATATAGCTTAATGTTAGCACTAAAATGTCTATTTTAAGCTAAATTTTATATAGAATATAGCGTAAAAGTAGATATATAGCATTTATGTATAAAATAAATTTATTAAAAATTTTTTTACCAATCTTAATTTTAGTTATTTTAGTTGCTCCAAAAGCTGAATCAAAAGATGAGTGTTTTGAAGGATTTAGTAGAGCAATGTTTAAATTTAATATGGCATTAGACGACATTGTTTTAGAACCAATTGCAAAAGGTTATAATAAATTACCTGGTCCTGTAAAAAAAGGAACGAGTAATTTTACCTCAAATATTGGGACTTTGTTATCTATTCCTAATAATATTTTTCAAGGTAACATTAAACAACTTGGGCATTCAGTAGGTAGTTTTGCAGTAAACACTACAGTTGGTATTTTAGGTTTTTTAAACCCGGCAGAAAAAATTGGTTTACAACCTCATAAAGAGGATGTTGGTCAAACCTTAGCTACTTACGGCATAAGTTCTGGGTGTTATTTTGTTTTACCAGTGTTTGGTCCTACAACGGTAAGAGATTCTATTGGGTTAATTGCAGATTCTTTTGTTGATCCTTTCGCTCATGTTACAATTCGTGAAAATGAATTATTTGGTGCTTCTGGTAACTCCTTAGATTATTTAACTATAAAAGGAGGGACGATAGTTGATTTCAGAGCAGATAATGATGCAAATTTTGAAAGTTTAGAAAAAAACTCTTTGGACTTATACTCTTCATTAAAAAGTATTTATTTGCAAGATAGAGAAAACAAAATTAATAATTCTATTTCTAAAGAACAAGATGAATGGGGAAATTTAGATAATTAGAGTCAAGATGCAAAGATTAACTGTTTATTTCTTTTCTTTATTTTTAATTTTTCAAAGCTCTCTATTATCATACAGCTCAAATCCTGCAGATTTTATTGACGAATTAGTTAACGATGCAATTACAAAATTATCAGATAAAAATATTAGCAAGGAAAAAAAAATTTCTTTTGTTGAAAAAATAGCATTAGAGAACGTTGATATTAATGCTTTAGGACTTTATACGCTTGGCGAGTTACGAAAATCATCAAATGAGGTTGATATCTCAACTTATCAAAATTCTTTTCAAAAATATTTTTTAAAAAGTCTTACCTCAAGATTGTCTGATTATTCTTCGAGTGAATTTAAAATTCTTGGTGAAGAAAAAAAAAGTGCAAACTATACGATTGTAAGTTCAAAAGTAAAACCTAAGGATGACTCGCCTGAAATTAAGATCGATTGGAGGGTTTATACTAAAAATCCTGATAAACCTTTAATAAGAGATTTAATTGTCGAAGGTCTGAGTTTGGCGAGAACTCAAAAAGAAGAATTTGCTTCTATCTTAAGCGCAAACAATAACGATATAAAAATATTAATTAATAAATTAGAAGAATTTGTTAATAACTAATTTTATGGTGGGCCCGCCAGGACTCGAACCTGGGACCAATACATTATGAGTGTACTGCTCTAACCAACTGAGCTACAGGCCCTTAAGAAAGAGATATTATTAAAATTTTCAAAAGTCAAATTAACAATTTTAATTTATTTCTTTTAATAATTTTTTTATAAACTTTTGTATAAGCTCAGCGTCTTCATCATTTAAAATTTTATCTTTCTCAATGCCTTTTCTCATTTCTTCTCTAATTTTACCTTTAATCAATATAATTTGGTCTTTAGAAAATTGCTTATCAAATTTTTTTTGTAAAGAGTTATAAAAAGATCCAACAGTTAACTTGAATAAAATCAATGCAGCAAAAAAAATTACTCCTGTTTTTATTAAAAAAATTTTCATATCTAATTATGTTTTAAGTTATTAATATACAATTCATTGATAGTCTTATCATTTATTTTTAATTTATAATATGATCTAAAATTTTTTGGAATATCATATCTTTTTTTGTTGAATTTGGGGTTTTTAAAATAATAGTAATTTGTGAATATAAAATCTGCATCATTATGATTGTCTTCGATAAACTCAAATTTTTTTTGATATTCTTCGCTTAAAATTAATTTCGTTTTATTTAAATCAGTAAAGCTCGCTGATGAAATCTTAAGAGGAAATTGAAAAGTTTTTTTATCTAGCAAATATTTAATAGTCGAATGATTTGATACTCCCCAATAATCATAAGCAAAATTTTTTTTTACAAAAAGATTTGATAAGCCGTTGAAGTAAACATATTGATGTGGATGATTTTTAATTAGAAAAAAAGATGTAAAACTCAATTGGAGTACAAATAATATTAATACGATTTTAAAAAAATTATAAAAACTTTTTTTAAGGAGAATTAAAAAGTGTAGACCTAAAATTATTAGTGGTGGGTATAAAAAGTATAATTGCCTCCATCCTGTATATAAAGTTGAGTCAAAAAAATGATAGCAAAAAAAGGTATAAAGAAAATTGAAAATATATATATTAAAATCATTTCGTATTGATTATTCCATAGATTTGCGTTTTTATTTTTCTCTACATTGATCAAGTTATTAATTAAGATTTTGCCAGAGAATAAAAATCCACAAAAAATTATAATAAAAAAAATTAGAGGAGTTGTAATAAAAAACCAAACTAAAAAATAATGCCAAGGTACAAATTTTGCCTTTATAAATTCACCAAAGTATAAGACATCACCGTTCCAAGGATAATTTTTAAATTCACTTAGAGCGTCAAGTAAATTTGAAAAACTATTCTCCCATAGGAATGGCCAAAAAACAAAAAGCGTAACGGTATATATAAATAGGTATTTAATAAAAATTAATAACTTTTCTTTAATATTTAATTTGCCTGAGTGAAAAAATAAAAAGAAAAAAGTTATAAATATTAAGAAAATACCAATGACTCTAACATCAGTCATTAATGCAGAGAATAATGCGGCAAAAAAGATATTTGTATTACTTTTAAAGATTAAAAATTTGACATTTGTGTGAATTGAAAAAATAAAAAAACTTAAAAAGATTATATCCTTTGAATTATAAAAACTTTCTGCAAAAACCCTAGGTGAAAAAATCAAGATAATTAATCCGATTAATGAAATTAGTTTATCCTTAAAAATATTTAAACATAAGAAATAAAAACATATAGTAGAAAGAAAAAAAATTACAAAAGTCATTAAATGTCTTAATAAATAAATAGCTTTTGTATTTTTAATTCCTAGAATTACCTCGATAGCCGCAGCCGGTAAATCAAAAACAATACCATATTCTCTATCAATATATTTGTTAATTTGCGGAACATTTTTATAAAATGGATTTAAATCAAAATTTAAATTAAAGAAATTAATCACATAATTCAAAGACACAAATCCATTTGTTCGATTTATATTTTCGTCAAATGATATTCCGTAATCATCATAGATACCTATGCCTAGAATAAAATAAATTATAAAGAAAAAATAAATGTAAAAATCTATTTTTAAAAAAATATTTCTTTTTTTTATATCTTGCATGCTTTAAGTTATATTTTTTAAACTAATGAGAATTAAATTACTATTTAAAAATTTTTTCCTAATTTTATTTGGGTTAACTTTTGCAATTTTTTTAGCTGAAGGTTTTTTACGATTACTTGGATATTTGCCTTGGAAATATGAAGATTTTAATAACATAGGAATCTACGAAAAGGATAATGTTAAGGGCTGGATATCAAAAAAAGGAATTTATGAAATTATAGCTCCTACTAAAGATAGGAGTAAATCTATAAAAATTCTAGATGAGGGTGACCGCTATACTGGAAAAAACAACCACAATTTAAATAAAATTTTGTTTATAGGTGGATCCTTTACTCAAGGTTGGGGAGTAAATGACGATGAAACATTTTCTTTTAAATTACAAAATAAATTATTAAATTATAAAATAAAGAATTACGGGCAAGGAGGTTATAGTGGTGTACAATCACTTCTCTTACTTGATGAAGTTTTAAAAAAAAATAATAATACTAAATTGGTTATTTATGGATACATAGATCACCATGAGTACAGAAATGTGGCTAGAGGCTCCTGGCTAGGGTTATTATTAAGATACTCAAGCACAGGGCATAAAAATTCACCTAAAGTGCCTTATGCAATTCTATCAAAAAATGGATCATTAGTGATAAAAGAGCCAATTGGTTATTTAAAACTTCCCCTCCGAGAAAAATCTGCTTTAGTGGCTCTTACTGAAAAAACTTTAATGAGATTACTTACAAAAAAAAGAAAAAAAATACAAAAACAAGTAGTAAAAAAAGTTGCTTTAAATATGAAAGAATTATCTAATAAAAAAAACGCTAACTTTGTTTTTTTAAACTTAAAATCTAATTTAAATGAACATATTGACTTTTTTATAAAAGAAAAAATTAATTTTGTTGATTGCAATTTGGAGCTTACAAATAAATATTTAATCAAAGGAGACTATCACCCTAACGATAAGGCACATACTTTTTACAGTAATTGTATATTTAATGAATTGAAGAATAAAAAATTACTTTTCTAAAAAACTTTTTAATTGTTTGGATCTGCTTGGATGTTTAAGCTTTCTTAAAGCTTTAGCTTCGATTTGTCTTATTCTTTCCCTTGTTACAGAAAATTGCAGTCCCACCTCTTCAAGGGTATGATCAGTATTCATTCCTATTCCAAATCTCATTCTTAAAACTCTTTCCTCTCTTGGCGTCAATGAAGCCAAAATTTTAGTCGTTGACTCGCTCAAATTAGATTGAATCGCTGTGTCTAACGGCTGCAAAGCATTTTTATCCTCTATGAAATCTCCTAAACTGCTGTCCTCCTCGTCTCCTACTGGTGTTTCGAGTGAAACTGGCTCTTTAGCAATTTTTAAAACTTTTCTCACTTTTTCTAGAGGCATGGCTAATTTTTTTGCTAATTCTTCTGGTGTGGGTTCTCTCCCAAATTCACTCATAATTTGTCTTTGAGTTCTCACTATCTTATTGATTGTTTCGATCATATGTACTGGAATTCTTATAGTTCTTGCTTGATCTGCAATAGATCTTGTGATTGCTTGTCTAATCCACCAGGTTGCATAAGTTGAAAATTTATAACCTCGTCTATATTCAAATTTATCAACTGCTTTCATCAAGCCTATGTTACCCTCTTGTATTAAGTCTAAAAATTGTAAACCTCGATTTGTGTATTTTTTTGCAATTGAAATAACTAATCTTAAATTTGCCTCTACCATCTCTTTTTTGGCTATTCTTGACTCTCTTTCACCTTTTTGAATTCTGCTTACTAATTTTTTAAATTCAGCAACTGAAAGGCCTATCTTTTTACTAAACTCTACTAACCTTTCCCTTATTTCTGAAAAATCTTTTTTATATTTTTTAAAAAATGCTTTCCAAGTTGGGTTTTCCTTTAAAAATGACTCAAACTTAGGGTTAATTTCATTTCCTACGTAGTATTTTAAAAATTCTTCTCGAGAAATTTTATTATCCATGGCTAACCGTAAAAGAACACCTTCAAGAGATACAATTTTTTTATTTTCCTTGTAATGTGCTTGCACTAACTCTTCAACAACATGTGTTGCTAATTGCAAATTTTTAAAATTATTAACTAATATCTCTTGTATTTTTTTGAAATTTTTATTTTTAGATACTGATAGTTCTTTTGAGCTCAATAAGCATTCTAGCTTTTCTATTTGATATTTTTTTAGTTTTGAATAGTTTTTATTTAGTGATTCCAGGATGTTTAAAATTTTTGGCTTTATTTCTTCCTCCATTTTAGCTAGAGAAACATTAAATTCGTCATCATCGCTATTATTATTGTCTTCTTTTCTCTCATCGTCCTCAGTTTTTTCTTTATCTTTTGATATTTTTGATTTTTTATTTACTTTCAAATTATTGTCATTTTCAGAAACCTCAAAGTCTTCATAAGTAGAGTCGATGTCAATAATGTCTCTAACTAAAATCTGTTGATTTTCAATTTGCTCTTTCCATTCGAATATTTTTTTTCCAACTATCGGGCTTTGAGTTAATGCATTTATCATCACGTCTTTTCCAGCCTCTATTCTTTTAGCTATAGCAATCTCACCTTCTCTGGATAATAGCTCAACACCACCCATTTCTCTAAGATACATTCTAATTGGATCATCGCTTTTATCAGAACTTTTCTCATCTGTTTGGGGAGGTGCTTCTTTTTTCTTATTAGATTGATATTGGGACTTTTTTTCCACCAAAGTTATTTTTTCATCGACTAGTATGATGAATGCACGTTCAATATTTTCATTAGTGCTATTTCTTTTACCTAAAGATTTTCCAAGTTCTTCATATGTTATAAAGCCTCTGTGCTTTCCCCTATCAAGAAGCCTTTCAAATGATTTGGTTATAAGTTTTTTAGTCATAATTGAGCGGTGGAATATATATAATGTCTAACTTTAAAAAATCTATACTTTTTTAATCCCTATTTAGCTGGCTTTTGAGCTTAATTAGTTCAGAATATGAACTTTCATCCAAGTTGTTAATTAGTTTTTGCTCTAAAGATTCTATCTTCCTTAAATTACCTTGTTCTTTGTGGTCTTTAATCAATTCGTCAAGTAGATTTACAACATCTTCCTCATTTTTATTCTTTAATATTATTTGAATATTAGAATTTTCATTAATTTCACTAATAATTTTTTCATAGTTAGTATTTATTTTTCTATTAATTACTTCTTTATCATTTCCTTCAATCAAATAATTAGTGATTTCTTTTTTTAGACTTTCATTTTTTTCGGCTAGAAACTTAATTTCTGATAATTCTTCTAATTTTTTTGAAGCTATTTCTAAATGATTTAAAATGATAAACAGGATAGAGAATTCAATAATTTGTATCCTAGATAAATCTTTCCGTTTAAAGTGCAATAATTTTGTTTCTTTGAGAATTTGATAGTCTTTTTTCTTTTTGTATGAAGAATATTTATAATCACTTCTAAGCGATTGTATTGGAGTCAATTTTTTAATTTTTTCTAGAAAATCCTCTAAAACATATTTTTTTAATGTTTCATCCTGTATAGAGTAAGACAAATTTTTAATTTCTTTTTCAAATTTTGAAATCTCATAAGGGTTATTTTGATCTATTTTACTAAGATGGTAATTCCAAATAAAAGATTGAATTATTTCTTTTTCTTTCAACAAATTTAGTAATCCATCTTTACCATTCTGCTTAATATAATCATCTGGGTCAATTCCATCGGGTAAAATAGAGAAGTAAATTTTATTTTTTTCGTTTATTAATGGAAATAATCTTTCTGCTATTCTTAAAGCTGCTTTTTGTCCACTTTCATCACCGTCTAAACAAATAATTGGATTTGAAAAAAATTTCCATATCAAACTTATCTGTCTTTCAGTTAGAGCTGTACCTGAATTCGCAATAACATTTTTTATTCCTGAAGAGTAGGCGCTTACTACATCCATATACCCCTCTACAATTACAACTTCATCTGTTTCTGATCTTAAATTTTTTGCTTTATCTAAATTGAAAATCATATTTCCTTTTTTATAAAATTCAGTTTCTGGTGAATTTATATATTTAGCTAATTTATTTTCTCGAATAATTCTCCCGCCTAATGCAATTGTGTCGCCTGTTATATTATTAACAGGAAATATTACTCTTGAGTTAAATCTATCAATAAATTTTCCAGATTTATCATTTTTATAATACAAACCCGTTAAGTTAATTTCTTCCTCAGAATATTTTTTTAATAGTTCTTCATAAAAAGTGTTTTGCCAAGGAACATAACCTAACTGAAATTCCTCAATAATATTTTTCCTTAAACCTCTTTTTAACAAATACTCTAAACCTTCCTTGTTTTCTGAGTTAAATAATTGTTGATGAAAATGATTAGTGTAATCCCTAAAAATACTTTTATAAGTCTGAAATCTTAAATCTTTCTTTTTATCAAAATTTGAAAATCTATAAGGTTGCATTCCTGCTTCGGCTGCTAAAGACCTTACCGCTTCTCCAAATCCAATAGATTTTGTTTTCATTAAAAAATCAAAAATATTCCCATGCTCTCCACTACTAAAACAATGATAAAATTCTTTTTCATCATTAACAGTAAAAGACGGACTTTTTTCATTTTTAAAAGGTGAAAGTCCGATAAACTCTTTTCCCCTTTTTTTTAATTGAACAGTTTTACCTACAACTTGAGATACTTTTAATCTTAATTTTATTTCATCAAGATATTCTTTAGGATATTTCATTTAATTCAAAAGTTCTTTTATGAGTGAGCTTACTTTTGAAAAATCAAGAGTGTCTGCATGTTTTGCTTTTAATATGCCCATAACTTTTCCCATATCCTTCATAGAAGATGCTCCAGATGATTTAATTACTTCTTCGCATATTTTTTTAGTATCTTCATCGCTAAGTTGTTTAGGCAAAAAATTACTTATTACTTTAATTTCTTTTGTTTCATTTTCTAGAAGCTCGTTACGACCTGCTTTTTTGTACACTTCGCAAGACTCATTTCTCTGTTTAATCATTTTTTTCAAAATACCCATTATATCGCTATCGGACATTTCTTTTTGACCTTTGGTTCTAGCGGCAATCTCAGCATCTTTTATGGCTGACACTACAAGCCTAAGGGTAGGATACGTGCTCTTATCCTTTGCCTTTAGAGCCTGATTAAGTTTTTCATCAATTTGCTTTTTTAAAGACATGTTTAAAAATTATTTTAATCACAATTCTTATATAAAATAAAAAGAACTTTCTTGACGATTTTATCGCTATTTCATATGTTGCGCAAAATCATGTTCATAAGTTTTTTACTTTAACTCATGAGTTGTATTTGAAACTGTCTATTCAAAATATAAACTCAATTAAAAATCTTCAAAAGATCGATTCCACTGCTATTTTAGTTCTTCAAAACGGTAAATTTTTTAGAGGCATGGGTTTAGGCTATCAAGGAACAGCTACAGGTGAAGTGTGTTTCAATACATCTATTACCGGCTATCAAGAGATTATTTCGGACCCCTCTTATGCTGAGCAAATAATAAATTTTACTTTTCCTCATGTAGGCAACGTAGGAACTAATAAAGAAGACCATGAGTCAGATAAAATTTGGACCAAAGGAGTTATTTTTAATTCTGAAATAACTAGTCCTTCAAATTATAGATCTCTAAAGCATTTAGATGAATGGCTCAAAAAAAATAAGATTGTAGGAATAACTGGAATTGACACTAGAACTCTTACTAATTTTATAAGAGATAAAGGTGCACCCAAAGGCACAATATCTTTTTCTAAAAAAAATAAATTCAATATCAATAAACTATTAAGGCAAACTCAAAAATGGGGTGGATTAAAAAATTTAGATTTAGCAAAAGTTGTTACTACCACAAAAAACTATAATTGGAAAAATTTGAAAACTTGGAAAAAAAGTAAAGGTTTTGAAAAAAATACTAAAAAAAATTTTCATGTTGTGGCAATAGATTATGGAGTTAAAAAAAATATACTGAGATATTTTTCAGATTTTAATTGTAAAGTCACTGTTATTCCATGCAAAACAACCGTCGAGGATATATTGAAGTTAAAACCACATGGTATCTTTTTGTCTAATGGGCCTGGTGATCCAGCAGCTACGGGAAAATATGCAATTCCGATTATTCAAAAATTGATAAAAGTAAATTTACCTATTTTTGGTATTTGTCTTGGACATCAAATTCTTGCATTAGCTTTAGGTGCAAAAACAAGAAAAATGAGCTTAGGGCATAGAGGTGCTAATCATCCTGTTAAAAATTTAATTAAAGGTAATGTTGAGATAACTAGTCAAAATCATGGTTTTGAAGTGATTAAAAGTAGTTTAGCTAGAAATGTTCAAATCACCCATCAATCACTTTTTGACAATAGTATTGAAGGAATAAGATTAAAAAACAAACCAGTTTACTCAGTTCAATATCATCCAGAGTCAAACCCAGGTCCACAAGATAGTGTTTATCTTTTTGAACAATTTGTAGAAAGTATGAAAAAATATGCCAAAAAGAAAAGATATTAAAAAAATTCTTGTGGTTGGTGCCGGACCAATAATCATTGGTCAAGCATGTGAGTTTGATTATTCGGGAACTCAAGCGTGTAAAGCATTGAGAGATGAAGGTTATAAAGTTATTTTAATAAACTCAAATCCAGCAACAATAATGACAGATCCTAATGTTGCAGATAAAACTTATATAGAGCCTATTACTTTAGAGATTTTAGAAAAAATTTTAATTAAAGAAAAACCTGATGCAATTTTACCAACTATGGGCGGTCAGACAGCTCTTAACCTTGCGATGGAAGCTGAGAAAAAAGGTGTGCTCAAAAAATATAAAATTGAACTTATAGGTGCAAATTCAAAAGCCATAGCTAATGCAGAAGATAGGAAAAAATTTAGAAAAAATATGATTGAGATTGGCTTAGATTTACCAAAATCACAAATAGTTAAAAATCTTAATCAAGCATCTAAAGCACTAAAACAAATTGGATTACCTGCAATCATCAGGCCCGCTTTCACACTTGGTGGTCTTGGCGGAGGTATTGCTAAAAGCAAAAGAGAATATCAAAAAATTATTAAAAGCGGACTACAAGAATCTCCCGTAACTCAAGTTTTAGTCGAAGAGTGTTTAGAAGGCTGGAAAGAATTTGAGATGGAGGTAGTAAGAGATAAAAAAGATAATTGTATAATTGTTTGTTCAATTGAAAATGTTGATCCAATGGGTATACACACTGGGGACTCTGTTACTATTGCTCCAGCTTTAACTCTCACAGATAAAGAATATCAAGTAATGAGAAACGCATCGATTGCTTGTCTAAGGAAAATCGGTGTCGAAACTGGTGGCTCAAATGTTCAATTCGCTATTAATCCAAAAAACGGAAGAATGGTTGTGATTGAAATGAATCCAAGAGTTTCAAGGTCTTCAGCTCTAGCATCCAAAGCTACTGGCTTTCCTATTGCAAAAATAGCGGCCAAACTAGCTGTTGGTTATACTTTAGATGAGCTTAAAAATGAAATTACTAAAACTACTCCTGCTTCCTTTGAGCCAACTATAGATTATGTTGTAACTAAAATTCCAAGATTTACTTTTGAAAAATTTTCATCTTCTAAAGCAGAACTAGGGACATCGATGAAGTCTGTAGGTGAAGCAATGTCAATTGGAAGAAATTTTAAAGAGTCTCTTCAAAAAGCTTTGATTTCACTAGAAACAGGTTTTTCAGGGTTAGATCAAATATTTAATTTAAGCTCGAAGCAAATAGAGAAAAAACTAAAAGAAAATATACCTGACAAAATACTCCTAGTCGGAGAAGCGTTTAGAAAAAAAATAAACATTAGTAAAATTCACAAGCTATCAAAAATTGACCCTTGGTTCTTGGGTCAAATAAAAGAAATTGTGGATATAGAAAATGAAATTAAGAAAAAAGGATTACCAGAAAATTTTAATGAATTTAACTTTATAAAATCAATCGGTTTTTCTGATAAGAAACTATCAGAGCTCACAAACGTAAAAGAAAGTATTGTAAGAAGCAAAAGACAGGGGATCAAAATTTTTCCAGTTTACAAAAAAGTTGATACCTGCGCAGCCGAATTTAAATCATTCACGCCCTACATGTATTCTACTTATCAAAGAAATTTTTCAATAAATAGTGAATGTGAAGCAGAACCTTCAAGTAGAAAAAAAGTCATTATATTAGGTGGTGGGCCTAACAGAATTGGTCAGGGTATTGAGTTTGATTACTGCTGCTGTCAAGCAAGCTTTGCTTTAAAAGAAGCTGGGTTTGAAACAATTATGGTCAATTGTAATCCCGAAACTGTTTCAACTGATTATGACACCAGTGACAGATTGTATTTTGAGCCATTAAAAGAAGAATACGTATTCAACATTATAAAAAAAGAACAATCTAAAGGAAATCTTTTAGGGGTTATAGCTCAATTTGGAGGTCAAACACCGATTAAATTAGCTAAATTTTTACACGAAAATAATCTACCAATTTTAGGAACTCAATACTCTTCGATAGATTTAGCAGAAGATAGGGATAGATTTAGGAAACTTCTAAAAAAATTAAAATTAAAACAGGCTGAAAGTGGAATAGCAAAAACTTTCTCTCAAGCTATTAAGATAGCTGATAAAATTGGACTTCCATTAATGGTAAGACCTTCTTACGTTTTAGGGGGAAGAGCGATGGAAATCGTACATGAAAGAAGTCAACTAAAAAACTTTGTTCAAGAAGCTTTCAAAGCTGCAGAAAAAAATCCAATACTAATCGATAAATTTATTGATCATGCAATGGAAATAGATGTTGACGCCCTTTCAGACGGTAAAGATGTTTTTGTTGCTGGGATTATGCAGCATATTGAGGAAGCTGGCATTCACTCTGGAGACTCGGCTTGTAGTTTGCCACCTGTTTCAATCAAACCTTTTTTAATTAAAGAAATAGAAAATCAAACAAAAAAGTTAGCGTTAGCTTTGAAAGTAAGAGGTTTTATGAATATTCAATTTGCTATTAAGAATGATGAAATTTTTGTTATAGAGGTAAATCCAAGAGCTAGTAGGACGGTTCCATTTGTGTCTAAAGCAAAAAGCATTCCTCTTGCTAAAATTGCATCAAGAGTAATGGCTGGCGAAAAGCTAGATAAATTTAATTTAAAGAGCAAAACTAAAAAAATGTTTGCTGTAAAAGAAGCAGTCTTCCCATTTAATAAATTTCCAAATAGTGACCTATTATTAGGTCCAGAAATGAAATCAACTGGGGAAGTAATGGGATTTGATAAAGATTTTGGTATGGCGTTTGCTAAAAGTCAAATCGCTGCATCAAACTCTTTGCCTACAAAAGGACTAGCGTTTATCTCATTAAAAAATAGTCATAAAGATGAAGGTGTAGAGCTAGCTAAACAGTTAGTCAGATTGAACTTTCAACTTTGTGGTACTGGTGGAACAGCAAAATATATTAATAGCCATGGAATAAAATGTAAAAAGATCAATAAAGTTAATCAGGGATCTCCTCATATAGTGGACGTTTTAAATGCTAAAAAAATTGCATTAGTAATTAATACTGGTGGTGGAAATAGTGAAAAACAATTAAATGATGCAAAAGCTCTAAGAAGAGCAACATTAGTTAATAAGGTTCCGTATTGTACAAATATGTCTACAGCTCAAGTTTGTATTGAGGGAATTAAATCTCTTAAAAATAAAAAACTTACTGTAGCGTCTCTACAAGAAATTAAAAACTAATAAACTTTCCAGTCTGTTGGAAATGTAACGTAATTTACCTGGATGCACCTTCTCTCTTTTTTAATCTCTTTTTTTTCCATTCCATGCCATGAGTCTGGACCGCTAGTAAAAAAGTATCCATAATTATGTTTATAAGGAACAGTCTTTACAAGTTTTAAATTCTTATCATAAAAGTCTGTACCTAAATTTTCAGACTCGTCGTGTAAATTTATAAAAATAATAGATGACATTAATTTTTCTTTAATATCGCAGTGTGGTTTAAGCCAAAATCCTTCTCTGTCACAAATTACTTCCAATCTTACATAAGAATTGCTTAGATCTTTTCCAATAAGTGAACCAATTTTTTTATGAACTTTTTCTGATCTTAATTCTTCAATCAGTTTTGTTAAATTAGGAAATTGATTTGAGTTTTCTTTAGTAACATAACATCTAAGTTTTTTTGCTTTTCCTCCGTCTTTAATCCCAGATCTAAAAGCACCATCTCCCCCATCTAAAGCTCTTGTTCCATCATATTTTAAATTTTCGTTTCTAGGATCTGCTATTTCTGCATTGCTTATCTCTTTAATTGCTTCTTCAGTTAAAGGTTCGTTGATTTCAAAGTGCTGAAAAGGATCGTTAAAATTTTTTGTTTTTGTTTCTAAAGATTTAAATAATTCCATTCTGTTTCATTCTCAATTTTATCAATGGAGCAATTCTACTAACTTCATTTAAACTTTCATAGCTCCAATTTTCAACTACATTATTTAATTCTTTTGTTATACCTAAATTACTAAGCTCGGAATAGAATTTTTTGAATCTTGCGTTCCTTTTTTTTGGTTTCATCATTGCTATATATACTGGTTTTCCAGTAACAGCAGCTTCAGAAATCATTGAGGTAGAGTCGCAGGTAACAATCGTGAAGTCTGCGATAGCAAGAGAGGAAAGATAAGCTCTTTTATCAACTGTTTTAATTACAAGATGATTAGAACTAAATGCGTCATATGCTTTTTTGATAACTTCTTCTGGAGTCCTGTAAGAGGGAATAATTACTATTTTAAATTTATCTGGCGTGAATAATGTTTTAACTTTTGTGAAAAGTTTATGTAACTCCTGGTCTGAATAGTCATAATACTTGTTTGGCCCTCCGATTATAAAGCTTACAATTTGCTTTTTCTTATCTAGATTTATATCTAGATAGTTTGAATTTTCTTTAATTTCTTTTTTTGTTAGATAATGAATTGCCCCTTTTGTATTAATTACGTTATCACCTTTTACATTATCGTGCTCTGGGCTAATAATTAAATCAAAATGTTTAAATGAAACTTTTGGATCTTGAATGTGAATAGTAAATATTTCATTGCCTAATCTTTTTTTTAATGCAATTGAAGGGATAACACTTTTTCTACCGCAAGAAATAATTACCTTGCTATCGCAAATAAATTTATCTTTTACTAAATTTTCAGAAATTGGGGAAAACTTTGGAGGTATATAGTTCCAGAATGTTTTAAGTTTTATATTCTGATGTTTAAAATTTAGATTTAATGCTTTAGCTAATCCTTCAACTTGACTAACCATTCCGTGCATGCCTTGTGTCAAAAGAATCGCTTTTAATTCTAACATTTGTTACTATATATAATCTTATCGTAATGAATAATAAAACACCTAAACATACAAAAGTGTTAATACTTGGATCAGGTCCTGCAGGTTATACAGCTGCAATTTATGCAGCTAGAGCTATGCTAAAACCTATATTAGTTTATGGATCTCAGCCTGGTGGTCAATTAACTACAACTACAGATGTGGAAAACTATCCGGGTTATTCAAAGGTGATTCAAGGACCATGGCTTATGGAAGAAATGAAGGGCCAAGCAGAAGCAGTTGGCACAGAAATGATACAAGATCATATTAATAAAGTAGACCTATCCAAACAACCTTTCGAAGCTGTAGGGGACAGCGGCCAGGTTTATACTGCAGATAGTTTTATAATATCTACAGGTGCACAAGCTAGGTGGTTAAATTTAAAATCTGAGCAAGAGTTTAGAGGCTTTGGAGTTTCAGCTTGTGCTACATGTGATGGGTTCTTTTTTAAAGATAAAGAAGTAGCTGTAGTTGGCGGAGGAAATGCTGCTGTTGAAGAAGCGATTTTTTTAACAAAGTTTGCATCAAAAGTTAAACTAATACACAGAAGAAATGAACTTAGAGCAGAGAAAATGCTTCAAGAGAAATTAAAAGCAAACAAAAAAATTGAAATTATTTGGGATAGTGTTGTTGATGAAGTATTAGGTGACAATGAACCTAAAGGTGTAACTGCGATTAAAATTAAAAATGTAAAAAATAATAAAATCTCAGAATTAAAAGTTCACGGTTTATTTATCGCTATAGGACATGATCCGGCAACTTCTCTGTTTAAAGATCAGTTAAAAATGGATAAAGAGGGATATTTAATTACTAAGCCAGACTCAACTGAAACAAATGTGCCTGGAGTATTTGCTGCTGGTGACGTAAAAGATAAAATATTTAGACAGGCAGTAACAGCAGCTGGAATGGGTTGTATGTCTGCTTTAGAAGCTGAAAAATATTTAGCAGCTAAAGCTTAAAAGATTATTGTTAACTCAATAATTATTTTTTTTAGCAGATTTTAAAACTGAGCTACAAATTCTTTGCGTTTGAATTCCCTCACTAAGCAAAATTGTTTTATCTTTATAAATAAAATCTTTGAGACAATTTAAATAGCTATCCTTATGTTTAATGTCAAAATTTTTATATAAAGTATTTTTTTTAAAATTTTTATCTGAGTCTATTATAAAATTATTCCCAAAAAGTTTGATCCTTTCTTCGTGACCAAGTCGGCTTGTTCTGCTAAATATAAACTCTACTACACTTCCATTGCTAAACTTCATATTAATTATAGCATCTGAAAAATCGTTTTTATCTAAAAATTCTTTTCTACTTATAGATTTAGCAATAGTTACTATATTTTTAGGTATTGAATTTACAAACCAATTTGCAAGATCGAAAAAATGAAAACCTTTATCCATAAATAAACCTCCATTTCGAACTGATTGATTTACATTAGTTTTAAAAGATCTAGATATGATTTGAGCTATTTTTACTTTTCTGTTTTTTAAAATTTTTTTCATTTTAAGATAAGGTTTTGAATATCTTCTATTCAAACCTATACAAATTTTGATTTTGTTTACTCTAATTTTTTTTAATAATAAATTTAATTTGTTTGAATCTAAGGAGATTGGTTTTTCACAATAAATCATCTTTTTATGATTTATGAGTTTAGTTAAATAATACTCATGAGTTGTTGTGGGTGAAGCTATGATAAATAGTTTGATACTTTTATCTTTTAAGATAGTGTTAAAATTACTGGAAGATAAACAATTGTATTTTTTTGAAATTTTCTTTCTTAAGTTAGGATCAACATCATAAACATAAGATAATTTAGTTTTTTTTATTTTTTTAAGGTTGCTACAATGAATTTGTCCAATTTTTGATAATCCTATCACACAGGATTTAATCATTTAAAATGACACCCATTTCTTTTTTGAAGAGGATTTTACACATCCATCAATAAACTTGGCTGTGAGCAAACCTTCATAGGCTGTTGGGAAGAAAAATCTTGTATTTCTGTTCTTAGAATTAATTTTTGAAGCTATTTCTTTATATAGGTTTGAAAAAGCACTTAGGTAACCCTCAGGATGCCCGTATTTTATTCTTGAAAATTTTTTTGAGAAATGACTTTCATTAAATCCTCTTTCTAAAATTTTAGTTGCGCCATTCGCTGAACTAAACTTTAAATAATTTGGATCGTTTTGAACCCACTCCATACTACCTTTTGATCCAAATACTCTTATTTTTAAACCATAAACACCACCCTTAGCAGTTGTCGATGCCCAGAATAAACCTTTTGCGCCATTCTCATAATTAATAAAAACTTGAGCATTAGTATCAAATTTAATTTTTTTTGAATATTGTTTAATATCAGCGAATAATTTAACCCCTTTCAAACCAGTTATGTAATTACATAAATGATAGGCATGAGATCCTATTTCATTAAGCACTGTTGAAACACCAGCAATTTTTTTATCAAGTTTCCATTTGAAAACTTTTTTAGCTGTTGCTTGAGTAACTTTTTTTCCATTCGACCAGTCTTGAATATATTCAACATTTACATATTCAACATTCCCTAATTTTTTTTCTTCAATTAATTTTTTTGCATACCTTACCATCGGGTATGCAGAATAATTATGTGTTAACCCATAAACAATTTTTTTATTTCTAATTATTGTTTTATAAAGTTTTTTTGCTTGAGATAAAGAGCCTGCAAATGGTTTATCGGATATTACGTGAATGTTATTTTTAATAAATAGCTCAGCTATTTCTTGATGACTTCCTGGTGGAGTCATAATGGCAACAACTTCAATACCATCTTTCCTCTTTTTTTCAGCTAAGCAAAGCTCTTTATAATTTTTATAACATCTATCTTTTTTAAGACCGATTGAGTTTCCAAAAGATTGATTAATTTTATGATTTCTTGAAAAAACACCTGATACAATTTTAAATTTATCATCAAATCTAGACGCTATACGATGTACGTGACCAATCCAGGACCCTGGGCCACCACCAATTATACCAAGCCTTAAACGTTTCATTTAATTTATTTTTATTTTTTTTCCTGACTTAGCGCTTTTAACTATTGCATCAAATATTTTAAGAGATTGCAAGCCATCATACCCGCTTACTTTTGGAGTAGTTTTTTTTTGAACTACATCACACAAATGATTGATTTGATTAATAAGAGTAAACCTACTTAATTTTGAGTTTTCGTATTTATAAAAAATAGGCTTCCACCAACTTCTCTCACTTTTATTGTACCAATACTTATAATTAGGAAACTGAATAGAGCCTTTTGTCCCCCCGATATAATAAGCTGACTGATTTGTAATTGGATAAGCGGGATTTTCTCCAGCTGTTAGCTCATAACTCCAAGGAGCAACTATAGTATCAGAAACGTTTAATGTACACATAGTTCCAGATTTGAATATTAGATTTACAATAGCTGTGTCCTCTACTTGATGCTTACGTATAGAATTTGATGTTGATGCTTGCACATATTTGACTGTACCTAGCAAATAACAAATCATATCAATGTCGTGAACAAGATTAATTCCTAGAGGACCTCCGCCTTTTTTAGTTCTCCATTTTTCTTTATAGTATTCTTTATGTTTGTATAGCCAGCACATAACATTTGCTGAAACTATTTTTCCAATTTTTCCTTTTTCAATTTTATTCTTTACATTAGACACAATATCATTGTGTCTTCTGTGGTATCCTATCAATAAAGGGGTTCTATTCTTCTTTGCATTTGAAATAATTTTTTTAGCTGAAGTGATATTATCAGAGATTGGTTTTTCAAGTAACGTGGGTATTCCTGCTTTTAAAAAACTTGATGTATGTTTTTCATGAAATTGATTTGGGGTAGCTACAATTACAGCATCAGGTTTGTTTTCTTTAATTAAATTGTTTGAATTTTTATAAAAAGGCACTTTAAATTTTTTGGCATGTATTCTTGATTTGTCACTAATATCTACAATTGAATGAAGGGTAGCTTTTTTGCTTAAATGAATTGCTTTTAAATGCTGGTTTCCCATTAGACCAATTCCAACTACAGCTATTTTTACTTTATTTCTCATTAAATATATTATTTGCTATCTCAATCTGACTGGGATGGATACAAGCTTTACCGGCGTAACCAAGATCTTTTACAAGTAAGCAAGATTTTTTAAAACCATCTAGATCTTTAAAATTAAGATAAGAGGTATCTATAGGGTTTTTTGAATACTTTGCAATGAGTTTCCTGTACTCTAGTATTTCGTGTTCATCGGCAGAAACTTTTAGATTTATTGACTTAGCCAAATCATGAGAGCCAAAAGATATATTTTTTATTCTTTCTTTAAAATTTGATATTTCATTGAGATTATCTAAACCTTTCTGACTTTCTATAATTGGAATTATATCTGTATTTAGCTTTTCAATTTTTTTAAGCTCCTCATGTATTTCGGTCAATTGGTTTTTGCTTTCAGTAAACGGAAGAAAAATACCTATAAACTTTTCACTACAAACAAAATTTAAATCTAAATTTGAATTAATTCTAATATAAGTATTGCTTTTATTTACATTACAATTTTGAATTATTTTCTTAGCATTATCTTTTTCATTATCAGGAACTGTTGACTCCAGATCAATTACGATTAAATCAGCATTTAAAGTGTATGCTTTTTTTATTTTTTTTTCCTCATTACCAGGAACAAATAATACTGATCTAAATTTCATATTTGCTTAGTTTTTTATAATCTAAATCTATACCTAAACCTGGACCTGAGGGTAGTTTATATTTACCATTTAAAGCTCTTTTAAAATTTGGATAAAATTCTTGATCTATATCAAGATAAAATCTTTCAATATAAGTTTCATTTTTCATCAATGAAGCTAATTGAAGCGTCGCAAGAAACCCAGGTCCAAAATACGCTGTATGTGGCATTACCGAAATATTATTTTTTTCTGCACGTTGAATAATTTTAAACATTTCGTAAATTCCCCCAACCTTAATCACTGAAGGCTGAACATATGATACTGCGTTTTGATCGATCATTGATTTAAACTCAAATTCTGTGCAAGCATTTTCACCACAGGCAATCGGTATATCCAACTCTTTTTTTAATTTAGCTAACGTCTGATAATCCTCAGGAGGATAAATTGGTTCCTCTAACCATGTAAGCCTCATTTCCTGCAAGAAATCTTTTTTTGCTAAAGTTTCTTCATAAGTCCAAGGACAATTGGTGTCTAACATTAAAGGTAGATTGCCAGTTCCTTTTCTACCAGCTTCAATACAATTATTTTCTATTTCATGGAGCTTTATCGCCTGATAACCATCATCTAATGATTGTTTACATTTTTGCTCTACAATCTTTGGATCACCATATCTAAATAAACTTGAATAAGCTTTTAAGAGATCTTTATTTTTTTTTCCTAATAATTCATGAATTGGTTTATTTTTTTCTTTACCTAGCGCATCCCATAGTGCGATTTCAACACCTGAGATTGCGAACATTGTAATTCCATATCTGCCAAATAAATGAAGAGATTTTTGAAGGGTTAAAATGAGTTCGGGTATATTAGTCATATCCTTGCCAACTAATAAAGGAGCAACCATATCCTCAATTGCTATTTTTACTGCTTTCCAACTTGTATAACCAAAAGCTTCACCCCAACCAATAATGCCTTTATCGGTTTCTACTTTGACTAAATTAAATTCTAAGCTCTTCCATTCCTTTCCATGGAAAATAACTTTTTTTCCACCATGACTAAAAGGCATACTCAAAGTTATAGCTTTGATAGATTTTATTTTCATTTACCTGAATTTTTTGAAATTAGGCTTTCTTTTTTCTAAGAAAGCTTTTGCGCCCTCTGCTTGCTCTCCTGTTTTAAAATATTCTGGAGACACCTCTTCCACCATGCTTTTTTGTGTAATTTTTAAAATCTCATCAAATTGTTTTCTAAAACTTGCTTTTAGAATTTTTAAACACGTTGGAGCTGCTTTTAATATTTCATCACCGTATTTTTTTACTTCATCATCTAATTTTTCTTTTTTGACAACTGAGTTGACTAATCCCCAATTCATCATTTCAGTTGCTGAATATCTTTTACATGTCATCCACATTTCTCTAGCTCGTTTGTGACCAAGAATGTTTGCCGAATGTGCAACAATTGCTCCTCCAGCTGGTGAACCAACTCTTGGTCCATTTTGACCAAAAATTGAATTCTCACTTGCTATAGTTAAGTCACAAAAGTAAGCCATGTGATTACCCCCGCCTATTGCGTAACCATCTACTTTTGCAATTATAGGTTTGCTGCATTTTGTTAAATGAATGTGAAATTCGTATTCATGATCTTTAAATTCTTTTGAACTTTCCCAATTCATATCGCCTCCAGAGCAGAAGGCTCTGTCACCAGCGCCAGATAAAACAATAATTCCAACTTCTTTGTCTTTTTCAGCAAGATCTAATGCTGTTTTTAATTCTTGAAGAGTTACAGGAGTAAAAGCATTTAAAACCTTAGGTCTATTAATTGTAACGTGTGCATAATCATCTTTTACTTCATATATTATATCTTTAAATTGCATGTGCTTTTATCTCCTCAACTGACTCGGGGTTTAACAAAGTTGAAATATCACCTGGATCCTCTTTTGCTAAACAAGATTTAATAACTCTTCTCATTATTTTCATATTTCTTGTTTTAGGTAAATCTTTTACAAATATTATTTTATCAGGCTTAAATGATTTTCCTAAGTCATTTATAACTAAATTTTCAAAGTAACTTTCTTTTTCTTCGCTATTCTCTAGAAGAACTATTGATAGGATAATTTTTGAACCCTTATTTTCATCCGGAATACCTACAGCTGCTACCTCTTTCGCTTTACCGCTTTTAACGATAACGCTTTCAAGTTCAGATGGGCCTATTCTTTTGCCAGAAACTTTGATTGTGTCATCTGACCTACCGTGTAAAAACCAATGACCGTCTTTATCTTTACTAGCTAAATCACCGTGTACCCAAAAATCTTTAATTATACTCCAATAGTTTTTTATATATCTATCATCATCATTCCATAAACTTTTAGTCAACCCAATCGAAGATTTTCTCATTACAAGTTCGCCCATTTCATCTGTAGAAACTTTTTTTCCATCTAAAGTTAAAATGTCTGCACTCATTCCAGGTATAGGAGCATTAAAAGATCCAACCTTAAAAGGTCTATGTAAGCAACAATGCAAAATAGATCCTGATACTTCTGTTCCGCCAGCAGAATTCATTATCGGTACTTTAGATTTACCTATAAATTCAAATAACCATTTCCAAGGTTTTTCAGTCCAAGGTTCACCTCCTGTGCAGACTATTCGCAATGAATTTAAGTTTAAATCTTTGAAAAGTTTTTTATCTTTAATCATTTGTGCCCTGATAAGTGCTGGCGATAACTCAGTCCAAGAAACTTTATATTTTTCAATTAGTTTCCAAAATCTTACTTCATCAGGAAAATCTGGAACACCTTCTGCAATAACCATTTTTGCTCCATGCAAAGAAGCAATTGTTGCTGACTTAGATCCGACCATCCACCCCATATCAGCCATACAAAGATGAATATCATTTTGTTTAAAATCAGCTAATACACCTTCATCAAAAGACATTTTTGATACCAAGCCTACATGAGTGTATACGCAACCTTTAGGTTTTCCCGTAGTTCCAGATGTAAAATGTATAATCGCGGGATCCTCTGAATTCATTTCTTCGGTATTTAGTTTTTCAGAAACATTATTAAAATTTTCCCAGTTGAATATCTTTTTACCTGTATCTTTTCCTAATAAAAAAATTTTACTTAATGACTGAACTTGATCTAAGTCACTCTTTACTAAATCAAACATTCGAATTTCTTTTCCTTTTCTAAATGTTTTTTCTACTGTGAAAATACCTTTCGCTTTAGCAATATTTAATCTTTCTACGACAGCTTTAGACCCGTATCCTGAAAATAATGGAAGAACAACGCAACCAATTTTTAAAATTGCAAAATAAGCAATGTAAGTCTCGATGAATTGAGGCATATATAATGCAATCACATCTCCTTTTTTAAACCCGTTTATTTTTAATGAATTTCCAACTTTAGATATTTGCTTATCAAACTCTTCATAAGTAATTGAGCTTTCTGTACCATCTTCTCTTTCAGCAAAAATAAAAGTCTTTTTAAAAAATTCTTGATTCTTATGTCGATCTATACAATTAAGAACAATATTAGTTTTCCCTCCTACACACCACTTAGTCCAAGGAGTTCCCTCGGATTCATCTAATATTTTTGTATATGGTTTATAAAATTTTAAATCACTAAATTTAATTACTTTGTCCCAAAGCCATCCTGGATCTGAAAAACTTTTCTTTTCTAATTCATCATAATCTTTCGTTTTACAGTATTTAATAAATTTAGTTAGTTTTGAATTTTGAACCTGATTTTTAGATGGATGCCAAATGATTTCTTTAGACACAAGTCTTATACGTACATGCCCTCTTTGATTTTGATAATACTATACATTAAATCGTTTAATGGGGTTTTTACCCCGTGTTTTTTTCCTATCCTAGACACAGCGCCACTAATAAAATCAATTTCCGAGGCTCTCTTTTTAAGAACATCAAACGCCATGGAAGATTTATTTGTTTGCCTAGAGTCGACAATTCTATTGAACATTTCTAAACACTCATCTTCTGTTACATCGACACCATCTGCTTTAGCTACATTTCTAGTTTCAAGAATTATATCTTTTCCTAATTTTCTAGACATGTTTTGATTTTTATTGCTGATATATAAATCTGTATGATGTAGATCAAATATAGCTGATAGAGGACCTATTGCAGTAAGTGCAAATAACTTCATCCATTTTCTTTTTTTAATATTTTCTTCAGTTCTTGTTTCTAATCCAAAAGCGGTAAAAGTTTCAGCTAAATCTTTAACTCTTTCAGTTGCTCCACCATTATATTCACCAATCCAAGATGGAAGACTTGCATGATTTTGAATAATTCCTGGACCTTGAACACTCGCTGCTTGAGTAGTAGACCCCCCTAAAACTTTATCTGTACCAGCAATTTCTTGCATGATTTCCTCATGACCAATACCGTTTTGAAAAGACATTAACATTGTCTTGTCGCCAATGATATTTTTTGAATTTGTCAAAGCTGTTTTTAAAGCTGTTGCTTTGCACATCACTATAATTGCATCAACTTTATCTAATGTTTTAGGTTCAGTAGTAGCTTTAATTTTAATTGTTCGATCTCCACCATAACCCATCATTTTTAACCCTTTTTTATTAATTTCATCTACATGTTCTTGCCAAACATCTATAAGAGTTACATTTAAACCCTTTTCAGCTAATAAACCTCCAAATAGACAGCCCATTGCTCCAGCGCCTAATACAGCAACTTTTGTATCTTTATTTATCATTAAGCTTTCATCTTGACTTGGGTTCCGAAGAAACCAGTTGGTTTAATCATTAAAACAACTATCATTAATAAAAATGCATATAGATCTTTGTGGCTCCCAGAAATGTAAAAAGATGAAGCTGTTTCAAATATTCCAACAGTAAATCCGCCTACGATAGCGCCTGGAAGATTTCCAAATCCGCCAACAACTGCTGCTGCGAAAGCCTTCATTAAAATAATGTAACCCATGAAAACCACAACTTGATAAGTTGGACCAACAAGTGTTCCTCCAATACCAGCTATTGCACATGCTATTCCAAAAATTATTGAAATGTATAATGGAACATTTATTCCTACTAAATTTGAGACATCTTTTGAAAATGCTACGGCGCGAATTCCCAATCCCATTTTAGTTTTATTTAAAAAGAACCAAAGACCTGCAGCTACTCCAAGGCCCACTACTATCATCCAAATGTAAGTGATAGGTAAAAACAAACCTCCAATTTCCATTGGTAAGCCTAATTCCGCTGGGAAAGGTTTTGCAACAGGATTCCAAATTAAATAAGCTACGTTAATCAAAACCACTGATAAACCAAATCCGCAAATGATTATTCCCATACCAGCAACAGTATAACCACCACCTTTTTTAGTTAATGGTCTTAAAAATACTCTCTCAATAAAAACACCAAATAGACCCATTGAGACAAAAGCTGTAAATAAACAAACTACATAGACTATCCAACCATAAGCATCAGGAAAAACATTAAAAATCCAATCCTGATCTCCTAAAACGTTAAACATGGTTAAACCAGCAAACGCTCCGATCATAAAAAATTCTCCGTGAGAAAAGTTCACAACATCTAAACCTGTGTAAATTAACGAAATGCCTAAAGCCACAAGCCCATAAATTATGCCTACAGATAAACCAATAGTTAAAACTGATTTTAACGATTCAATGTTCATGTCAGGACTACTAATGCACCAAGCGATATAAATAAGTACAAAGACACTAAATATTATGTTCTCACCCTTTTTTCCAATTCTAAGCTTATTGAACATTAGCTTTTGTTCCTCCTAAATAAGATTCCTTAACACTTTCATCGTACATGAGTTTTTTGCTATCGCCCTCAACATTAATTACACCGTCTTTTATTACATAACCATAGTCTGCCAAAAGAAGAGCCATTCTTACATTTTGCTCTACTATTAAAACTGTTAAGCCATCTTTTCTAATTCTATTTATATTCTTGAAAATATCTAAAACAATTTGTGGCGCCAAGGCAGCGCTTGGTTCGTCTAACATTATCATTTTAGGGTTAGACATTAATCCTCTTCCAATACAAAGCATTTGTAATTCTCCACCCGAAAGTGTTGCTGCTAATTGATCTTTTCTCTCATTTAATCTTGGAAAATAATTAAAAACCTTTTCTAAATTATCGTTTAATTGTTTTTTAGTTTTAAGAATGAAGCCACCTAGTCTTAAATTTTCTGTTACTGACATTGCAGGAAAAACATCTTTACCTTGTGTAACCTGAACAAGACCTCGGCCAACTATTTCATGTGGAGGTAAATTATGGATTTGCTCTCCATCAAATTCTATTGATCCTTTCCAAGCTCTAATTAATCCTGATGTTGCTTTTAAGATTGTAGATTTGCCAGTACCGTTACCACCTAATAATGCAACTATAGATTGATTATCAACTTTCATGTTGGCGCCATTTAAAATTTGAACTGTGCCATAGCCTGAGACAAGCTGATCTATCTTAAGCAATTCCCCCTCCTGAATTGTTATGTATAAAAATTATATCTATTTTCCATAGACATTATAACTTTAATTTTATAGCCTAATCAACAATTAATTAATTAATGGGGGATATATGAATAAACTTAAAAATGTTTTTTCAGTTATTGTCTTTACCTTTGGTTTGGTAGCTACGTCGATAGCTCAAGCAGAAACAATCAAAATTGGTGTTTCGTTCAGAATGCTTTCTGATGTGGGTTACAAACATGGTGAGTTAATTACTGATACTGTTGCAAAGTGGAATAAAGAAGGCACTATCAACGGTCAAAAAATCGACTTAACACTTTATAACGATGAGTGTAAATCTGAGAAAGGTGTAGCAAATGCAACAAAACTTGCTTACCAAGACAAAGTTCACGTTATAATTGGATCTAGCTGTAGTTCTGTGACATTACCTATGGTACCTGTTTCAGCTAAAGCTAAAGTTCCACAAATCATACCTCACTCTACAAATGCTGACATTACCAAAAAAGGTAGTGAATATATTTTTAGAGTACCTGTATCATCAAGATTTTACAAAATCGTACAAGGTAAATTTACTGCAGAAAATCAAGGTACTAAGATAGCTTATATTTATGGTCCAGATGCTGCTGGTAAAGATTTTGCATTATCTTTAGCTGATTACATGAGAGAGAACTACAATGTTGAGCCAACTTATATGGTTCAATCTGGAGAAAAAGAAACTGACTTTAGAAGTTACTTAACTAAAGCTAAAGCTACTAATCCAGAAGTTCTTGTGATTTCAGCTCTATTGGATGAAACAGTTCGAGGACTTGTACAATCGTATGAAGTCGGAATACCAAAATCTGTTCACAGAGTAACAGCTTCTATTGGATCTAAAGTAGAGATACCAATTAACGCTGGTTCTGCTGCTAAAGGTGTAACGTACGCTGCTGCATTTGCTGCATCTGATAAGAGACCTGTAGCTAAGAAATTTGTGAAAATGGTTAAGGACAAATATGGTGTTGTACCTGGTCACGACTTTTCACAAATGATGGACTTACTAGATATTCTAGAGATAGCTCTTAAAAAAGTTAAATTCACTGGAGATCTAGCTGCTGACAGAAATAAAGTAAGAGACGCGATTGCGGCTACTACTGATTTCAATGGTTTAGCATCTGGTCCAATCAATTTCTGTAAATCAGGAACTCCTGAGTGTAGAGATGGTAACAGAACACCTGTTATGATCGAATACACAAAAGGTGGTAAAAACTTTAAAACTAAAGTAGCTGGTACTGTAACATTCAATGCTAGCGCTGGTTTATAAAAACTAAAAATTTATGAGCGGTAGTTTATCTACCGCTCATTTTTTTAACAAAACACAAAATGATAAACGTTAATAAATTGAAGAAAGTAAAAAGCAACTTTCCAGTCATGATTGGAAAAGGAGCAATATCTGCAAAGGATTGCGAGAGATTAATTAATGAGATTAAAAATGCCAAATCTTTTGATGATATGATTATGGGTGGCAGAAATAGAATAAATAAAGGCTCTAAAAATTTTAAAAATTATTTAAAAAATTCAAAACTTTCAAACAATCTTTACAAACAGTTTAATAGTCAATCCTTTTATAAAAAGGTTGAAAAAAAATTTAAAAAAACTTTTAAAGATTATGGTTGGTCAAACGCATATCTTCCTAATAGATTTTTAAGAGAAAAATTTACTAATAAAAAACTTATGAACTCTAAAGAATTAATAAAGATGTTGGGTAAAACTTACAAAAATCCAAATGTTAATTTAGATATTGATTTTTCAGTTTCTAGAGGTGGCTATAGATTAAGACCACATAGAGATGATGTTACTCGACTATATAATTTTTTAATTTATCTAAACGATATACCAAAAAAAAATGGAGGAGCTTTATCAATCTTTAAAAAGAAAGCTGATATGAAATACAGAAAAAGTTTTAAAAGATTTCCAGGTATTTCTGAATTAGCAAAAGTGACAGAATTTACACCTTCTAAAGGCAGTGTGATTTTTTTTCAGTCCACTCCAAATTCTTATCACGGTGTTTCATTATTTAAAGAAACAAATGGCAGAAAAAGATTTTTTATTTATGGAAGTTACGCTTTAAGTAAGCCAGTGGTTTGGAGATATAAAAACGTGAGCTACTTACCAAAAATTAAAAGCACAAATAAACGAATGCTTACTTCATCACATGACTCAGATTATTTAATGCGAGAAGTTGGCTAATGGAAAAATTTAAATCAGTTATACGAGATTATCCATTCATAGCTTTTATTATTGCTTTCGTAATTTTAGCTTTTGTACCTTCAGTAGTTTTCACGGATGTTTACCAATCACACCTTGCAACTTTAATATTTGTAAACATTGTTGTTGCTGCTGGACTTAATATTGTTAAGGGTTACTGTGGTCAGGTTACAGTAGGTCATGTTGGTTTGTTTGCGGTGGGCTCATATACTGCAGGTACATTATTCTTATATTTAGGCCTTGGCTTTTGGGTAACTTTACCCATCGCAATAATAGTTACAGCGTTTTTTGGCGTAGCAATGGGAATTCCTTCCTTTAGATTGGAAGGGCCTTATTTAGCCTTAGCTACACTGGGCGGAGGTGAAGCAATAAGATTATTTATTGAGAATGGAAATTTTTTCAGATCAACATTTGGAATTTCTGATATCCCCACTCCATCTTTAATGGGATTTAATTTTGACTCACCTGATAGATATTATTTTATTTCGATGACTGTAATGATTATTGCAGTTTATTTTTCATTTAGTATTTTAAGATCTGGAGTTGGAAGAGCTTTTATGTCTATAAGAGAGGATCCAATTTGTGCTGCAGCCGCTGGAATTAATGTAAAAAAATATAAAATCTTAGCTTTTATTCTGAGCGCTATGTTCGCTGGTGCTGCAGGTGCAGTTTATGCTCACATGCCTCCAGGGTACATTCATCCTAATAATTACACAGTTATAGAAATGGTAACCTTCTTGGCCATGGTTGTCCTAGGAGGTCTCGGTCATATTTGGGGTGGAATTATTGGCGCTATAGTAATTACAATTGTTTATGACTTAACTAGACCATTATATAAATATCAGCTTTTAATATTTGGTTTAACAATTGTATTAACGATTTTATTTATGCCAAAGGGTTTAGGCGGTTTTATTGACAGATATTTTTTAGAAAAGAGATTTAAAAAGAAAACTGGAACAGAAAAAACATAATGCTTTTAAAAACTAAACAACTCTCAAAATCTTTTGGTGGTCTTAAAGCCATGAATAAAGTTGATTTTGAGCTTCCTAAAAATGAAATCAGAGGAATAATTGGTCCTAATGGATCAGGAAAAAGTACATTTTTCAATTTGGTTTCTGGCATCTATGATAGTGATCCTGGCAGTTATATTGAATTTGATGGTCATGATATTACTTTTACTCCTCCACATGAGATTGCTAGTTATGGTTTATCAAGAACGTTCCAATTACTTAGACTTTATCAAGATATGACAGTTATAAATAATGTTATGTCGGGGTATCATACTAGAGTTCCTTATAAGTTTTTCGATGCAGTCATAGGAAGAAAAAAAATCTGGGATCAAGAAAGAGCAATTAAAGAAGAAATGATGGAATTGCTATCATTTGTTGGTTTAGCTGATTATGCAGAGCTGAATGCAAGTGAACTTTCTGGAGGCCAGAGAAGACTTTTAGTTCTAGCTAGAGCTATTGCTATGAAACCTAAATTATTAATGTTAGATGAACCAGCAGCTGGATTATCGCCGGTCAATGTTGATAATTTAATGAAAATAATCATGCAGCTGAAAGAAAAGTATGGCCTTACTCTTATTATTATAGAGCATATTTTAAAAGTCGTAATGGATACTTGTAATTCAGTAACTGTTTTTGACCACGGCCAGAAAATTGCAGAGGGCACTCCAGCTCAAGTTAAAGATGACAACGCTGTGATCGAGGCATATTTGGGTAAAAAAATGGACGATGAAGAAATGAGAAAGGCACTTGCAGTTTAATATCGATTTGGTAATATTAATTTTCAACTTGATTCAATGAGCCAGAACATAAAAAAAGTTTTTGAGAAACAAGGTTTTATAAGACTCAAAGGCGTATTAGATTATAAAGAAGATTTAGAACCAGTTTTAAATGATATGGCATTTATTATGGACAGACTTGTTCATAGATTTGTACCAAAGAAAGATAAAGTTAAAGTTTTAAAATATAATTTTAAAAGAAAATATTCTTACTTAGTAGGGTTAAGAATTCCTGAACTAGATCAATATTTTAACATAAGACTTCCTCAGAACAATATAAATGCTAATAGTGATTTTTTTGCAAGTCAATCAATATGGAATTTAATTAAAAATAAAAAGATTTTAGATAAGATTGAAAAAATTCTAGGACCCGAGATAGCTTCTAATCCTTGTCAGAATTCAAGAATAAAACAACCTGAAAAAAGAATTTTAAGTAAAAATCTTCATGATGGATTAGTTGGCAGAACTCCATGGCATCAAGATGCTGGCGTAATGAATAAAAAAGGACAGAAAGGTACTGAATTAGTAACTTGTTGGATACCTTTTACTAGAACAAGAATTGAAAACGGCTGTATGCTTGCTGTAAAAGAAAGTCATAAATACGGATTAGTTAATCATGTTACAGGCAGCAAAGGGCAGGTAGAAATAAAAGGTAAAGAGATGATTGATAAATTGCCATCAATTGCTCTTGAAGCAGATGTTGGAGATATAATATTATTAAATAAATATCTACTCCATTGTTCGCTTCCAAATAAATCTAAAAATTTTAGAATAAGTATGGACTTAAGATATAATAAAGCAGGCCAGCCTTCTGGAAGAGATCCATTACCTAGTTTTATTGTCAAAAGTAAAAGCAAAAACAAAATCAAAGTACAAAATTACAAACAGTGGATTGCTTTATGGGAAGAAGCTAAAGTAAAATGCATTCCAAGAAAATGGTCTTATAAATATCCATTACCAACTTTTAAAGGAAACAGAAGAGATTTAACAAATATTATATCTTCTTAATTAATGCAATCAGTTACTAAAGGAGTCTATTACAAAGACTTCGCCCTCGCTTTACTTGGGTATTTTTTGTTTGTCTGCCAAGATACGGTTAATAAAGATTTAATTACAAGATATCACGCAACTCAAATTGTTTTATTTGCATCTATTGCTGCATTGATTACTGTGGTCATCTATACTCAATGGAAAAATGCGTGGCATAAAATAAGAAAAGCTAACTTCACTGTTCATTTCTTTAGGACTTTAACTATGTTTTTAGCAATGAGTTGCTTTATATATTCTACTTTCTTTCTTCCACTAACTACTCTTTATAGTATAATCTTTACTATTCCTTTATTGTTGACTATTGGTGGAGCAATCTTTTTAAATGAAAAAGTAAGCTGGCGAAGATATTTTGCTACTGGTGTAGGATTTATTGGTGCGATTATCGCAATTGACCCTTTAGGTAGTGAATTTACCAAAATAGGGATAATAGCTATTCTTATGCCTTTATTTCCTACAGCAAGTTATTTAATTGTGAGAAAATATGGGCACCAAGAAACGTTATACTCGTTTTTAATCTACGGTAAATTATTGATGATATTATTTTCGTCATTAATAGCTGTTTATTTCTATAAACCCATGCCTTTAAATGATTTAGTAACTAATTTAGGATCTGGCATTTTAAGAGGGATAGGAATTATATTTGTAATTAACTCAGCGAGACATTTGCCGTCATCAATTTTTGCATCTGCACAGTACATTCAAATATTAGCTGGGGGAATTTTAGGTTATTTAATATTTAAAGATATACCAACAATCAATGTTTATATCGGTAGTATTTTAATTATTGGAGCAGGTCTTTATATTATATTAAGGGAAGCAAAATTAGGAGTAAATATAGTTACATCCACTACTAGACACCCAACTATACCTATTAAAAAGGATTAAAGTTTCTTCTTAAAATTTTCTAGAATTTCTTCACTAACATTTACTGAATTTTCAGGTCCAGGAAATTTCCCCTCTAAACTATCTTTAATAAATGCTTTAAGCGCTTTAACTCTTTCAATTTCAATATCTTCTCTCATTTTTTTTAGATTTGTATAAGCTTTAGCGTGGCGTGGAGATTTTTCTTGTTCACCGCAAATATCATTCATAAATAAGTACATTACATCAGCTTTTTTTCCTGATCCTAAAGAAACAGTAGAAATTTTTGTTCTTTTCGATATTTCACCCATTACATTTTCTGGAATAACTTCACATTCTGCAGAAAAAGCACCTGCTTCTTCCAATCTTTTAAATCTTTTATATAATTCATATGCTTCGTCAGCAGTTTTTCCAACTGCTCTTAATCCTCCAATCCAAGTTGATTTTCTTGGAACCAAGCCTAGATGACCCATCACTGGAACATCCTCTTTTGCTAGCATTGAAACAATATCCATACTTCTAGCTGTCATCACTGCGTCAGCTCCTTTTTCTAGTGCAGTAAAAGCACCTCGTAAAACATCTTCAGCTGTTGGATAATTATGCAATTCTAAAGCAGCTGTATAAAAAAGTTTTTTAGATCCCTCTCTAACCTTTTTTACATTATACGCGCTTCCAATAATCATATCAAAACCTGCTTCTTCTGCAGCTTTTGCCTCTAATGCATTGTTTGCTGTTACTTGAGTTAAAACTTTTTTTCCTTTTGCTGCAATAATTTCTCCAACTGTAATATTTCTTTGAGCGGGTTGAGCAGCCCATGTGTAAATGTTTTTCATTTCAAATTAATATCTTTGTAAAGCCAGGCCCTTTTAGCAACATACTTTTCAAACTCTTTTACAGTCAATTCTGTCGGTAAAATAAATATAGATCTTTTATCATTAGTGTTTCTAATAGTTTTAAAGTAATTTTTTTTTACAGCTGCATCGATATAGGCATTTGAAGTCATATAAGATTTTTCCACAAATCTTATGAGCTGATTTTTAGTTACCGTCTCACCTTTAAAAAAAGAAATCATAACCCTATGAAGCATGACCCAATGTGCTGGGGTCATAGAAAACCAATTCAAAACTTCATTTTGTGCTTTATCAGTAAAATCCTTTAGAGAAACTTCAGATAATTTAGTTATCTTTTTAAGTCTTTTATTAGAGCTAGCAACCATAAATATTTTAAATTTTAATTAAAATATTTATTCATATCAATGATTTCTTATGATTATTTAGAGGCTAGTTCTTTGTATATATTATTTACTCTATGAACTTCTTCAGGAATATTAAAGTAACATTCATATTCAATTTCTTCAGGAGTGACATCAAAATGATAGTGACCAGCATCTTGTGTTCCTTTGTAAGAATGAAAATGAGTATGTTCTCCTGACTCTCTTAAGTTTAGCTTTCCTCCTGTTGGATCTCCAGTCCAAAGTATCGAATAGCACTGAAAATGAGGTCCGATTGGTTCATAAAATTTTAAAAAATCTTTTACACATTTCATTTGTTTAGGATCGTAGTATTCATGTTTTATTGTATCGTAATCTGGCTGAACATGAGATTTAATTTTACCGTTTAATATTCTAAAGACACCTGCAACAGCAAAATGATTGTCATTTTCAGTTGATAATTTTTCTTTTAAGGCAGTCCTCATTGCTTGGGGTAATGAACCTTGTTTACCTGACCTACCCTTGATAATGATCTTAATAACCTTACCTGGCTTTCCATCTGAATAATAAATATTTCCTAACCCTCCATGTTTACGAGCAGTGTATTTTGATGATTTGCATTTTTGATTTTCATCCACTTGCGCAATAATTGATCTAGACTCATTTGTTATGAGGTTTTCATTGATTACCAATTCACCGCAATGACCACCGAGGCATGACATAGCGCCAGAACCAGCACCGAGCGCATAAGATTTTTCCGAACCAATTTTTTTTGCTATTTCTTCATAGTCAAACTCAGCACCAATCAATTTTTTATCATGCATGTAAGGTTCACCACCTACATCAATAATTTTTTGATTACCGCTTAACCCTTCAGCTGGACAATCCCATTGTTTTAAGTTTGGGCAATCCACAATTGATATTTCAACTAATTTGTAATTTTTTTGTAACCCTTTTTTTAAAGCTTCTGAAATTTGTTCTAAGGAAGTTTTGGCAAATTGTGCTTTTTCAATTGTTAATTCCATATTGTATTAATACTATAAAAATAAGATAATCAAATTAAATCTAAATATTATATATAATTATTATATGAATAAGTTAGGAACCGATTTAGCAGATGCTTGGTTGAATAAGAAGTTAGTAGACCTAAATAAATTTAATAATAATGAAATACCTAAAACACGTGAAGAAGCTTATAAAGCCCTGAACATTTTTTATAAGAAGTTAAATAAAAAAACAGTTGGATGGAAAATAGGAGCAGTTGCTAAGGAGGTGCAAAAAGAAGAAGGCTTTGACGGTCCAGTTCCTGGAAAAATATTTGAAGAAACAATTTTAGAACCTGATTGCGAAATAAAATTTGATGATATTCCTGCATCAAATCTTGAGTGTGAATATGCTTTTAAATTTAATAAAGACTTTAAAATTGATGATAATTTAAATGATGAACTTCATAACTTAAGCCTATTTACAGCCATAGATATTACTTCATCTCGATATGTACAAAGTTCAAAAGAAAAGTTTAGTAAATTAACTCAAATGTATTTGGGTATCTCTGATCATGGAAACGGGGGGAAAATAATAATAGGTAATGAAATTAAAAATTGGAAAAATGCTGAAATAAACAATGTCAAAATTACGTTAAAAATAAATGACCAGTTAACTGAACCTTTTTTTACTGGTTCAAAAAGAATAGATCCTAAAGTTTCATTAAAAGCTTTTATAGATGAGTTCAAAGAAAAAAGAATGATTTTTAATAAAGGAGACTATCTACTTTGTGGTTCTTTAACTCAACCCTACAGTATAAGGATGAATGATAAAATAGTTGTTAATTATGAAAATTTAGGGAATATTAAAATTAAGGTATCATGATGAAAACAGCTTTAATAACTGGAGCAAGTCAAGGAATAGGCGCAGCAATCGCTAACGAACTAAATAACAAAAAAATCAAAGTCATTTTAGTATCAAGATCAAAAAAGAAATTAAAAGGTATTCAAAATAATTTAAGTTACCCAAAAAATTCTTTCATTATTGCTAGGGATTTAAGATCTTTATCTGCGTGTAATGCGATTGGAAAAAAAATAAAAAGACTAAATTATTTAATTAATGTTGCTGGTGCGACTAAAGGGGGGAAGTTTTTAAATTTAAAAGATAATATTTGGGATGATGGTTTTAATTTAAAATTTAAAGCAGCTGTGAGATTAAGTAGAGCTTTATGGCCGGTGCTTAAAAAAAATAAAGGTAAAGTAATTAACATTGGCGGCGGTGCGGCCAGGAACCCTTCTCACACTTTTATGATTGGTGGGGCAGTAAACTCTGCTTTAAATAATTTTTCAAAAGCCTTAGCTATACAGGGTAGAATTGATAAAGTTTCTGTTTCAATTATTCATCCGGGAATGACCTTGACTGGAAGATTACAAAAATTATTAGAGACAGATTCTAAGATTTTTAAAAAAAGTGTGAACAGACTACTTAAAGAAAGATGTAAAGCCGATAAGATTAAGAGACCAACCAAACCAGATGAAATTGCAAAACTTGTTTTAAAATTAATAAGAAATAGAAATTCAAATTTCAAAAATTTATCGATTGATGGTGGAAGAATTAAAAACTTAAAATAAGAAAATCAATAATTTATTATTTATAAACTCTCGCAAAATTTTTTAATTCTTGAAATAGCTTTTTCTAAGTTTTCCATTGAAGTAGCATAGGAAATTCTAAAGTGACCCTGTAAACCAAATGCAGAACCAGGTACAACAGCAACCTCAGATTTTTCTAAAAGTTTTTCTACGAAATCTGTATCGTCTTTAATTTTAGTTTTTTTTCCTATTAATTTTTTACAATTAGGAAAAACATAAAATGCTCCTTCTGGGTTAAGACAATTTATTCCTTTAATATTGTTTAAGCTTTCGACAACAAAGTTTCTTCTTTGTTTAAAAGAGTCTGCTCTTTCTTTTATAAAATCTTGTGTGCCATTTAGTGCCTCTACTGCAGCAGCTTGACTTATTGAAGTAGGGTTACTTGTTGATTGTGATTGAATTTTTGCCATTGCTTTAATTATTTCTTTAGGGCCAGCAGCATAACCAATTCTCCATCCAGTCATTGAATAAGATTTACTCACACCATTCATTGTAAGTGTTCTATCCTTTAAGTGAGGAATTTGAGCAATCGTAAAAAAATTGAAATTATCGTAAGTTATATGTTCGTAGATATCATCACTTAAAATATAAACTTTTTTATATTTTTTCAAAACTTCTGCTAAATCCTCTATCTCCTTTTTAGTATATGCAGAACCAGTTGGATTAGAGGGTGAATTCAATATTATCCATTTTGTTTTTTTTGAAAGAGCTTTTTCAAGTTTTTTTGCTGTAAGTTTAAAATTTTCTTTTTCTTCACACTTGATAATTTTTGGTTTTCCTCCGGCTAATAAAATTATATCTGGATAAGAAACCCAATAAGGGGCTGGTATAATTACTTCATCACCCTTATTAATCGTAGCCATAAAAGCATTATAAAGAACTTGTTTACCTCCGGTTCCAACGCTGATTTGATCTAAATTGTAAGTTAAATTATTTTCTCTTTGAAATTTTTCTTGAATAGCTTTTTTTAAAGCGGGAGTTCCGTCTACAGCAGTGTACTTTGTATCCCCTTTTTTAATTGCTTCGATTGCCGCCTCTTTAATATTGTCTGGAGTATCAAAATCTGGTTCTCCTGCCCCAAGACCTATAACATCTCTGCCAGCTGCCCTCATTTCCCTAGCTTTTGAGGTTACAGCTATTGT
>CACITX010000004.1 GCA_902589705.1 uncultured Pelagibacteraceae bacterium
GAAGCTAATAAAAGAAACATTGAAAAACTTGTTTCAATAAAATCATGGGCTAGTTGCGGTGTAGATCCTGCATTAATGGGAACTGGACCTATTCCATCTTCAAAAAAAGCCATAGAGTTAGCTGGGTGGAATATGAAAGATATAGATTTATTCGAAATCAATGAAGCTTTCGCCGCTCAAAGTCTTGCGGTTATAAAAACACTTTCCATTCCAGAAGAAAAAGTAAATGTCAATGGTGGTGCTATTGCATTAGGACACCCTATTGGAGCATCAGGAACTCGAATATTGGTCACTCTCATACACGAAATGATCAAGCGTGATGTAAAAAAAGGTTTAGCAACTCTTTGTATTGGTGGTGGTATGGGTATTGCAATGTGTGTTGAAAGATAAATTATTTTTCAATGGAGCTTCCTGTTGTTAATCACCCTGATTACGTTGCCAAAATTAATGAAGATAACAAATTTCCTATACAAAAGTTTGGTGCTCTAGCTGACCATTTAATCAAAGAAAGTGTTGTTAAAAAATTTTATATCCCTCAAGAATGCTCTACAGAAACAATGAAAACATCTCATTCATTACAATATATAAATCATATTAGAAATAAGACTTTAGATATAAAACTTCAAAAAAAAATTGGCTTTCCAATTAATGATAGCGTTGTGAGGAGATCCTTTGTTGCAACTGGTGGAACTGTCCTTGCTAGTAAACTTGCTTTAGACTCAAAGTTAGCATGTAATACGGCAGGCGGTAGTCATCATGCTACATTTGATTGTGGTGCTGGTTATTGCGTCTTTAATGATGTAGCGGTAGCAGCCAATTACTTAAAAAATAAAGGATGCGCAAAAAAAATACTTATAATCGATCTGGATGTTCATCAAGGTAATGGTAATTCAGAAATATTTAAAAATGATAAAGAAGTTCTAACATTTAGCATGCACTGTGCTTCTAATTACCCTGCTAAGAAATCAAAGAGTGATATTGATATTGAGCTTAAAGATCGTATGGAAGATGAAGAGTACTTAAATATTCTTCATAAAAATTTAAAAAACCTTAACAAAAATAAGTATGATTTTGTATTTTACATAGCAGGAGTTGATATTCATTTTGAAGATCGTTTAGGCAAACTAAAAATTACTGACGATGGAATTAATAAAAGAGATCAAATGGTAATTGAAAATTTTTTTTTGAAAAATACTCCTTTATGTGGTGTTTTAGGTGGAGGTTATAATAAAAGTTTTGAAAAATTAATTGAACTACATTCAATGTTGCACAAAAATTGTGCCAAAATTATTTAAACTCAGCCCTAACTTCCTTATTATTATAGGAGTTCCAGGGGTTAGGGCCAAGCCTAAATAAGATTAACTTAAACATTTATTAAAATTGATATTAGAAAATGACGCGCTACAATTTTATCATTTTTATTAAGACTCACTCAACGCAGTAAAGTTAAGTACAACTTATGTAAATCATCCCTATATCTGTTACTTTTTACTTATTTTTAACTTACTTCTATTTTTATTCATACTAAACCCAGCAAAGTATATTGTGTGGGAAGGGAATTGATATCCTTCAGGATAAGAAGCACCACCATATTCAGGATGTGAGTATGTACCATATTTAATATCAACATAATCGTGGGAAGCTGTTTTAAATCCTGATCTATTAACTTTTAATTCATCATTAATATAAACTTTTATAAAACCATCATATTGTTTTGAATATCTAATATTAAACTCAACTTTGTGCCATTTACCTTTTAGATTTTCTTCATCAATAACATGATTGCCTTCAATAGAAAGTTTTCCGTTGTAAATAGAAGCAGAAAATTGAGGCGCATAACCGCCTACAGTTTGACCACCTTTGCGATTAACACTATAAAATTGTGTTATGTAAGGTTGTAAAAGTTTGTCTTTAAAATTATCAGGTGTGTTAGGTACATAGAAATAGTAACCTACCCATATTTCTTTTGCTTTCTTACCTATTCTTATATCTCCACTTGAGGCAACTTCTAGTCTTAATCTATTACTATTACAATCAGTAGTTCCAGTTCCTATTTTAACTTTATTTTCTCTCCAGAAATGACCTGCTGTTCCACAATCGCCTTTTCTAGGGCTAAAATTTTCAATTAATTTAAAAGGTGAAGTGCCTGTAGGGTCTTTGATTATAGTATAATTATGATTACGTAATTCTTTTTTTAAATAATTAGCTATATGAACCTTATCAATCTTGCCTCTTTTTAAATAGTTCGGATTTTTAGATACAACATCGGCAAACAAAACACCGGTCAGCATAAAAAAAATTATATTGATATAAAATATAATCAGTTTTTTCATTTTTAAATTTTGCTAAGAATTGAGTTGCGGCAAATTTTCATAAAACTTTAAAGATTCAGGATTCGCAATTGCTTCTTTGTTATTGATCTTTTCTCCGTTTACTACTTGTCTTACTGCTAGCTCTACAATCTTTCCGCTTTTGGTTCTTGGGATCTCTGGAGCTTTAATGATTATTGAAGGAACATGCTTTGGGGAACAATTTTTTCTAATTCTAGATTTGATTAATTTGATTTTTTCATCGTTTAATTCTTCATCATTTTTTGTTGTTACAAACAAAATTACTCTTACATCATCATTGTAATCTTGTCCGATAACTAAGCCTTCTGTGATAAAATCAATATCTTCGACTTGTTGATAAATTTCTGATGTTCCAATTCTTACGCCCCCGGGATTTAACGTAGCATCGGATCTTCCTCTCATAATAAAACCATTATTTATAGTTCGCTCAATGAAATCGCCATGATGCCAAATATTTTCAAATCTATTAAAATAAGCTTTATGATATTTTTGTCCGTCTTCATCTCCCCAGAATTTTACTGGCATGGATGGAAAAGGTTTTTTAACTACTAACTCCCCTTTCTCTCCGTCTTTTACACTTTTTCCCTTATCTGTAAAAACGTCAACATCAATACCTAGGCTCTGGCCTTGAATTTCCCCCATGTATACATTTGAGTAGAGGTTTCCTAAAACTAAACAACCAACTAAATCTGTTCCTCCAGCGATAGATGCGAGATGAACATCTTTTTTTATATTGTTGTAAACATACTTAAAACTTTCTTCAGCTAAAGGAGAGCCAGTTGAAGTTATTATTTTTATTGAGCTTAGATCTAGGTTTTTACTATTATATTTTTCATTCTTTAAATGATCGATGTATTTAGCGCTTACTCCAAAAAGATTAATTTTCTTATTTTGACAATACTCTAAAAGAACATCTATTTTTGGATAAACAGGTGCCCCATCGAATAAAAATATAGATGAGCCTGTTGCTAATCCTCCTACTAACCAGTTCCACATCATCCAGCCTGTGGTAGTATAGTAAAATAATTTTTCATTATCTCTGATATCGCAATGAAGCATGAATTCTTTGTTATGTTCGATTAAGACATTCCCAGCTCCATGTGTTATACACTTAGGTTTTCCAGTTGTACCGCTTGAAAAAAGAATATAAATAGGATGATCAAACTCAAATCGTTCAAAACTTTCATCAGCTTCTGTTTGATCTAGAATTTCATCAAAGTTTAAATAATTTTGAAGATCCATCTCTTCTTTTTTATTATACGCAAATACTAAAGTTTTTGTAATTGAAGGAATTTCTTTTAAAATATCCTCAATTTTTTCAAGAATATTTATTTTCTTACCATTATAAAAATAGTGATCGCTAGTAATTAAAATACTTGGTTCAATTTGTTTAAATCTATCTACAACTCCTTGTGTACCAAAGTCTGGAGAACATGATGACCAAATAATTCCGTTTTTTGCACAAGCTAAAAAACTTATAATAGACTCAATTTTATTAGGAACATAAGCTGCAACACGGTCTCCTTTTTTTAAACCAATAGATTTTAAGTAGCTAGAAAATTTACAAACTTTATTAAAAAGTTGATCCCATGAAATCTCTTCTTCAAACCCTTTCTCTGATAAAAAACTTATTGCTATCTCTGATGACTTTTTCTTAAGAATATTTTCAGAATAATTTAATTTAGAATCTGGAAAGAAATTAGTTTTATTAAATATCTTATTATATTTAATTATTTCTTTTCCTTTATCTCCAATAATCTTTGAATAGTCCCAAAACTTTGACCAAAATTCCTCAGGATGATCTACTGACCATTTCCACAAATTTTTAAAATTGTAGTTCGATTTTATATTTATATATTTTGAAAAATCCTCAAGAAGAGATTCTTTTTTTCTTTTACCTGAGGGTTCCCACAGAAATTTTTCCATAAAAGCTAGCTTAGCTTTTATTTTTTTATCTTAATAGATATTTTTTTAAAATAATTTTCTGAACTAAAACTGCCCTATTAGTTTTAATCTCTCTTTTTTTAAATAAAAAATTTATTAACCAACGCATGGCACATATGAATAAAATTAATTGACGGAAAAAAGCATAAAATGTGACGAAAATTGATCTTATCCGACCATTTGCCCTATTCTTTAATGTTTATTAATTATTTATTTTTTAATATGTTGCTCCCAGTTTATAATAGCTAATTATGGCTCAGAATATTTCAGTTCCAGATATAGGTGATTTTAAAGACGTTGAAGTCATTGAAGTTTTAGTCAAACCTGGAGACCAAATAAACAAGAATGACCCAATCGTTACAATCGAGAGCGATAAGTCAAGCGTAGAAATACCTTCTCCTGCTGCTGGAGAAATTAAAGATTTAAAAGTAAAAATTGGGGATAAAGTTTCAGAGGGAAGCGTATTAGTAACAATAGAAAATGGCCAGGCGGCCTCGGCTCCAAAAGAAGAAAAAATAGTTAAAGAAATTCAAACTCAAGAAAAACCAAAGGCTAATGGTGAAATAAATCAGGTAAGACAAGTTAAGAAAATCTTTGCTGAACCAGCTTCAAAAGATGATATTGATCCTGTTGAAACAAATGAATGGATAGATTCTCTTAATTCAGTTATTGAAAATGATGGTTCTTCAAGAGCAAGTTACTTATTAAATAAAGTTATCGATCAAGCTTATAAATCTGGTCTTGTCCTTCCGGATACTAGGACAACTCCTTACATTAATACTATTCCGCCAGAGGCTGAGATTAAGTCCCCCGGTGATCAAAATATTGAAAAAAAATAAGAGCATATGTAAGGTGGAACGCGGCAGCTATGGTTGTAAAGGCTAATAAAAAAAGTCCTGAACTAGGTGGTCACATCGGTACTTTTGCATCAGCAGCTACACTTTATGATGTGGGAATGAATCATTTTTGGAGAGCAAAGAATAACAAATTTGGTGGAGATTTAATTTATTTTCAAGGGCACTCGGCGCCAGGAATGTACGCGAGAGCTTTCTTAGAAGGAAGACTTACATCAAAACAACTAGATGGTTTTAGGCAAGAAGTGAATAAAGGAGGGTTGTCCTCATATCCTCACCCTTGGTTGATGCCGAAGTTCTGGCAGTTTCCAACTGTATCTATGGGCCTTGGACCTATCATGGCTATCTATCAAGCTAGATTTTTAAAATATCTTATCAATAGAGGATTAATTAAAGATGAGGGAAGAAAAATTTGGGTATTTCTTGGTGATGGCGAAATGGATGAGCCAGAGTCACTTGGTGCAATTGGTTTAGCTGCTCGTGAAAAATTAGATAATTTAATTTTTGTTGTAAATTGTAATTTGCAAAGACTGGACGGTCCTGTTCGAGGAAATAGTAAAATTATTCAGGAACTAGAAGGTAGCTTTAGAGGTTCTGGTTGGAATGTAATAAAGGTTATTTGGGGATCATACTGGGATCAATTATTAGCTAAAGATAAAACGGGCCTACTTATAAAGAGGATGAATGAATGTGTAGATGGAGAATACCAAGCATTTAAGGCTAAAGGTGGTTCGTATGTTAGAGAAAAGTTTTTTGGAAAATATCCTGAACTAACTGAACTTGTTTCTTCATTAACGGATAAAGATATTTGGAGATTAAATAGAGGTGGCCACGATCCCCACAAGGTTTATGCAGCTTACTCAGCTGCGATGCAGAATACTGGATCGCCTACAGTCATCCTAGCAAAAACAATCAAAGGATATGGAATGGGTAAAACAGGTGAGAGTGTAAATACAACTCACCAGCAAAAAAAATTAGATGAAGAAGATCTATTGTATTATAGAGATAGGTTTAAAGTTCCGCTTACGGATAAACAAGTCAAGAATATAGAATATTATAAACCAGACGAAAATTCTGAAGAGATAAAATATTTAAAAGAAAAGAGAATGAAACTTGGAGGGTTTATTCCTGAAAGATCTTCTTTTGCAAAACAAGTTAAAGCGCCACCAAAAGATATTTTCGATGCCTTTATGAAATCTACTGGAAAAAAGGAAATGTCTACAACAATGGCTTTAGTTAGAATGATGACAGCATTACTAAGAGATAAAAATGTTGCTCCAAGATTAGTGCCAATTATTCCTGATGAAGCAAGAACTTTCGGAATGGAAGGTTTCTTCCAGAAAATTGGTATTTATGCTCATGAAGGGCAAAAATATGAACCGGTCGACTCTGAACAACTAAGTTCATATCGAGAAGATAAAAGTGGTCAGGTCTTAGAGGAAGGTATTAATGAGTCCGGAGCAATGTCATCCTGGATTGCAGCAGGAACCGCTTACACTAATCACGATATTGAGATGATACCTGTTTATATTTTTTATTCTATGTTTGGATTCCAAAGAGTTGGGGATCTAGCATGGGCAGCTGGTGACTCCCAAGCTAGAGGATTTTTAATTGGAGCAACAGCTGGAAGAACCACATTAGCTGGAGAAGGATTGCAACACCAAGATGGACATAGCCAATTATTAGCATCAAATATTCCAAACTGTATTAGCTATGATCCTACTTTTGCTTACGAAATGGCAACAATATTTAGAGAAGGCTTAAGAAGAATGCATGAAAAGAAAGAGAATGTCTTCTACTACATCACTGCAATGAATGAAAACTACTCTCACCCAGAAAAACCTAAAGGTTGTGATGACGGAATTTTAAAAGGTATGTACTTATTCAAAGAAGGAAAAAATAAAGGAAAAACTAAAGTTCAATTATTAGGTTCAGGGACTATTTTAAGAGAAATTATATCCGCTTCTGAAATCTTATCAAAAGAATACAATATAGATGCAGACATTTGGAGCGTGACGAGTTTTAACGAATTAAGAAGAGATGGAATGGAAACTGAAAGGTTAAATCTTTTAAATCCAAATAAAAAACCAAAAAAATCTTACGTTCAACAATGTTTGTCTAAAAGAGATGGGCCAGTCATTGCAGCTTCTGATTATACAAGGGCATTCACAGATCAGATTAGACCTTACACAGACAAAAAGTTTTACTCGTTCGGAACAGACGGTTACGGAAGAAGTGACACTAGAAAAAATCTTAGAAAATTTTTTGAAGTAGATAAAGAACATATAGTAGCCTTTACCTTGAGTGCATTAGCAAAAGAACAACTTGTTGGTTCTGAAGAAGCAGAAAAAGCAATAAAAAAATATAAGATAGACAAAGAGAAAGATTTCCCAGCAAATTTATAAAATGACAATCCAAAAAATTTTAGTTCCAGATATGGGTGACTTTAAAGATGTAGAAGTCATCGAGGTTCTTGTTAAAAATGGTCAAGTAATCAAAAAAAATGATTCTTTGATAACTTTAGAAAGCGACAAATCAAGTGTTGAGGTGCCATCAACTCACGAAGGCAAGATAGAAAAAATTAATGTTTCTGTAGGTGATAAAATTAACAAAGGAGATTTAATTCTTACTTTAGAGTCAAAGCAGGAAACAAATGAGCCTATAAAAGAAAAATCTAAAAAAGAATCAGTAAAACAAAAAATACAAAATGAAGTAGTCCAGGTGCAAAAGCAACAACCTGCACCTAGTGTTCCTGCTTCAGGAAAAAGTTCTGCGAGTCCAAAAATAAGAAAGTTTGCAAGAGAGCTGGGCGCGGATATTTCTAAAATTTCTGGCACACAACGAGCTGGAAGAGTGTCAGAAGAAGATGTAAAAAATTTTATAAGATCTCAAGTTACAGTTTCTCAAGGTGAGGTGCAAAAAAAAGAAATAACAAAATATGTAAAAGAATATTCTCATGAAGAATTTGGAGAAATAACAACACAAGATCTACCACGTGTTAAGAAACTTTCAGGACCACATTTAGTCAGATCGTGGACAGAAATTCCACACGTCACTCAACATGATGAAATAGATGTTACTGACATGGAACAGTTTAGGAATTCTTTGTATGATTATTACACTGGTGAAAAAATTAAAGTAACTCCTCTTGCATTTATTGCAAAAGCTTTGGTAAGTGCTTTAAAAGAATTTCCTAATTTTAATGCATCATTAAATCCTGAGAATAATAAAATTATTTATAAAAAATATTTTCATATTGGTTTTGCTGTTGATACTCCGCATGGCCTGATGGTTCCAAAATTGAGAAACGTTGATCAAATGAGTATTCAAAAAATTGGAGAGGAGCTTAAAAATACAAGTCAACTTTGTAGAGAACTTAAAATTGATAAAAAAGAATTTTTTGGTGGATCGATGACTATCTCAAGTTTAGGAGGAATAGGTGGAACACATTTTACGCCAATCATTAATCCGCCAGAGGTAGCAATTTTAGGAGTTGGAAGAACTTTTGATCGACTTGTTAAAGAAAAAAATCAAATAGTTTCTAAAAAGATACTTCCAATATCATTATCTTATGATCACAGATTAATAGATGGTGCGGAAGGAGCTAGATTTTGTGTCTACCTTGGGGAATGTCTTGGTAAAGATTTTGCCTTTAAGCTTGCTGTTTAGATCTTCTTAAACTATTAACCCCTGATGGATAAAAAATCGTTCTCACTAATTTGCGCTATTGTTACATCTGTTCTTTGGGGCTCAGCTTTTGTGGCGCAAGATATGGGTATGGATTTTATAGGGCCTCATACTTTTAATGTAGGAAGATTTTTAATCGGGTTTTTAACTTTAGTTCCTTTCTTTTTCATTTTTGAGTTTAAAAATATAAATTTCAAACAACTTGATAAAAGAAAAATAGCTTATTTTTTATTTTACTTGGGTTTTGTTTTAGCCATAGGCCAAGAGCTACAACAGATTTCTTTAATATATACTGATGTAGCAAACACTGGTGTTTTTACAGTCTTCTATGTTTTAGTCGTTCCTGTAATTTCTTACTTTATATTTTCTAAAAAAATGCACTGGTCTATTTGGCCGTCAGTTTTTATCTGTATTCTTGGCGGCTTACTTCTAAGCGAACTAAATAATTATTCGGTAAGATTGGGTGATACTTTAGGTATCTTAAGTGCCTTTTGTTGGGGGGTCCATATTTTGCTTATTAGAAAAACGATTGAAATGTTTAACTTTCCCATAACTATAGCAATGTCTCAATGTTTTGTAGCATGTTTAGTTTTAATTGGTCCAATGTTTTACTTTGAAGATCCAACGTTTAATAATTTTTTAAAAGACTCATACGAAGTTTTATATGTCGGTATTTTATCAAGTGGCCTCGCCTTTTTATTACAAACATATAGTTTACAAAATATATCTCCAGCTCCTGCTGCAATAGTTTTTTCGTTGGAAGGTGTTTTCGCAGCTATATTAGCTTGGTTAATACTTGATCAATTTTTAAATGAAATTAAAATTTTAGGAATATTCTTGATATTGGCTGCTGTAATTTTCTCACAACTAATGCCAATATATGATAAAAAAAATTATGGACGAAACTAATAAAGGGTTTATGAAACATTTAGGTGGTCTGGAATTAAAACAGATCAGCGATACTCAATACGAATTTATAGTTGAAGTAAAAGAAATGCATTTGAATACTGGAAAAATTGCTCATGGTGGCTTCTTGTCAACAATCGCAGATACAGGAATGGGTACTGCCGCACATAGAGTAGCTGGTGATAAAAGATGTGTAACTATAAATTTAGATATGAAATTTATTTCAGCAGGTCAATTAGGTGACAAGCTTAAAGGAGATGTAAAAATTTTAAAGAAAACAAAGACTCTTGTTTTTATAAGCTGTGAAATTTCTAATGATAAAGAAATTGTCGTCTCTGCCTCTGGAACTTGGAAAATTCTTTAAGTTTTTCTTCTATAATTTATATAACCAACTATTAATAAAAATATTAGAGCAAAAGGGTAAACAATAGCTTTGTTTGGTCTTTCTGGATTTTCAATTTTAAAATTACTTATGATGTCGCCCATTTGAATACCAGATTTTTTTGCCTCCCCTTTCCAATTTAATTTATCTACAGTAAGTTGGTCATTCTGGTCTACTAATGTCACTCCGTATTCTTCAATATTGTAATCATTTTCAAATTTTCCTTTATCAATAACAAATAATTTATATCTTTCGCCATATTCAGTAACTCGAGTGACTTTTATGTGAACTTCTTTCGATGGATCAAAAGATAAATTTTGAATACTTTCTGCTGAAAGTTTTTGTTCGTTAAATTTTGGATAGAATTTACCTAATACATAGTCCGGAGCTAAGAAAGATAAAGATATTATTAAGAAAGCTATAGTCTCATACCATCTTAATTTATTTATGAACCATTGTTGTGTAGCTGCCGTAAAAACTAAAATACCAATTAAAGAAGTTGCTATTACCAATAAAGCTTGCCAGATACTATCTACGCCAATTAATAAAAGTTCATGATTGAATAAAAAAACTATAGGTAAAATTCCTGTTCTTAAACTATACCAAATAGCTTGAAGCCCTGTTCTTAAAGGATCTCCACCAGAAATTGCTGCTGCAGCATAAGATGCTAAACCAACAGGTGGTGTTACATCGGCCATTAATCCAAAGTAAAATACAAATAAGTGAACAGCTATTAACGGAAAAATAAACCCTGAAGCGTTTCCAACATCAACTAAAACTGTAGCCATTAATGAGGCCACTACCACATAGTTTGCAGTTGTGGGAAGGCCCATTCCTAAAAGTAAACAAAGAATAATAGTTAATAAAATTAATATTATTACATTATCTCTAGCTATTGTCTCAATGACTATAATTAAGTTTGTGCTTAATCCTGTAGATCCAACTGCTCCCACTATTATACCCGCAGTGGCAATCGCTATTCCAACTCCCACCATATTAATTGCTCCTTTTTGAAGTCCAACAATAGTTTGGTTCCACCATTCGATTAAGCCGGTTTTATAATCTGAATTTTTTATAATTCGATTTATCAAATTCACTAGGATTAAAGAAATAGTTGCATAAAAAATTGAAAAACCTGCTGTGTATCTCATGTAAACAAGTAAAAAAATTAAAACAAAAATTGGTATTAAAAAATGAAGCCCAGATAAAAAAGTACTCTTAAGATGAGGAACGTCTGCATCATCCATTCCTTTAAGTCCTAGTTTAAGAGCCTCTAGATGGGATATATAAAACAAAGCAATGTATGAAATGATAGCTGGTAAAAAAGCATGTTTAACAACCTCAAAATAAGTAACGCCTATAAAGCTTGCCATAACGAAAGCTGCAGCTCCCATAACTGGAGGCATGATTTGACCATTAACAGATGATGAAACTTCAATAGCTCCTGCTTTCTCTTGAGAGAATCCTGTTTTTTTCATAATCGGAATTGTAAAAGTTCCGGTAGTAACAGTATTTGCTACTGAAGAACCTGAAATCATTCCTGTCATTCCTGATCCTAAAATGGCTGCTTTAGCAGGTCCTCCTCGCATTTTACCAACCATGGCGAATGCTAAATCTAAGAAGTATTTTCCTCCTCCAGCTGTCTCTAATAATGCTCCGAAAAGAACGAATAAAAATATAAAATCAACAGAAACGCCAATAGGTATTCCAAAAATAGCTTCTTGATCGAACCATTGAAATCCAACTAATCTTTTAACAGAAAGGCCCCCATGAGAAATAATATCTGGGGCATATTTTCCAAAGTATGAGAATAGTAAAAAACAAATCGCAATAATTACTAAAGGCAGTCCGATTGCTCTTCTTGTCGCCTCTAAAAGTATCAAAATACCAATTGCTCCTATGATCAATTCAACAGGAACTTTGTATCCAAATATCTCTTTTACAAGAAGAATGCCTCCTCTATTAACAAGATCATCATAGAAAAAATAAATATAAAGACAACAGAATGCAGCGACAATACTTATAAGAATATCAAAAACTGATATTTTCTTTCCTCGTACAACAGGAAAAATTAAAAATGTTAGTGTAAGTGCGAAACCTAAATGTATTGCTCTAGCAGGTAGACCTTTGAACATTCCAAAGTTAAACCAAAAAGGAAATGGAGAGGCGTACCAAAGTTGAAATAAAGTCCAGAGAATAGCAATACCAAAAACTACTTTTAAGTGAATGCCCGATAAATTTCGAGTTGGAGATATATCTTCTTGAATTTTGTCTTTAATCTTACTTTGAATAGTTTGATTCATTTCACTTAAGATACATTATTATAAAAAAAAAGGCCCAAGAAATATTGGGCCTTTTTTAATTAAACTAAAAAGTTGAATTACATTAATCCAGCTTCTTTGTAGTACTTAATTGCACCTGGATGTAATGGAGCCGATAAACCATCAGCTATCATATTTTTCTTTTCCAGAGGTCCAAAAGCTGGGTGTTGAGCTCTGAAATCATCAAAGTTTTCCATCACCGCTTTTGTTACTAAGTATACAAGTTCTTCAGAAACATCTGCACTTGTAACAACTGTAGCTTTTACACCAAACGTTGTAGCGTCTTTTTTCTGATTAGAATAAGTTCCTTTTGGAATTACAGCTTTTGCATAGTAGTCTGCTCCATCAATTAAAGCTTGAACTGGCGCACCAGTTAAATTGATTGGACTAGCTTTTGCTTTACAAGTTGCTGCTTGTTCCATAGCACCATTTGGAAATCCTACTGAATATCCAAATGCATCTATTTTACCATCACAAAGAGCCTTAACTTGTTCAGAAGAAGTAAGTTCAGTAGTAGCTTTGAACATACTCATGTCTGCTCCCATAGCTTTCATTAATTCTTCCATAGTTCCTCTTTGTCCAGAACCTGGATTACCAATGTTTACTGTTTTTCCTTTTAGACCTTTGAAATCTTTTATTTTAGATTTTTTACTTGCCCAAATTTGGAAAGGTTCATTGTGAACAGAAAATACAGCTCTTAGATTACTAAACTGTTTTCCTTCCCATTTGCTTGAACCGTTGTAAGCATGATACTGCCAGTCTGACTGAGCAACACCAAATTGAAACTCACCATCTTTGATTTGTCCAATGTTATAGTTAGAACCACCTGTTGAAGGTGCAGTACATCTATAAGCTTTAGCTGTACCTTTTTTTCTACCATGATCAGCACTAATTGCTGACTTGTGTAACATTTTACATATAGCGTTACCTGTTTGGAAATATACTCCAGTTGGTCCACCTGTTCCTATTGTAAAGAACTCTGCTGATTTTGCTATTGAAGTGAATGGGCTTGAAAAAGCTATCATTACTAGAACAGCTGAAATCATTGATATTATTTTTTTCATGTGTTCTCCCTTTTTATTAATACTGAATTTAACTACGTTATTGTATTGAGGTCAAAGAGATTCTTATAAATTTTTAACCCAATTTGACAATTTTGAAACGCCTTCGACCACATTTGGTGCATATTTTTTAATCATCTCATCATCTATCATTTTACAGTTTGTAACGTTTCTAAAAAATTCTGTTCCATCAAAATCAGTATAACTTAACCTTGTTAGCATTTTATTTTGTTTAAAACCAAAATCTGATCCTGGCAACATTGCTACACCTGTTTCGTTTAAAATTGCTTCACATAATTTTGATGAGGTTTTATATTTTTTGTTTTTAAATTCTGGCATCAAATAAAATGCACCTTGTGGAGGAGCCATTAAAACCTTATTTGATTTCAGATTATTATAAACGTAGTTTCCAACAGCATTTAATATCGCTCTAACTTTTAGCTTATATTGATCATGCTCATTAGCATAAGCTTCTACAGATGCATATTGCGTTGGTGTGTTAACGGTAGAATAAGACTCACTTGCAAGCGATTTTAAACTTTTTAAAAATTCAGTTAATTTCTTTGGAACAGCTAGAAATCCTAATCTCCAACCTCCAGCTCCACACCATTTGCTTAATCCACCAGTAATAAAAGTTAACTCAGGATAAAATTTTGATATTGAGTTATATTGATTAGTAAAAGTGAGATCAGTGTAAATTTCATCTGACAACACCATTATCTTATATTTTTTTGCAACTTTAGCTAACTGTTCTAAATTTTTACAAACTGCTCCTGATGGATTGTTTGGCGAATTAAGAATTAAGATTAAATTTTTATTTTTTCCAACTGAATTGATTTTTTTTTCAAGTTCTTTTCCAGTGGGAAACCAATTATTTTCTCTTGTAGTCTCTAACCAGTGAACTTTATTTGAACCTATTTCTGCTTGTGGCTCATAAGAAACCCAGCCAGGTGCAGGAATTATTATTTCCCCATTAAAAGCAATATGTATCAGTAACATTGCTTCCTTCGAACCAGGTGTGATTAATATATTTTCTTTTGGGTAATCATTTCCTGTTCTTTTTGCTAAATACTTTGAAATATTTTCTCTTAGTTCAGGTAATCCTTGAATAGGTAAGTATTCTTTTCTATGAGCGTTCTTTTTTAAAGCCTCTACAATTTTTTCTGGAACTGGAAATGGAGATTGTCCAAAGCCAAATTGATATACTTTTTTTCCATTAGATATTAGCTCTTTTGACTTTTCATTAATTACAAGTGTTGAGGATTCTTTGAGTTTTAGAATTTTCTCTTTTACATTAGATGACATTTTAACTTTTAATTACCTATACGGGGACTGCCTATTGGAAGTCAAATCAATTGTGAAAATTGGAACATTTGACAAAACGATTCGGTCATGTTTTAATCTTATTTTGTTCTCAACTTAGGTCTACATATAGTGTAAATAAAAATCTCTAACACAAAAAATGACTAATCAATCTCAAAGAATAATTGCATTACTAGGTCCTACGAATACGGGGAAAACTTATGTTGCAATAGAAAAAATGCTTGAATTTTCCTCAGGTATTTTTGGTTTACCCTTGAGATTACTGGCAAGAGAAGTTTATGACAAATGCGTAAATAAAGTCGGGGTCGAAAAAGTAGCTTTAATAACGGGTGAAGAAAAAATTATCCCAAGCACTGCTAGCTATTTCATTTGTACCGTTGAGTCGATGCCTAAAAATAAAGAAGTCGACTTTATTGCAATTGACGAAATACAAATGTGTTCTGACAGAGAACGCGGCCACATCTTTACTGAAAGAATGCTAGAGTCTAGAGGAACGAAATTAACGATGTTCCTAGGTTCACAAGTAATGGAAAATATCATTAGTGAACTTGTCGAAGGCGTAGAATTTGAGAAAAAGGAAAGGTTTTCAAAATTAAGTTACTCGGGAATAAAAAAAATATCTCGTTTGGATCGTAAAGTTGCAATAATAGCTTTTTCAATTGAAGAGGTTTATGCAATAGCAGAATTAGTAAGAAGACAAAAAGGAGGAGCTGCTGTTATTATGGGTTCCTTAAGTCCGAAAACCAGAAACTCGCAAGTAGGATTGTATCAGTCTGGAGATGTAGATTACTTAATTGCAACAGATGCAATTGGTATGGGTTTAAATATGGACATAAATGAAATCTATTTCTCAAATTTAAAAAAATTTGATGGCAAAAAAACTAGACGACTCAATCTAATTGAAATGTCTCAAATCGCCGGACGTGCAGGAAGATATAAAAATGATGGTGGATTTGGGACAACAGGTGACTGCGAGACTTTGAATTCAGATGAAATAGAAAAAATAGAAAAACACCAATTACCAGATACTAAATCAGTTTATTGGAGAAATTCAAACCTTAATTTTAGCAATCCAGAAAAGCTTATTGCTTCACTTGAACTTAGACCTGATAAAAAAAATTTATTAAGAACGAACGACTCCCTTGATGAAAGTGTATTAAGATTTTTTCTTAAAAAAGGTGCTAACAATATAATTTATCATAAAAATCTAGAATTACTTTGGGAATGCTGCCAGATACCTGATTTTGAAAAAAAAGCTTATGGACAGCATATAAATATTATTGATAAAGTTTTCCAATTTCTTACTACAAGAAAAAAAAGAATTCCAAGTTCTTTTATGAAAGATCAACTGAAAGGTCTTGAAAAAGATCATGGGAATGTAGATTTACTATCACACAGACTTTCTAATGTCAGAACTTGGTCATATGTTGCGAATAAAAAGAATTGGGTAGAAAATTCAGATTATTGGGTTCAGCTCACAAAAAGCATCGAAGATAAACTTTCAGATAAATTACATGATGAACTAACAAAAAGTTTTATTGATAAAAAAATTAGTATTCTCTCACGTAATCTTAAGCAAGATTTAGTCCTAAATACTGAGATCAATGAAGATAATAAGATCTATATAGACGGGCAGCTAATTGGTGAATTAAAAGGCTTAAAATTTTTAATAGAAGTTACATCAAAAACTTTAGATACAGATATAAAATCAATTAAAAAGGCAGCAAGAAAAGGTGTTGAGCAAGAATTAATTAAAAGGGTAGAAAATATTTTAAATGGTGCAGAATTATCAATTAACAATGAAAATAAAATTATTTGGAAACATAATCCTATCGCTCGATTAAAAAAAGGTAATAACTATTTAAATCCAGAAATTGATATAATTGCTGACGACTCTATAGACGAAACCTCTAAATTAAAATTAACTAATTTTTTAGAAAAATGGTTAGAAAATTATATAAATGATGTTTTAGGAGATTTGATTAAGCTTACTAAACATAAAATTAACAACCAATATCTTAGAGGGCTCGTATTTCAACTTTATGAGAAAAATGGAGTGGTTAAACGAAGTGAAGTCGATAAAATTGTCAACTTAATTCCTGCTGAAGAAAGAAAGAAATTATGGGGAATGGGAATTAAAATAGGAAGATACCATATTTACTTACCTAAAATGTTAAAACCAAAAGCTGTAGAATTTCGAATAAGTTTATGGAGTTTATTTCATAACTTGTCTAATAAAAATACGATACCTAAATCAGGTTTAAATTTCTTAACTGACGCAAAATTGGAAAGAAATTTTTTACTACTTTGTGGTTTTGAAAAATTTAAGGAGTTTTTTGTAAGAATTGATATTTTAGAGAAGTTATTTATTAAAATAATAGATAGTTCAAAAGATAAAAAATTCAAAATAAACGCAAGTATGATGAATTTATTGGGCTGTTCTAAAGAAAATTTCTTTAAATTAATGAATTATATGAATTATAAAAAGGATAAAGAGGAAGATACGTACATTTTTAGAGGTGAAAAGAGGAAAAAAGAGAAACTATTTAAGTTTGACAATAAAGAGAATCCATTTAATAAACTTCGTACTTTAAATATTAAATAATTCATGAGTAAGCTAGATAAAGAAAGTGTGATTGGTATAACGGCATTGCTAGTACATGCTGCTAATATTGATGAAAATTATTCAAACCACGAAAAAAAGCTGGTCAAAGAATTCATAAAATCTTATATTAAAGATGAGAATTCAGATGAAATATTAAAGAAGGCTGAAGAAATAGAAAAAAACTCAAATCAATTACTTAATTACACAAATATTATAAAACAAAATTCATTAGAAATAAAAAAAGATATTATTGAACATCTTTGGAAAGTATTAATATCAGATAATACCGTAGATCAATATGAATCTAATTTAATGAGACGGATTTGCGGGTTAATATATTTTTCAGATAAAGAATGTGCTGAAATTAAACTAAACTTAATTAACTCAAAATGACTTATATAGTAAAAGATGAATGTATTAAATGTAAGCTGACCGATTGCGTAGAGGTTTGTCCGGTAGATTGTTTTTATGAAGGAGAAAATATGCTGGTTATCAATCCAGATGAATGTATTGATTGTGGAGTTTGCGAACCTGAATGTCCAATAGATGCTATAAAGGCTGATTCTGATGAAAGTGTCAAAGGAATGGAAAAATGGCTGTTGCTTAATAAAAAGTTTTCTGCAATATGGCCTAATATTTCAAAAAAAAAAGAGCCAATGGCTGAACATGAAAAATTTAGAGAAATTAAAGATAAATACGATAAGCATTTTTCTGAAAAACCCGGAAAATAAAAAACATGCCTAAAAAGAAAAAATTAAAAAAAATAAAAAAAGCTAAAAAAGTAAAAAAAGTAAAAATTAAGAATTCTGCTAAATCTGTAGCTAAACCACTTGAGAAAAAAAACACTATACCTGGACAAGATGAAAAACCAGAGATTAAAAAAATTAAAAAGCAGCCTACAGAAAAACGTATTTATAATTTAAAAGATTTTGTTGTGTATCCGAAGCATGGTGTAGGTAAAATCACAGCTATTGAAAAAGCAAAAATTGGAGAAATTGACATTCAATTTTATAAAATACTTGTTGAAAAAGAAAAATTAACTTTAACTGTTCCTATAAACCAACAGTCAAACTTAAGACCAATATCCTCTATTAATCAAATCAATAAATGTATTTCTATTTTAAAAACTAAGCCAAAAATAAAAAGGACGATGTGGAGTAGACGTGCTCAAGAATATGATCAAAAAATCAACTCGGGTAAAATCTATGAATTAGCTGAGGTGGTAAAAGATCTTAATAAGAACACAGATATCATAGCCGATCAGTCTTATTCTGAAAGGCAATTATTTGAAAAAGCGTATGAAAGGCTTAAATCTGAGTTTGAGGCGGTTCTAAAAACAAGCCCTGAGGAAGTTCAAAAGAAAATGGATAAAGCCTTAGGTAGAACAAATATTTCAGAGAGCGCAGAATAAAAAAACGCCCTCTTTAAAAAATTAAAAAGGGCGTTTAGTTAAAGAGAAAACTATCTTTTTCTTCTTCTCTTTTTAGCTTTTTTCTTTTTCTTTTTAGCTTTTTTTCTTCTTTTAGCCATCTTTTCTCCCTTGTTGTTAAACAAATCTTAATGATTCGTTTGTTAATTAAACATTAATTATTAAAAGATTCATGTCAAACATAAATTATTTTACAAAATTGATTCAAAATTTAATTTTTTAATAAATTTTTTTATTTTTTTAAATATTTTAAAAAAGTTAGCAATATCAATGTTTTTTTAAGCAATTTGTTTTAATTTTTTTATAAAATTAATAAAGATTTTCTAATTGTTGTTTATATTTTTTAATTATTTCTTTTCTTTTTAACTTTAAAGTCGGTGTTAACATTCCGTTTTCAATTGTAAATTCTTCGTTAATTAAAATAAATTTTTTAACTTTTTCTATTAAAGTTAAACTTTTATTTATATTTTCAATTATAAGTTTAATTTTATCTTTATTAATTTCTTTCTCTATAACTAATAATGCAACTAAGTAATTTTTTTTATCTCCATAAACAAAAGATTGTTTAATAAATTCGTTTAAGCATAAAATATTTTCGATTTTACTAGGTGAAATATTGTCTCCACCTAAATTAACAATAATATCTTTTTTTCTATCAGTTATTTTTAAATAATTATTGTGATCAAGTTCACCAATATCACCTGTATGTAACCATCCATCCTTTATTACTCTTTTAGTTTCCTCCTTAAGATTCCAATAACCTAACATTACATTTTCACCCTTTATTAAAATTTCACCATCCTCTGCTATTCTCACTTTATTAGTTCTAAATGGAGGACCCACGGTCTCAACTTTTACTAAATCTGGTAAATTACAGCTCACTACTGGAGATGTCTCGGTTAGACCGTAGCCTTGTAATGTGGGTAGTCCTATAGCATTTAAAAATTCACCGATTTTTTGATCTAAGGCTCCCCCACCAGACACAAAGGCTTGAAGATTTCCACCAAATTGATTTCTTATTTTTTTTCTGACTAATTTTTCACATAAAAAATTAATGATTTTTTCTCCTAAAGTTAATACCTCTTTTTTAAGTATTTTTTTTCCAAGATATAAAGTTTGATTAATTAATTTTTTTTTAAGCCCTTTTTGTTTTTCAAAATTTATATTTATTTTTGTAAAAAGATTTTGATAAAATCTTGGTACTGCTGTCATAATAGTTGGTTTAGCAACTCCCATATTAGAAATTAATTTTTCTAAACTTTCAGCATAAAAAACTTTTGCGCCTACAATGATTTGTATAAATTGAACTGTGTGTTCGTAAGAATGTGATAAAGGCAACCAAGTTAAAAATATTGGATCTTTTTTTTTTATTAAAGTTTCAAGTAATTCAACTGCTCCTTCACAATTAGATAGAATGCCACCGTGACTTAAAATTACTCCTTTTGGGTTGCCTGATGTACCTGATGTATAAATAATACATGCAGGCATATTTCTTTTTAAATTATTATTAATTTCTTTTTTATAATTATCTTCACGAAAAATATTCTTTATTAATAAACTATCAGCTTCTATCTCTTCAAAAGAGATTATTTTTTGCTCATTTAAATTTACATAATTTTTTATTTTCTTAAATTGATCATTGTTAGAGACAATAATTAAAGACGGCTTACAGTCGTTTAGAATATATTTATAATCATTTGATGAATATGTTGTAAAAATTGGAACTGAAATTCCTCCTGCATTCATAACTGCAAGATCTGACATCAGCCAATAAGGTCTGTTCTCAGATAATATTAAGCATCGATCCCCTTCATTGATTAAGGTTTTTATTTTTGTAGAAAGCTTAAAAATTCTCTCTTTAATATCACCCCAAGTATAGGTTGGTTTATTTGGTTTTAACCATTTTAAAAAAGGTCTGTTAGGATCAACTTCATCACACTTTTTAAAATAAAGTTCTACTAGACTATTTAGTTTATCTATTTCCATAAATTGGTGGGCGAAGAGAGACTCGAACTCTCAAGGTATTGCTACCACCGGATTTTGAGTCCGGCGCGTCTACCAGTTCCACCATTCGCCCATTTTTTGAAATAATTTAATTTATTTTTCTTACTATGAGAACAAAAATAATTGAGGTAACGAACATAATCAGTGCATATGCAGCGGTTGGCACCATAAATACTATATCGTCAAATAATTGTGTAGCAACGAAAACAGCTAAAGTTCCATTTTGTAAGCCGCATTCTAGCGAAATACATTTTCTTTGCTCTAGTCCTGAAGCTAAAAATTTAGCCATGTAATAGCCTATTAGAATCATTGTAATATTTAAAATGAAAGATACTAAACCTGCTCTTGTGATAAAGCTAACTATCCTATCCCACTCTTCTACCCAAATAGAGATAAAGACAACTAGAAATAATATTACCGACAATCTCTGAATTAATAGCGTCTTAGATATAATAAAATCCGTCATTAAACTTCTTACAATCATGCCAAAAATAACAGGTACTGTTACTACAAAAAACATTTTAGCTGCAATATTAATCATGGATATTTCTTTAGTTATTTCAAAACCAAGAAAACTTGCAGAATTATAGACAATTAAAGGAACTGTTATTACAGAAATTAAACTCACAACTGCTGTTAATGTTACAGATAAAGCAACGTCACCATTAGCAAATTTAGTTAATATATTTGAAGTAACTCCACCGGGAGCTGCTGCAATTACCATTACACCAAGAGCGATTTCTGGTGGCATTGAAATAATATGAATTAAGATAAAAGCGATAATTGGAAGTATTATTACTTGACCTAAAAATCCTATTATAAAATCTCTAGGGATTGTAATTACTCTTTTGAAATCTGTTAACGTAAGACCAAGGCCCAAACCGAACATTATTATGGCCAGACACACAGGAGCTATTGTTTTTGCTATTTCCATAATTTTAATTAACTTTTAGTTTTGAGTGTTTCATCAAATTATACATGGTTGTTGTAAAATTTGACCAAAGTTTTTGATGTATAAGATAATTTTCTTCTAAACCCTTAAGGTGTACTGGTTGACTGCCAATCGAATATTCTAGGTTTTTATTTCTATTAATTAATTTTTTCTTTTCCATTACTTTAAGTTTTCTAATTACTGTAGCTCTAGGAATCGCTGAAATATCAGATATCGACGATGCATTAATACCTCTTTTCGCTTTATGTTTTAACAAATGTAGATAAAAATCCTTAAAATTACTTGGAGGATCAATAATCTGTTTTTCGGTTTTTTCTATTAATTCTCTCATTTGAACTAAAGCGATTGAGCCCCATACATTCCACGACTCTAAGTCACCAAAAAAGGTTCTATGACGGACTAAATAGGATATTTGAAATCTAAAGAAATATTCCCAGCTTACAGTAAAATGGTCTTGTATAAACTTTACTATTGTTTCTTGACTAATTTTATCTCCAAACCATTTTTGTGAAGATAATATATTTGAAAATTTTGCCAAACACGCTGCGATTAAACCTATCGATGTTACTGGTTTTTGTATCGCAATTTTTGATACATTTAAAAATATAGATTTACCGTCTCTATAAATTATGCCTTGATCTTGTAAAAAGTTTACTTTTCTTCTTATTGTTTCTTTAGGAATGTTTAAATCTTTCGATATTTCAATTAAATTTATTTTATCTATTGATAACTTCTCTTGATTATAAAAACTTTCAAAAGACATGTAGTGAAATCGATCAGACAAATTGAGAAAAACTTTATTAATTAAATATATTAACACTAAGTATGTATCGAAATCTTTAAATACAGTGTAAGCCTGATTAACCCAAGTTTGTTGAAATTTTATGAAGTGTTTTAAAACTTCATTATTGTTTTTTTGAAAGATTTCCCAAACTGAAGAGCTATCTATAGTTTGTTCTAGATTGTCAGGCTTTGTAAATTGAGCAATTTTTATGTCTACAGGTTTGTTCATTAAAAATTACTTTTTCCAAGTAACGCTTTGATTAATAAGAATAGCCATTAAAATCCAAATGATAAAGGTATCACCTGGAGAGAACCCATAGTCTGCGCCAAACATTCCCGCAACTATTACGATAGCGTAGATAACAACTGTCGATAAAATTAAACTTGCGAGGTATCTTAGAATTGTGCATTTTAAATTCATGTTAAAAAAATTATACGACAGATGTGTGGAACTTGCTAGGCATAAATTTTCTAAGCCTTTACTTGGCTTTGTAGCTTTTATCGAAAGTTTCTTTTTTCCTGTTCCACCAGATTTAATGATTGTGCCAATGGTTGTCGCTAAAAGAGAAGACTACTTAAAGATCTTTTTAATCGCTACAACTGGCTCAGTTCTTGGAGGATTGTTCGGATATATGCTTGGAGTTTTTTTCTTAGACGCTTCAATGGTCATAATTGAATTTTATGGTTACGAAGAAAAAGTTTTTGAGATGCAAGATAAGATGTCAACAAAAGGTGGTTTCTTAGCTTGGCTTGGCATTATGTTTTTAGCTGGGTTTACACCTCTTCCCTTTAAAGTTTTTACGATAACAAGTGGAGTAATTGCTTATAATCTTCCTGTATTCTTTTTTATTTGTTTATTTACTAGAGGACTAAGATTTTTCTTAGTTTCTTATTTTACATATCTATTTGGAAAAAAATTTGGTGATTTCATAGAGAAAAGAGGTGCGCTTTGGTTTACTTTAACCGGTATTTTTATTGTAGTTTTAGCGATCGCCCTGTATATGATTTTCGTCAAATGATGAATAGTAATAAATTTATCTTAAATAGTATTTTAGCTTTTAGTTTTTTATCTTTAGCTATTGCTTACTTCATTCAATATAAATTAGGACACAAACCTTGTAATTTATGCTTAATCGAAAGAATTCCATATATTTCATCATTAATTCTAATTTCATTAATATTTATATTAAATAAATTTCAAAAAGTTATTGCCGGCATATTATTGTTACTTTTTATTTTTGGTGCGGTAGTTTCTTTTTATCATGTTGGGATTGAACAAGGTTTTTTTAGTGAGTCATTAGTGTGTGATTTGGGTGCCTCTTCTGAAAATTTATCTTCTGCGGAATTATTAAAACAACTTGAAAGCAACAAAGCTGTAAGCTGTAAAGATGTAACTTTTAGGTTTTTCGGCCTTTCTCTTGCTACAATTAATACAGTTATCTCAATTCTATTAAGTGGTATTATGATCAAAGTCATTAAAAATTATGGAAAAAACTAATAAGAAATATTTAGAAGAAATTATCCGAGTAGATCACGCTGGTGAGCGTGGAGCAATTAAAATATACGAAGGTCAACTTTTAGCTCTTAAAACTTTTAAGCAAGATGAATATTTAAAGCGAAAAATTGAAGAAATGAAAGAGCATGAAAAAGAACATTATGAATATTTTGATGGAGAAATTCAAAAAAGAAATATTAAACCTACAAAACTTTTGCCTCTTTGGGATATCTTAGGAGTAACACTTGGTTTTGGTACTGCGATGCTTGGTGAAAAAGCAGCTATGCTATGCACTGCGTCTGTAGAAGAAGTAATTGATGATCATTATAAAAATCAAACTTACAAACTTGGTGATGATGAGAAAGAGTTAAAAGAAAAGATAATGAAATTTCGTCAAGATGAATTAGATCATAAAGACATTGCTTATGAGCATGGAGCAACAAAAAAAGGTTTATTTGGGGTTTTAGATAAAGTAATTAAAACTTCATCTAGAATAGCAATTACAATTTCAGAAAAAATTTAATTAGGGTTCTAATTCAATATCCCAATACAAGTAATCCATCCAGCTTTCATGTAAAAAGTTTGGTGGAAAATTTCTACCGTTTCTATGAAGATCTTCTACAGTAGGTGCATAAGGTTTGTTTGCTAACTTTAAATCACAATCTTTATAAAGCTTGCCGCCTTTTTTAACGTTACAACTTGAGCAAGCTGTTACAACGTTATTCCAGTCTGTTAATCCTCCTCTAGATTTTGGCAATAGATGATCGAAAGTTAAATCTTTTTTATCTCCGCAATATTGACAAGTAAATTTATCTCTTAAAAAAACATTGAACCTTGTAAAGTTTGGATTTTTTGAAGGTTGAATAAAATTTTTAAGGGCTATTACACTTGGTAAATTCATTTCAAAAGATGGACTTCTTATTTTTCTTTTATAATTTGAAACTATACTTACACGGTCTAAGAAAACTGATTTTACTGCGTCTTGCCAACACCAAATTGATAAAGGGTAATAACTTAAAGGTCTAAAATCAGCGTTTAAAACTAGCGCTGGACATTTTTCTAAAGGAACTTTATCTGCAGAAGATATAATCATACTTTAAGCTAACTGATACTAAAAATTTTATCAAGTTATAAATATGTTACAGTTTTAAAGCTTACATATTAAAATGTTTTTTTATGAATTGTAATCCTAGACTAGAACCCTCAGTGGGTATACGATGTTCACAATTTTTAAATATTTTTGTTTCAATTTCATAATTATTTTTTCCAAAAAATTCTCTCGCTTCTAAAAATGAGTCTATAGGTACAACTTGATCAAGATCACCATGCATTAAGATTATATTTGGCCTAGAATTTATGTTTTTTGATAAATGTTCTGTGTCTATAATTCTACCAGAATAGCCAATTACAGAATTTACTTTATCTTTTCGCTTTAATCCAGTTTGTAATGTAATCATGCATCCTTGACTAAATCCTCCTATAATTATTTGATCTGCAATTAAATTATTTTTTTCTTTAACTTCATCTATAAGTTTATTTAATTTATTCTCGGCAACCAAGGATTTAGCTAAAACTTGTTCTGGTGTTTGATCCATTAAATCAAACCATTGAAACCCGGAAGGGCTTGCCGCGCATTTTTCAGGGGCATCAGGACAAATGAATATTGTATCAGGTAAATGAGCTCGCCAATAATTTGCAAGAATTGAGATGTCATTACCATCTCCTCCATAACCGTGGCAAAGTATTACAGCATTTTTGGGTTTATTTTTAGAAAGTGGTTCTAAAACGATTGTATTTAATGAATAGGTCATGATAGTAGAATATTAAATGTCTGAATTTTTTTTTAACTTTATTGGTTTCACTTTATTAGGTGCTGTCGCTGTTGTTTTAATAATGGGTATATATACTTTATTTAAGGGTGGAAGTACTAGTAAAAAATATTCTAATAAATTAATGCAATTACGTGTTTTGCTTCAGTTTATTGCAATCATAGTTTTGGTTCTTCTGGCTTATTTTTTCAAAAATTAAATATATTTTTTAATTAAATTAATAAAATCCTCACTCACAAAATCCACTTCACCGATGACCCTGCCAAATTCATCACCGTTTTTATCGATCAAAATGCTTGTTGGCAGTCCTCGCATTTTAAACTGCTTAACTAATTTAAAGTCTGGATCATAATAAGTATCTAAACTCACTACATCGATGCTTCTAAAAAAATCCCTTACTTTAAGTTTGTTCGGTTTTTCCATGTTAATAGCGTAGACTTTAACTTGTGGGAATTGATTAGTTAATTTTTCAAGCGATGGCATTTCTCTTTTGCAAGGCGCACACCAAGTCGCCCAGAAATTCAAGATCATGATGTTGCCTTTTTTGTTAGTTAAATCGACATCATTAAGATCTGAATCTTTAAATTTTAATTCTGTAATTTGAGTCGGTTTTTCGTGAATTACTATATTTTTTGAAAAATCTTCTGCTCCGTAAAGATTATGGCTAAGCAAATATAGAAGGATTATGTGAATATAGACTTTAAAAGATTTACTAATTTTCATATTAATTTAAATTAGAAATAGCACAGTAAAATGAAAAATAAAAATAAAACTGTTTGGTCAAATAGATTTAAGAGTAAAACGTCCCAATCTTTTCAAAAGATAGGGTCTTCAATTCATATTGATAAAAGACTTTATGAACAAGATATAGCTGCGTCTATTGTACATACTCAAATGTTATCAAAACAAAAGATCATTAAAAGTGAGGATGCGAACAAAATTATTAATGGTCTTAAAAAAATTAAGGCACAAATAGATAAAGGTAATTTTGAATTTAAAGAAAAATTTGAGGATATTCATTTAAACATTGAAAAAGCTCTATTTGATATCATAGGTCCTTCAGCTGGATATATGCACACTGCTAGATCAAGAAATGATCAAGTGGTTACTGATTTTAAATTATGGATCAAAGATGCGTCTAAAGAAATTTTAAAAGACATTTCTTTAGTAATGAAAAATTTGCTTAAAAAAGCAGAAAAAAATACAGACACAGTTATGCCTGGATTAACTCATTTAAAAAATGCACAACCAATTTCATTTGCGCATTATCTTTTATCTTATTTTGAAATGTTAAAAAGAGATAAAAAAAGATTTGAAAATAATTTAAATCTTTTGGATGAATGTCCTCTCGGATCAGCTGCACTTTCTGGAACTTCGTATAAGATAGATAGAACTTATACTGCAAAAAAACTTGGATTTAAAAAACCAACTGATAATTCTATCGACTCTGTATCTGATAGAGATTTTGCAATAGATTTTTTATACGCGTCAGCTGTTTGCGCAATGCATCTTTCAAGATTAGCAGAAGATTTTATTATTTATAATTCTGATGCTTTTAAACTTATTTCTTTTAAAGATAGCATGCTTACAGGTTCTTCAATAATGCCACAAAAGAAGAATCCTGATCCTGCAGAACTTATAAGAGGAAAAGTTGGAATAAATTATGGGAAATTGAATGCAATGTTAACAATCATGAAAGGTCTTCCTATGTCTTATTTTAAAGATATGCAGGATGATAAAGAATTAGTTTTCAGTGGTTTTGATACTTTAAAAGATACACTAACCATAAGCGCTGAATTAATTAATTCAGTTTATGCTAACAAATCAAATATGCTTTTTATGGCCAACCAAGGTCATACTACGGCTACTGATTTTGCTGATTATCTTGTTAAGAATAAAAATATATCTTTTAGAGAATCTTATGCTATTTCAGCAAAACTTGTAAATTTTGCAGAAAAAAATAAAAAACTATTATCTGAATTAAGTCTGGAAGAAGTCAAAAAATTTTATAAAGATTTAGATAAAAGTGTTTTAAAAGTATTTGATGTTAAAAATTCTATGAATATGAAAAAATCCCATGGAGGAACATCTATGATTAATGTTAAATCAATGATAAAAAAATACAAAAAGGAAATTTAATGAAAATTATTGCTGCATTTTTCTTAATAATATTTGTCCTTTCAAGTTGTGGAAAAAAATCTGAGCCTAAATATCAAGGTAAAATTAATCAGATAAATATAATCTCATAATCAAATGCAAAACTTAAGATATGTTGGTAAAAATTTATTTATTGAAAAGTTATCAATTAAAAATATCTTAAAAAAACAAAAGACACCTTTTTACATTTATTCAGAAAATCAAATAATTACAAATTTTCTTAAATTTAAAAATACATTTAAAAAAACAAATCCTTTAATTTGCTTTGCGGCAAAATCTAATAGTAATTTGAATATACTTAAAGTACTTGGAAGATTAGGTGCTGGGGCTGATGTAGTATCAGGTGGAGAATTATTAAAAGCTCTTAAAGCAGGTATAAAAGCAAAAAAAATTGTTTTCTCAGGTGTAGGAAAAACTGAGGAAGAATTGAAAATAGCTATTAATAAAAATATTTTATTAATCAATTGTGAGTCTGAAAGTGAGGCTAAATTAGTAAACAGTTTAGCTAAAAAGTTAAGAAAAAAAGTTTCAATAGGATTTAGGTTAAATCCCAATGTTGATGCAAAAACCCATAAAAATATCTCAACTGGTAAGGCTGAAAATAAATTTGGATTGTCAATTAAGAGTTTTAAGATTTTTCTTAAAACAATTAATTCTCTTAAAAATATTAAGCTTGATGCGCTAAGTGTTCATATAGGAAGTCAGATCTTGAATGATGCTCCTTTCAAAAAAACTTTAAGTGTGATGAGTAAATTAATCAAAGACTTAAGACTTAATTTAAAATTTGTAGATTTAGGTGGTGGATTTGGCATAAATTATACAAATAAAGAAAAGCCAATTAATCTAAATAAATATTCTAAACTCGTAGAAAATTTTTCAAAAAAATTAGATTGTAAAATAATTTTTGAACCAGGTAGATCAATAATAGGCAATACCGGTCTTTTAATAAGCAAGGTACAATTCATAAAAAAAGGAGCCAATAAAAACTTTATTATATTAGACGCTGGTATGAATGATTTTATGCGCCCTGCTTTGTATGATGCATTTCACCAAATTATTCCTGTTTCTAAAAACTCAGCAAAGTCAAAAGATAAAATAGAATTTGTAGGACCTGTTTGTGAAAGTACTTGCAAATTTGGAATATATAAAAATTATCAGAAAATAAATGAAAACGACTTTATAGCTATTACTAATGTAGGAGCCTACGGTTCATCATTATCCTCTAACTATAATACTAGACCATTAATTGCTGAAATTTTAATCAATAAAAATAAATTAAGATATATTAGAAAGAAACAAAATTTACTAAAATTGATTAGTTCTTAATGCAATTTTTAAAATCTTTAATCTTTAATATTTTTTTGTTTGCTGGGCTCATAACAATTTTTATCCTAGCTATACCAACATTAGTTCTACCTAGTAAATTCACAATATTTTTTGGTAGAGTGTCAGCTAAGTACATAGTTTTTCTAATAAAAATTATTCTTCATTCAAAAGTAATATTTCATGGCGTTGAAAATTTAAAAAAGGTAGATAATTTTTTTGTTGCTTCAGCCCATCAATCTATGTTTGAGACTTTTGCTTTTCAAATTCCATTAGATGGTCCAGTATTTATTTTAAAAAGAGAACTATTAAATATTCCGCTATTTGGATGGTATTTAAGAAAAATAGGATCAATCGCAATAGTTAGGCAAACAACTACAAAAGAAAATTTAAACTTTTTTGATAAAATTAAAGAAACAATAGATAAAAGTAAAAGACCTTTACTTATATTTCCTCAGGGGACTAGAGTAAAGCTTGATGAACGACCGCCATTTAAGAAGGGAGCCGGTAGAATTTATAAAGCCTTAAATTTACCCTGCATACCTGTGGCTTTAAACACTGGAAAAGTTTGGCCAAAAAATAGTTTTATGAAATATACAGGTGATATACATATTTCATTTTTAGAGCCCATCATGCCTGGTAAAGAAAGCGATGAATTTGTCAAAGAAATAGAAGATAAAATTTATACTGAGATAAAAAAATTAGAGATTAGATAGTATAGAATTAGAACATTTAACGGTATCAGCGTTCCCGCCTAAATCTTTAGTTCTGTTATTTTTTTCACTTAAAGATTTTTCAATAGCTTGAACGATTGAATTGGAGGCTTGTTTTTCTCCTAAATAATCTAACATCATTGCGCCGGACCAAATTTGACCTACAGGGTTTGCGATTCCTTTACCAGCAATATCAGGAGCTGAACCATGCACTGGCTCAAATAGAGATGGAAATTTATTTTCTGGATTAATATTCCCAGATGGAGCAATTCCAATAGTTCCAGTGCAAGCAGGTCCTAAATCAGAAAGGATGTCTCCAAATAAATTAGATGCAACAACTACATCAAACCATTCAGGATTAAGTACAAATCTAGCTGCCAAAATATCTATATGAAACTGATCTGTTTCAATATCTGGATAATTTTTCTTCATCCGGTTAAAACGCTCATCCCAAAAAGGCATCGTAATTGAAATTCCATTTGATTTTGTTGCATTGGTTAATTTTTTTCTTTTTCTTTGTTTAGCTAGCTCAAAAGCAAATTTTTGAACTCTATCTATTCCGTGTGCAGACATTATTGTTTCTTGGACGGCTATTTCTCTTTCTGTATTTTTAAACATTCTTCCACCAACTGAAGAATACTCGCCCTCCGTATTTTCTCTGACAATCAACATGTCGATATCACCTGGTTTTTTGTTTGCTAAAGGTGGGTTTATACCAGGAAATAATTTTACAGGTCTAAGATTAATATATTGATCAAACTCTCTCCTGAACTGAAGTAACGAACCCCATAAAGAAATATGGTCTGGAACTTGGTCTGGCATACCAACTGCTCCAAAAAATATAGCATCATGTTTTCCTAATTTTTCTTTCCAGTCATCTGGGAGCATTTTCCCGTGTCTCTCGTAATAATCACAGGAGGCAAAATCGTATTCTGTAAAATTTATTTTAAATTGATGCTTTTCTGCAGCATCTTTTAAAACTTTTAAACCTTCAGGAACTACTTCTTTTCCTATTCCGTCGCCCGGTATTGAAGCTATGCTATATTCTTTCATAAATTAATTTCTACCAAAACCAGGTTTATCTGTATCTTGTCCAGCTTCAATAATCTCTTTTCTTACTTTTTTAGTCGATGAGAATATCTCTAAAAGTTTTTTACTATCCTTATTTTTAATTGCGTTTTTAATTTCCTCAAGATTTTTAGAGTAATTATCTAATACTTTTAAAATATTATCGCTGTTATCTATAAAAATATCCTTCCACATTAAAGGGTCAGATGCTGCAATTCTTGTAAAATCTCTTAATCCACCAGCACTGTACTGGATAACATCGTCTTTAAATTTGTCTTCGTTGTTAATTGCAGTTTTAACAATACTGTAAGCTACTGCATGTGGTAAATGACTTGTGAGTGATAAAATGTAATCATGGTCTTCAAATGACATGAGTTTTACTTTACTTCCAAGACTAGACCAAAACTTTTCTAGTTCATTAATTTTGTCTTTATTAGCTTTTTTATCAGCCGATAAGATGCACCATCTATTATTAAACAAACTTGCAAAACCAGCCTCGGGTCCACTGTACTCAGTTCCTGCTATAGGATGTGAAGCAATCCAATTAACATTTTTAAGTTTTAAGTTGCAAATAATTTTATTTACTTCTTTTTTAGCAGAGCCAGTATCAGTTAAAATTACATTTTCTTTTAAATTAGAATGAATAGAAAGAAGTATTTCCTTATAGCTACTTAATGGAGAAGCAATAATTACTAGGTCAGAGTCTTTAACTACATCTGAGATATTATTACTTGTTTCAAGCGAAAAGTTGTTTTTTAAATAATCAGTTACTTTTGAAGACTTATCATAAACACTAATTTTAGATGCTAATTTTTTTTCATTTACAGCTCTTAAAATTGAAGAGCCGATTAAACCACAACCAATAATACTAATCTTACTAAACATTTAATATCTTCTTCATTTTAGAAATTAATTTTCTATTTTCTTCACTTTTTCCAATTGTTATTCTAAGTGAATTCTTAATACCATAAACGTCCATCTTGCGAACTAAAATTCCTGCTTTAGCTAACAATTTAAAAACTTTTGATGAATTAATTTTTACTTTATCAAAATTAACTAATAAAAAATTACTGTAACTTTTGTTAGTTTCAATGTTCATTTTTTCAAATTCATTAAACATTTTTTTATTCCAGTTACTAACGTGCTTAATTTCTTTATTTAACCATGTAGTATCTTTAACTGCAGCAGAAGCAGCAAATAACGCTGCGCTATTAATGTTAAATGGTGGTTTAATTTTATTCAGCGCTTCAATAATTTCTTTTGACGCATAACCCCATCCTACACGTAGTCCGGCTAAACCGTAAATTTTTGAAAATGTTCTCGTCATAACCACATTTTTAAATTTTGAAAACAATTTTAATGCTGAAGAATAATCTTTTTGTTTTACATACTCAAAATAAGCATCATCAACAACTAACAAAATATCACTTCTTAATTTTTTTCTTAAAAATAATAAATCTTTTTTACTTACATAAGTACCAGTAGGATTATTGGGGTTAGCGATAAAAACAATTTTTGTTTTTCTAGTAACTTTTTTTAAGATATCTTGCACTGAAACTTTAAAGTTATCTTCCTTAGAATAAATAACCTTTGCACCATTCATGCGGCTGTAAATTCTGTAAATGATAAAGCTATATTTTGGTACAATTACCTCATCACTCTTCTTAAGGTAAGCTTTACAAATTAATTCAAAAATTTGGTCAGATCCTGCCCCTAGAATTATTCTATTTTTATCTAGCTTAAATTTATTTCCTAAAATTTCTCTTAAGTAGCTGCCATCTGAGTCAGGGTATCTAGAAAAACTTTTTGAAACTTTTATATACCCTTTTTTTGCTTTTGGACTTGGGCCAAGAGCAGACTCATTGGCTGACAGTTTTATCCTAGCTATTTTCTTTTTAAAGAAGCTCATTCCAGCTACATATTTTTGAGCATTTATATTATTCGGTTTGGGTAACTTCATTTCTTTATGTAATATCTAAATTGTAAGAGTTTTTCTATAAATCTTTATCTTATATAAAATTGACAAGTTTGTGTTGATTTAGTAAATAGATATCGCGCTGATTTAACCATATTGCAAGCGCATAATAAATTTAGCTAAAAAGGGAGATGCCCAGTTTAGCTGGGCTTTTTTTTTGGATGAATAGAAAAACTGAAGATATAAATAAAATTATAGTAAAAAAACCACTCAAACTTGATTGTGGTAAAACAATAAATAATTTTCCACTGGCGTATGAGACTTACGGAAAATTAAACGCAAATAAAGATAATGCTATTCTTGTATTTCATGCTTTGACGGGAGATCAATTTGTAACTGGCACGAACCCTATTACAAATAAAGAGGGTTGGTGGGTCACTGCTGTTGGTCCTGGTAAAGCTATTGATACGGATAAATATTTTGTGATTTGCGCAAATGTAATTGGTGGATGTATGGGTTCTCTTGGACCAAAAGATATAAATCCTGAAAACAACCAACCCTACGGTTTAGATTTTCCAGTCATCACCATTAAAGATATGGTGAAAGCACAAGAGTCTTTACTAGAACACCTTGGTATAAAAAAACTTTTATGTGCTACTGGTGGATCAATGGGTGGAATGCAGCTATTACAATTTTGCGCAACATTTCCTGATAAAGCTTTTTCAGCTATTCCGATAGCTTGTAGTTCAAGTCATAGTGCTCAGAATATTGCACTAAACGAACTAGCACGCCAAGCTATAATGGCTGATCCTGTGTGGGATAATGGAAAATATGTATCAAAAAATGTGCAACCTAAAAATGGCTTAGCAGTTGCAAGAATGGTTGGACATATAAGTTATTTGTCTGAAAAAGGTATGCAGGAAAAATTTGGAAGAAAGTTACAAGAAAAAGCTGATTATGAATTTAGTTTTAACGCAGATTTTCAGGTAGAGAGTTATTTAAGACACCAAGGTTATGCTTTTGTAGAAAGATTTGATGCGAACTCAATTCTTTATATAACTAGAGCAATGGATTATTTTGATCTTTCTAAGCAATATAAAGGTGGGTTAGTTGAAGCTTTTAAAAATCAAAATACGAAATTTCTGGTAATCTCATTTTCTTCTGATTGGCTTTATACAACAAAAGAAAATAAGGATATAGTAATTGCATTAAATGCATCTGGCGCTGATGTTTCCTACTCAGAAATAGTAACGGATAAAGGACACGATTCCTTCTTATTAAACGAACCAGAATTTTTGAAAACTCTAAAAGGTTTTATAGATTCAATGTACGAAAAATTTAAAAATGAAAAAAGAATTTAAAGTAATAGCTGGATTGTTGCCTAACAACACAAGAGTATTAGATGTTGGTTGTGGAGATGGATCTCTAATGAATTTCCTTAGAGAGGAAAAAAATATAGAGGTTCGTGGATTGGAACTTAATCAAGAAAATGTACAACAGTGCATACACAAAGGTTTACCGGTCATACAAGGAAACGCTGAAACTGAACTTCATCAATTTCCCGATCAATCTTTTGACTATGTTGTGCTTAGTCAAACGCTACAAGCTTTTTATAACCCAGAGGAAGTTTTAAAAAATCTTTTGAGAATTGGTAAAGCAGTAATTGTTTCAATTCCAAATTTTGGATATTGGAAAGTAAGAATGAAACTTTTATTTTTTGGGGAGATGCCAGTTACAAAAACATTACCAAATACTTGGTACAACACTCCTAACTTACATATGTGCACTATTAAAGATCTATTTAAGTTTTGTGATGAAAAAAATATAAACATAAAACAAGTAGTTGGTGTTAATGAAGATAAAACTTCATTAATAAAAAAAAGTAATTTAGAAATAAAAAATCTCTTTTCAAAATTAGGGATTTTTTTAATAGGGTAAATGATAGTAGAAATTATTCCATGCTTAAGTGACAATTACAGTTATTTAATTCATGAAAAAGAAACAGGCACTGTTTCAATAGTAGATCCTTCTGAGTTTAATGCCTGTAATAGAATAATTAATAAATACAAAAAGTTAGATTTTATTTTAAATACTCATCATCATGCTGATCATGTTGGGGCTAACCTTGAACTTAAAAAAAAATATAACTCAAAAATTTTAGGGTCAAGTTCAGACAAAAATCGTATACCGGGAATAGATATAGCGCTTGAAGAAAATCAAAAGCACAAAATTGGAAATTTAGAATTCGAAGTAATTTTTATCCCAGGTCACACAAAGGGTCATATTGCTTTTTTCTTTAAAAAAGAAAAAATTGCTTTTACTGGAGATACATTATTTTCTTTAGGATGCGGTAGAGTATTTGAAGGCACTCATGAAGAAATGTTTCATTCTTTAAATAAAATAAAAAATCTTCCTCCCGATACAAAAATCTATTGTGGACATGAGTACACAAATTCAAATTTAAATTTCTGTTTAGAACATGATCCAAAAAATACTCATTTAAAAGAAAAAAAAGTAGATATCGAAAAAAAACTAAACTCAAACCAGCCAACTATTCCATCTACTGTGGCTGAAGAAATTAAAACAAATATTTTCCTAAGGTGTGATGACCCTGAAATAAAGCGTGGCTTAGGCCTTAAAGATTCATCCGATGTTGAAGTTTTTTCAAAATTACGAGATTTAAAGGATTCTTTTTAGCTTCAATAATCTTGACTTGTTAGCACTGAGAGCTATATTGCGTGGAAATTAAAAAAAGAGATTTTATGTCATTTGCTATAATTGAAACTGGTGGAAAACAATACAAGGTAACCGCAAGTAAAATATTAGAAATAGAAAAACTTAACGCTAAAGTCGGTGAAACTATAAAATTCGATAACGTTTTACTTTTAAACGACGATAAAAACACTGAGGTTGGTAGCCCTAAAGTTGATGGAGCTACAGTAGAAGCTAAACTTTTAGATAATGTTAAAGATAGAACTGTATTAATTTTTCATAAAAGAAGAAGAAAACATTCGAGAAAAAAGAATGGTCATAGACAACGTCACTCTAAGATACAAATAACAAAAATTTTAGCAAAAGGCGGAAAAGTTATAGATGAAGCTAAAATTGTTGAAAAAAAGAAACCTATTAAAGAAGAGAAAAAAGTTATAAAAAAGGAAGCAAAAAAATAGGAAATTGAATGGCAACTAAAAAAGCAGGTGGATCATCGAAGAACGGCCGAGATAGTAAGGGTAGACGTCTTGGAGTAAAAAAGTATGGCGATCAAGCAGTGATACCTGGAAATATAATAGTTAGACAAAGAGGTACTAAAATTCATCCCGGTGATAATGTGGGTATGGGTAAAGACCACTCAATTTTTTCTTTGATCAAAGGAAAAGTTAAATTCAAAAAATCTAAATTAAACAGAACTTTTGTTTCTGTAATCCCCAATTAAATCTATATAAATAACCTAAGTTATTTATATTATACTAAAAATGAAATTTTTAGATCAAGCAAAGATTTATATTAAAGCTGGAAATGGTGGTTCAGGTTCTGCAAGCTTTAGAAGAGAAAAGTTTGTGGAATATGGTGGGCCAGATGGCGGCGATGGTGGAGACGGAGGATCTATAATTGTACAATCTGACAGAAACCTTAATACGTTAATTGATTTCAGATATGCACAACATTTTAAAGCTCAACATGGGAAGCCTGGAAGCAAAAGAAATAAAACTGGAGCTGATGGAGAAGACTTGATTTTAAAGGTTCCTTTAGGGACTCAAGTATATGAAGAAGATAATAATACGTTAATATATGATTTTACCAAGAATAAAGAAAAATATCTTGTAGCATCGGGTGGTAAGGGTGGTCTTGGTAACGTAAGATTTAAAAGTTCGACAAATAGAGCTCCAAGAAAAAAAACTAATGGAAAATTAGGTGAAGAATTTTGGATATGGCTTCAACTAAAAGTAATTGCTGACATTGGAATTATTGGTAAACCAAATGCTGGTAAATCTAGTTTACTAGCAGCATTAACAAGAGCTAAACCAAAAATAGCAAACTATCCATTTACAACAATAAATCCAAATTTAGGGGTATCTTACTATGGAGGAAAAGAAGTTACTTTAGCTGATATTCCTGGTTTAGTAGAGGGTGCACATAAAGGTGTTGGTCTTGGAGATAAATTCTTAAGACATATAGAAAGGTGTAAAATTTTACTTCACTTAATAGATTTATCTGAAGATGATTTATTAAATTCTTATAAGAAAATTAAATCAGAATTATCTAATTATGATAAAGATTTAATAAAAAAGAAAGAAATTATTTTTTTTAATAAATCAGATTTATTAGATGAAAATCAAATCAATGAAAAATTAAAGGAATTTAAAAAAAAAATTAAAACTAAATATGAAGTTGTATCTGTTTATTCTAACAAAGATCTTCAAAAAATTAAAAAATTATTAATAAAATATGCTAATTAAAAACGCAAATAAAATTGTTTTAAAACTTGGATCTACAACTGTAATTGATAGTAAAGGAGTTTTTAAAAAAAAATGGGTTACTTCTCTTATTAAAGATATAAAAAAATACGGTAAAGGAAAAAACTTCGTAATTGTCTCATCAGGTGCAATAGCTCTTGGTCAAAAATATCTTAAGATTAAAAAAGGAAAAATTAAATTAGAAATGAGCCAGGCTATTGCAGCTGTTGGCCAAATTCATCTAGCAGGAGAATTTCAAAAACTGTTTGATAAATATAAGATTAAAACTGGTCAAATTTTAATTAGCCCAGATGATACCGAGCAAAGAAGAAGAGCTATTAATGTAAGAAGGACATTTGATAATTTGTTTAAACTTAAAGCTATCCCAGTAGTCAATGAAAATGACTCGACGGCTACTAGTGAAATAAAATATGGAGACAATGATAGACTAGCTGCAAGAGTAGCTCAAATTATTGGAGCAGATATGCTGATTTTATTTTCTGATGTTGATGGACTATACGATAAATCGAGAGGAAAAAAAATTGTAAGAGAAGTAACTTCAATTAATGAGAAAATAATGTCTTTGATAGATAATAAGAAAAACAAATTTGGTTCTGGAGGAATTGCTACAAAGTTGGATGCCGCTAAAATTTGTATGAATTCAGGCAGTCATATGTTTATTGCTAATGGTAAAATAAATAATCCAATTGCAAATATGATTAAAAATAAAAAATATACTCATTTCTTGCCAAAAATTTCTACATTAGACGCTAGAAAAAAATGGATTATTGGTTCTCTTAATTATAATGGAACTATTTATATTGATAATGGAGCAGCTAAAGCTTTATCAAATGGTAAAAGCTTGCTCGCAGCTGGCATAACTAAGATTAATGGAAATTTCAAAAAAGGAGAAAATGTACTAATCTTAGATCAAAATAATAATCAGCTAGCTCGTGGGCTATCATCTTTTAGCTCTGTGGAAATAGATAAAATTAAAGGAAAACAAAGTAGAGAGATAGAAACTATTCTTGGTTATCTAAGTAAAACTGAGGTCATTCATAAAGATGATATGGTATTATTATAAATGAATTATTTAGAAACAGTTGGCAAAAATGCAAAAAAAGCTTTTGAGGATTTAAAGGACGTTAAACATAAAAAAATTAAAAAAGTTTTAGACAATTACAATCAATCTCTTTTAAAAAATTCAAATAAGATAATCAGAGAAAACTTAAAAGATGTAAAAAACGTCAAAAGAAAACATTTAGTTGACAGACTTATTTTAAATAAAAAGAGAATAGAAGGTATTAGACACTCAATAAATGAGATAGCAAAGTTTAAAGACCCGGTCGGAAGAGTCTTGGAAACATGGCGTAGACCAAATAATTTAACTATTAAAAGAGTTACAACTCCAATTGGAGTCATAGGCGTTATATATGAAAGCAGACCTAATGTAACTGCTGATGTTGCGGCATTATGTTTAAAATCGGGAAACTGTTCTATTTTAAGAGGTGGGTCCGAAGCTTTCAATTCGAATAGATTATTAGCTAATTTGTTTAGAGATAATTTACGAAAAAATAATATCAATCAAAACTGTGTTCAATTTATTGAAAATAAAAATAGAAAAATAGTAGATCAATTATTATCAAAAATGAGTGCATACATTGATGTAATTGTGCCAAGAGGGGGGAAAGGACTTGTAGCAAAAGTACAAAAATTTTCTAACGTACATGTAATCGGCCATCTTGAAGGATTATGCCACATTTATGTTGATAAAACTGCAAATATTAAAATGGCGAAGGATTTAATTATTAATGCAAAAATGAGAAGAACAAGTATTTGTGGTGCGGTCGAAACTCTTTTGATCGAAGAAAAAGCATTAGGGTCACATGCTAAAGAAATAATAAAAACACTTTTAAATTCAGGTTGCGAAGTTAGAGTTGATAAAAAAATTAACAAAATTTTTAAAGGAAAATTAAAAAAAGCTACTGAGAAAGACTGGAAGACAGAATACCTAGATGCAATTATTTCGGTTAAAACAGTTAAAAACGTAAAGAGTGCTGTCGAACATATTTTGAAATATGGCACAATGCATACCGATAGTATTATTACTAACAACAAAAAAAATGCTGAAGTTTTTTTAAATGGGGTAAATAGCTCAATAGCTATGCATAATGTTTCAACTCAATTTGCTGATGGTGGCGAATTCGGTTTTGGTGGTGAAATTGGTATCTCTACTAATAAACTTCCACCTAGAGGTCCTGTAGGTATTAATCAATTAACTTCATATAAATATCTCGTATCCGGAAAAGGAATCGTTAGACCATAATTGATGGCAAATATCCAAAAAAAATACATTGGAATATTGGGCGGTAGTTTTGATCCTGTACACAAAGGACACTTGGGCATATCAAAAATTGCTATTAGAAAATTTAAATTAAAAAAGATTTATTGGGTTGTAACCAAAAAAAATCCATTCAAGAATAAAACTTTTTATTCTTTAAATGAAAGAGTTAATTTAGCAAAAAAAATATCTAGAACACAAAAAAAAATTCAAACAATTCATCTAGAAAATATGATCAAATCGTCCAGAACCATTGATATGGTTAATTACTTTATAAGAAAAAAAAATATTAAGAATATATATTTCATAATCGGTTCTGATAATTTAATTAGATTTCATAAGTGGAAAAGCTGGAAAAAAATTGTAAAATTAGTGAAATTAATAGTTTTTTCTAGAAGGGGATATGATAGAAAAGGAATGAAATCAACTGTGGTTAAAAATTTTAAAAATAAAATCATATTCGTCAAAAATAAACATATTACAATTTCATCTACACAATTAAAAAATAAAACAAGTTTAAAAAATTAATGGAAGTTGCTGAAATTAAAAAAAATATTGAAAAAATATTAGATGATAATAAAGCTCAAAACATCGCTTCAATAAATCTTAAGAATAAATCCTATATAGCTGATTACATGATAATTGCCTCAGGTACATCTTCAAGACATCTTCAATCTCTTTCAGAAATTCTTGTGAATGAGCTTAAAAAAAAAGGAATTGAAAATTGCAGAATAGAAGGAAAAGATAGTAGTGATTGGAAATTGGTTGATGCTCATGATGTGATAGTTCACATTTTTCATCCTGAAAAAAGAGAGTTTTATGACCTAGAAAAAATGTGGTCTGAAGAAATACCTAAAGAAAGAGCTACATTATGAGAAAATTTTTATTCCTTTTAATATTTATATTAAATTTAAACACGACTGCATTCTCTAAAAATGATCTTTATGAAAAAATTGATTTGTTTGGTGAAGTTTTAGAAAATATTAAAAAAGATTATGTAGATGAAGTAGATCAAGCTGAAATGATGGACTCAGCAATTAATGGTGTTTTACAATCTTTAGATCCTTATTCTGCTTACATGTCTCCTGAACTTTTTAAAGAAATGCAAACTGATACAAAGGGTGAGTTTGGTGGTCTTGGAATAGAAATTGGTATGGAGGCTGGAGTAGTAAAAGTTATTTCACCTATTGATGATACACCGGCTGCAGAAGCTGGAATAAAAGCTGGCGATTACATTGTAAAAATTGGTAAAGATCAAGTTCAAGGTAAAACTTTAATGGAAGCTGTAAAATTAATGCGAGGGCCAGTTGGAACTTCAATTGATCTTACAGTTAGAAGAAAAAATGTAAAAAAACCTTTAGAATTTAAGATAACCAGAAAAATAATAGAAGTTAGATCTGTTAATTCTGAAATTATAAGTAAAGAAAAAAATATTGGATATATAAGATTAAAATCTTTTAATGAAAACAGTGACAAACAATTCTTAAAATCAATTAAAAATTTTGAGAAAAATAAAAAAATTAAAGGTTATGTTCTCGATTTAAGGAATAATCCCGGAGGACTTCTAACACAAGCGATTAATATAACTGATTTTTTCTTAGACGATGGTGAAATTGTTTCTACAAAAGGAAGAAATGTTTCTGAAACAAGAAAATTTTTTGCTAGGAAGGGCGATGAAGTTAAAGGAAAACCAATAGTTGTACTAATAAATAATGGTTCAGCATCTGCGGCTGAAATATTCGCTGGAGCATTAAAAGACCACAAGAGAGCAATAATTTTAGGTGAAAGCTCATACGGTAAAGGATCGGTCCAATCTATAATACCACTAAAAAATGGTGGTGGCATTAGATTAACAATTTCGAAATACTACCTTCCATCTGGTAAATCTATTTCTGAAGTAGGAGTCACACCTGATATCTTGGTAGAGGAAATAGGTGATGATTTTAAGATTAAATCAGAAAAAGATAACCAATTAAATTACGCTATTAAACTGTTCAATTCTTAAAATGATAGCACAAAAACTCCCATTAAGAACTGGAGTTGGCATAATAGTTTTAAATAATCAAAATAAAATTTTTGTAGGAAAAAGAAAAGACAATCCTGGAGACAAATGGCAAATGCCTCAGGGCGGTGTAGATGAGGGAGAAGATTATATTACTGCAATGAAAAGAGAATTGTTGGAAGAAACTAGTATTAAAAATATTGAGATTATCAAAGAAATTGACAAAATTTATCAATATGAATTGCCTGAAAATTTAGTTGGCATAATTTGGAAAGGTAAATACAGAGGTCAAAAACAAAAATGGTTTATTACAAGATTTTTAGGAGAGGAAAAAGAGATAAATTTAAATACAAAACACCCAGAATTTATAGACTGGAAATGGATTGAACCTAAATTGTTGCCTGAAGTAATAGTTAATTTTAAAAAGGACTTATATCTTAATCTTTTAAAAGAAATTAATCTTGTTATTGGCTAATTTCTTTTAAAGTTTCTAATTTGTAAGACGCTACGTATCTCTCTTTGTCAGTAGACTGAGCATTTAAGTTTGCTTCAGCTTTTTGGATCAAATCGTTAATTTGACTTTTATCTAAATTAGCCACATCTTTTGCAGTTGAAGTTAAAATTAATAAATTATTATTTGAAAACTCAACAGTTCCCTCTTCCACGTAATATTTTTTTTCACCTTCAGCCTTAATTGTAATGATCCCTGGCCTCAAAAATGTAATTAGAGGGATATGGTTATTTAAAATTCCCATTTGACCTTCAAAAGAAGGAATTACTACCTCGCTCGTTTCTTGTTTTAAAATTGTTTGATCCGGACTAATTATTTCAACTGTAAACTTATCTGACATTATTTACTGTCTTTAGATAACTTTTCTGCCTTCTCGATTACTTCCTCTATACCACCAACCATATAAAATGCTGCCTCGGGCAAGTGATCGTATTCTCCTTTACATATAGCATCAAAACCTTTTATCGTATCGTTTAAGTCTACTAATTTTCCAGGAGAACCTGTAAATACTTCAGCAACAAAAAATGGTTGAGAAAGAAATCTTTGTATTTTTCTCGCTCTAGCAACAGTTAATTTATCTTCCTCAGAGAGCTCGTCCATTCCTAGGATGGCAATGATATCTTGGAGGGATTTGTACGCTTGTAAAATTTTTTGTACATCTCTAGCTACTCTATAATGCTCTTCTCCTACTACTCTTGGATCTAAAATTCTTGAAGTTGAATCCAAGGGATCTACAGCAGGATAAATTCCTATTTCTGCGATTTGTCTTGATAAAACTGTTGTTGCGTCTAAGTGAGAGAAAGATGTAGCGGGTGCTGGATCAGTTAAGTCATCAGCAGGAACATAAATGGCTTGAACAGAGGTAATAGAGCCTTTGTCCGTAGAAGTAATTCTTTCCTGTAAATTACCCATGTCTGTGGCAAGGGTTGGTTGGTATCCAACGGCTGAAGGAATTCGTCCTAATAGAGCTGATACTTCTGAACCAGCTTGCGTGAATCTAAAAATATTGTCGACGAAGAATAGTACGTCTTGACCTTCTTTATCTCTAAAATATTCGGCAACTGTCAAACCAGTTAAAGCAACTCTCGCTCTTGCTCCTGGAGGTTCATTCATTTGTCCATAAACAAGTGCTGCTTTTGATCCTTTACCATCAGTTTTAATTACTCCTGACTCAATCATTTCATGATACAAATCATTTCCTTCTCTAGTTCTTTCACCTACCCCAGCAAAAACTGAAAAACCTCCGTGAGCTTTTGCAATATTATTTATTAATTCCATGATCGTTACTGTTTTTCCAACTCCAGCTCCACCAAATAATCCAATTTTTCCACCTTTCGCATATGGTGCTAAAAGATCAATAACTTTTATACCTGTAACCAATTGTTCAGTTTCAGTTGCTTGATCTGTAAATTTTGGAGCCGCTCTGTGTATTGGCCATTTTTCTTTTGTCTTAACTTCACCTTTTTCATCAATAGACTCACCAACAACATTAATAATTCTACCTAGTGTTTCAGGACCAACTGGCACGCTTATTGGTGCTCCAGTATTCATTACTTCATCACCTCTTTTAAGACCCTCTGTTGCGTCCATAGCGATTGTTCTAACATCGTTTTCTCCTAAATGCTGAGCAACTTCTAATATCAATTTATTTCCTGAATTGTTTACCTCTAATGCCGTATAAATTTCTGGTAATTCAGAGTCAAAATTTACGTCAACTACAGCACCAATGATTTGCGTTATTTTTCCTTTTTTGCTCATAATTATAAACTTTCTGCTCCTGATATAATTTCTATTAATTCTTTTGTAATAGAGGCTTGTCTGCTTCTATTATAATCAATTGTAAGTTTGTCGACTAAATCTCCAGCATTTCTTGTTGCGTTATCCATAGCCGTCATTCTTGATCCTTGTTCACTTGCTGCATTTTCAAGCAGAGCTTTGAAAACTTGAGTTGAAATATTTTTTGGTAACAAGTCTTCTAAAATTTCATCTTCTTCTGGTTCAAATTCATATGAAAAATTTTCATCATTGCTTTCTTTTAAATTTTTTGTCTCTGCTGGAATTATTTGTTGAGCTTGTGGTATCTGCGTAATCACATTTTTAAAATTATTGTAAAATATAATGCATTTATCAAATTTATTTTGATTAAATAAAGATATTATTTCTTTCCCAATCTCATCCGCTTCGTTAAAGCTTATATTTTTTTTATCTTTAAAACTAAATTTTTTAATAACATATTTACCATATTCTCTTTTAATTTGATCATGTCCTTTCGAACCAACAGTAATAATATTAAGTTCTTTTCTTTCACCTAGAATTTTTTTAAAATTAGTCTTAGCTAATTTACAAATATTTGAATTAAATCCTCCACATAAACCTCTATCAGCGGTTAAAACTACACATAAATACTTTTTATCTTCTCCTGTTCCTACAAGCAGTTTTGGTGCATTTTGGGGATCATTAATAGATTTTGTTAAATTCAATATTATATTTTGCATTTTTTGACTGTAAGGTCTGCCTTTCTCAGCGCTTTCTTGGGCCTTCCTAAGTTTTGCTGCAGCGACCATCTTCATTGCCTTAGTGATTTTTTGTGTAGATTTTACACTTTTAATTCTTTTCTTAAGATCATCTAAACTAGGCATTATTTTTTCTTATATTCCTCTATAACTTGTTTTAGTTGATTTTCTGTATCTTCATCTAATTTTCCTGATGATTGAATATCTTCAATAATTTCTGGTTTTTCATTTTTGATTTTTTCGATTACATCTTTCTCAAATCCTTTAATTTTTCCTAAATCAACGTCGTCCAAATATCCTTTTACTCCAGCAAAAACTGAAATTACTTGCTCTGCGACAGTCATTGGAGAGTATTGGTCTTGTTTTAATAATTCTGTTAATTTTGCTCCACGATTTAATAGTTGTTGAGTAGAGGCATCTAAATCTGATCCAAATTGAGCGAAAGCTGCCATTTCTCTGTATTGAGCAAGTTCTAATTTAATAGACCCGGCTACTTTTTTCATCGCTTTAGTTTGTGCTGCAGATCCTACTCGCGATACTGATAAACCAACGTTAACTGCAGGTCTTATTCCTTGGTTAAATAATTCAGTTTCTAAAAATATTTGTCCATCAGTAATAGAAATTACATTTGTAGGAATATAAGCAGAAACATCACCTGCTTGTGTCTCAATAATTGGTAATGCAGTTAATGATCCACCTCCATTTGCGTCACTTAATTTTGCAGATCTTTCTAGAAGTCTGCTGTGTAGATAGAAAACGTCACCAGGGTAAGCTTCCCTACCTGGAGGTCGTCTAAGTAAAAGTGACATTTGTCTGTATGCTACTGCTTGTTTTGACAAGTCATCGTAAACTATTAAAGCATGCATTCCATTGTCTCTAAAATATTCACCTATTGTGCAGCCAGTATAAGGAGCGAGAAACTGAAGTGGTGCAGAGTCTGATGCTGTTGCAGCAACTATTGTTGTGTATTTTAGTGCGCCTGCTTCTTCTAAAGTTTTCGTTATCTGAGCTACAGTTGAACGTTTTTGTCCAATTGCTACATAAACACAATAAAGTTTTTTCTTTTCATCTGATGACTCGTTTATTTTTTTTTGATTGATTATTGCATCAATCGCAACTGCTGTTTTACCTGTTTGTCTATCACCAATAATTAATTCCCTTTGGCCTCTTCCTACAGGTATAAGCGAGTCGATAGATTTTAAACCTGTCTGCATTGGTTCACTAACAGATTGTCTAGGAATTATTCCTGGTGCTTTTACTTCAACTCTTTTTCTTTCTTTAGAAGAGATAGCTCCTTTTCCATCTATTGGATTTCCTAAACCATCAACAACTCTTCCTAATAATTCTTTTCCAACTGGAACATCCACAATCGCGTTAGTTCTTTTAATTGTGTCGCCTTCTTTTATTTTTCTATCATCTCCAAAAATTACAACTCCAACATTGTCATTTTCTAGATTCAATGCCATACCTTTAGAGCCGTCTTCAAACTCAACCATTTCCCCAGCCTGAACATTATCCAAACCATAAACTCGTGCAATTCCATCACCAACTGATAAAACTTTTCCAATTTCTGAAACTTCAGCTTTTTCACCAAAATTTTTAATTTGTTCTTTAAGTAATTTAGTAACTTCTGAAGGATTTATAGACATATTAATTTTCTAACATTTCTTGTTTGTATTTATTTAATTTATTTTTAATCGAGGTATCGATCATAAAGCTTCCAAGTTGAAGTTTTAATCCTCCGATAAGTTCTTTATCAACCTTGTAGTTAATTTTTATAGTTGAGCTTGTTGAAGAGGATAGCTCTTTACTTATATTCTCAAGTTCAGTCTCTGATAATTCTTTAGAAGATATTAAGGAGGCTTTTACTTCACCTCTTTTTTGTGCACATAATTTTAAAAAACTATCAATAATTTTTTCAACAAAAAATATTCTTCTTTTTTCTATTAATAAAAACATAAAGTTTTTTAAATTTTTCGAAAAGTTTAGCGTTTCAGCTAGTAGTTTTAATGCGTTGCTTTGATTTTCTTTACTTTGAGTTGGATTGTGTATGAAATTTTTTACCTCAAGACTATTGTTCAATAGGGAGGCGAAGTTCTTGATGTCATTTTCTATTTTCTCTAATTCACTAGCTTCTTTGGCTACTTCAAAAAGTGCGCGAGAGTATCTTTCTGAAGTTTCTGTTGAGAAAGATTTGTTTGTGCTCATTTTTTATTGAAATTATTGTGAAATATTGAGCGTGTCGTATCATAAGAGTTTACCTTGATCAAGTTTCCAATTTAAAAATTATCCAAAGTTCACGGGATCGACATCAACCGTAAGTTTAATTTTGCTTGAGATTTTCAATGAATTTAGGAGACTGGAAACCATTTTTTGCTTTAAGCTCTTCTCATTAAACCTAATTAATAATCTTGATCTAAATTTATTTTTTATCTTTAGTAAAGGTGAGTCAACAGGGCCCATTATTTCTAAACCATTAATCGTACTAAGACGTTTTTTAATTTCTCTAGCTCCTTCAATGCTTAAAGATTGATTATTTGCTGATACAATTATTGCAATAAGTCTACAAAAAGGAGGTAGGGAATTTTCTTTTCTTGAAATAAGCTCTTTTTTTAAAATTTCATCAGGATTATTTTTTATCAACTCATTTAAAGTAATGTTCTCTGGAGATAATGTTTGGTAAACAATTAAAGACTCAGAGCTAAATCTACCAGCTCGCCCGCTTAATTGATTATATAATTGAATATTTTTTTCAGTAGTCCTTAGATCATAACCTCTTCCTGAAAAATCTGCATCAATTACAACTATACAATTTAACCTAGGAAAATTGAAACCTTTTGAAATCATCTGAGTCCCAACTAAAATATCTACCTGATTATTTCTAATTCTGTTAAATAAGGAATTTGTGTGATCTTTTTTTTTCATATAATCACTTGAAAAAATTTCTATTTTGCTAGAAGGAAATAATTTACTTACTTCCTCATAAATTTTTTCAACACCTGGTCCATACATTATAAAATCACAATTTTTTTCATCTTTGCATTTATTAGATATTTTTTTTTCAGAAGAACAATGATGGCAAACAGCTTTATTTTTACTTTTGTGAAATGTTAAATACATCGAGCAATTATTACATATTTGCTTGTATCCACAATTTTTACAAATTAAATATGGAGCATAACCTCTTCTATTTAAAAAAAATAAAACCTGTTCATTTTTCTCAAGAAATTTTTTGACAATTTTAATACTCTCATCAGAAATAAAACTATTTTTTATTTTTTTTAAATTTAAATTTATAATTTTTGTTTTTGGTAAAGGATAGTCAGCATATCTCTTTTTAATTTTAAAATGTCGAAATTTTTTATTTTGTATATTATTAAAAGTTTCTAGCGATGGTATGGAGCTAACTAAATGAATTGGTATTTTCTCAAAAGAAGCTCTGGCTATTGCCATATCTCTCGCGTGATATATTACACCTTCATCTTGCTTGTAAGAAGTGTCATGTTCTTCATCAACTATTATAACTCCAAGTTTTTTAAAAGGTAAAAGTAAAGAAGATCTCGCTCCAATTACTAATTTAATATTATTATTAATTATACCATTCCAAATAATTCTTTTATTTTTTGGTGTTATTTTCGAATGCCAAATTGCAGGTTCGAAACCAAAAAAATCGTAGAACCTTGTCTTAAATTCGTTAGTTAAAAAAATTTCAGGAAGTAAAACTAAAGCTTGCTTATTTTCAGCAATAATTTTTTTTATTCTCTCAAAATATACAAGTGTTTTGCCTGAACCAGTTGTTCCTTGAAGGACAGAAACATCAAATCTATTATTTTTTGAATTTAAAAATTTTAAGGCATTATTCTGTTCTTGATTTAAATAAAATTTTTTTGCTTTAATAATTCTTAGGTCAAAATTTTTATCATTTTTTATAAATAAATTTTTATTTCCTCCAATAACCATTTTAAGAACAAGCCCTAAGGGTGATACGTTGTACATCGAAAACCATTTCATAAAATTAATGAAATTTTCATTTAAAGAAATTTTGCCTATCTTTTTATGAATATTTTTAATTTTTACATCTTTTGGAGCAAAACTTTTGTCTGGCCACACAACACCAATCACCTTTTCTTTTCCAAAAGGGACTTCAACAATGTCTCCTGGGGTCAATTTTTCTTTTTTTGTTTCGTATGTGAATGAAAAATTAAATATTTTAGGCAGCAGTACTTGCGCTTTCATATTTTAATAGTAGTTGAATTTTTCTTTTTTAAAAATGAATTGGTCTTTTATCAACAGCTAAAGCTGCTTCTTTAATCGCTTCTGTATGTGTAGGGTGAGCATGACACGTTCTAGCAATATCTTCTGAACTTGCTCCAAATTCCATCGCTAAAGCCATCTCTGCAATCATATCTCCACAGTGAGGCCCAATGATATGAACACCTAGAACTTTGTCAGTTTTGCTATCAGCAAGTATTTTAACAAAGCCTTCAGTTTCATTGTTTACTTTTGCTCTAGAGTTAGCAAGAAATGGAAATTTACCAATCTTATAAGATTTGTTTTCATCTTTTAATTGTTCCTCTGTTTTTCCAACAGTAGCAACTTCTGGCGATGTATAGATCACACCTGGTATTACATCGTAATTAACATGACCTGCTTGACCTGCTAAAATTTCTGCAACAGCGATGCCTTCTTCCTCTGCTTTATGTGCTAACATTGGTCCTTTGATAACATCACCTATAGCGTAAATATTATTTACTGAAGTTTGTAATTTATCATTAACTTCTATTCTTCCTTTATTATCTTTTTTAATTCCAACTTTTGAAAGATTTAATCCTTCTGTATATGGTTTTCTTCCTACTGATACTAAAACTTTATCTACTTCCAATTTCTCTTTTTTTGAACTCTTAACATTTGTATATGAGATGGATACTGAGCCCCCTTGATCTTTTACTGACTCAACTTTTGAGCCCATCTTAAACTTAATTCCTTGTTTTGTTAAAATTTTTTGAAATTCATTTGAAACTTCTCTATCCATTCCAGGAGTTATGTAGTCTAAATACTCTACAACAGTAACATCGGAGCCTAATCTTGACCACACAGATCCCATTTCTAAACCGATATAACCTCCCCCGATAACTGCAAGTTTCTTAGGGACCTTATCAAAAGATAAGGCGCCAGTAGAAGATACAATATTTTTTTCATCTATTTCTATTCCAGGTAATGAAGAAACAGTTGATCCAGTGGCTATAACAATATTTTTAGATTTAACGTTAGTTCTTTTGTTATTATCTTCATAAACTACAATATCGTTTTTTGAAAAAAGAACACCTTTGCCTTTAAAATATGTCACCTTGTTTTTTTTAAATAAAAACTCTACTCCCTTAGTTAATACTTGAATAGATTTGTTCTTATTAGACATCATTTTTTCAATATTAAGTTTTATTCCGTCAATTTCTATACCTTGTTTATTAAAGTCTTTTTTTGCTTTATGAAAATTTTCAGATAAATTTAATAAGCTTTTAGACGGTATGCATCCAACATTTAAACATGTGCCACCTAAGGCCCCTCTTGATTCTATACAAGCTGTTTTTAACCCTAACTGTGCAGCTCTTATTGCACAAACATAACCACCTGGACCGCCTCCAACAACAACTAAATCAAAATTACTTTCCATAATTATATGTTAAGAAAAAGTCTTTGAGGTTTTTCTAGACACTCTTTTACTATTTTTAAAAATGAAACTGCTTCTTTTCCATCAATAATTCTATGATCATAAGATAAAGCCAAATACATCACTGGCCTAGGTTCAACATTTCCATCAACTACCACAGGTCTTTGTACAATATTATGCATTCCAAGAACTGCTGATTGAGGTGGATTTAAAATTGGAGTAGATAACATAGAACCATATATTCCTCCATTAGTGATAGTAAAAGTTCCACCCTGTAAGTCTTCTATGGTAATTTTTCCATCTCTAGCTTTTTGACTAAGATCACCAATATTTTTTTCAATATCTGCAAAAGACATTTCATCAGTCTTTCTTAAAACAGGAACCACTAAGCCTTTGTCAGTTCCAACGGCTATACTTATATTATAATAATTTTTGTAAACTATTTCATTGCCTTGTATTTCAGCATTGATTGCAGGATAATTTTTTAAACCAATTACGCATGCTTTTACAAAAAAAGACATGAAACCTAGTTTTACTCCGTATTTATTTAAAAATTCATCTTTATATTGATTTCTCATCGAAATAATTTCACTCATATCTACTTCATTAAATGTAGTTAACATTGCTGCATTTTCTTGGGCTTCCTTTAATCTTTTTGCAATTGTTTGTCTCAACCTTGTCATTTTAATTCTCTCTTCAGGGCCGTATTTAATTTTTCTTTCTGATGGAGAAGGTTTGGAACCCATTAAACTCATAATATCTTCTTTTAAAATTGTTCCATTTTTTCCTGTGCCTTGTATTTTAGATAAATCTATATTTGACTCTACTGCCATTTTTCTGGCTGAGGGAGCTACTCTTGTTTCTTGTGGTTTTTGAGAAATATTTTTACTAATTAAAACCTCCTCATGTACTTGATCGAGTATCAAAGGTTCTTCTTCCTTGGTAGCTTGTGCTACTTCAATTTTTTTAACTGGAGCTTGTTTTTTTATTGGAGGTGTTTTTTTTATTTCCTCTATAATTGGTTTAACTTCTTTTTTAATTTCTTTTTCTTGTTTAGGAGGAGGATTATATTTTTTTACCTCTTTTACCGCTGGTTGAGCACTTGTGCCTCCATTAATTGTTCCAAGAAGGGACCCGACATTGACTGTTTCACCCTCTTTTACTGTAATATTGCTTAGCACTCCGTTGCTTGGTGCTGGCACTTCAACATTTACTTTATCTGTTTCGAGCTCAACAATGGGTTCGTCAGCTACAACTTTCTCTCCTTGATTTTTTAGCCATTTCGATACTGTTGCCTCTGTGACTGACTCACCAAGAGTGGGAACTATTATTTTTTCTGCCATTAGTCTTTTAATATCTTTTCTAATATTTCTTTTT
>CACITX010000005.1 GCA_902589705.1 uncultured Pelagibacteraceae bacterium
TTCTAAAATAAAATCTCACCATAATGTTGGAGGTCTTCCAAAAATCATGAAATTTAAACTTCTTGAGCCATTAAAAGAGTTTTTTAAAGATGAAGTGAGAGTTTTAGGTAAATCGTTAAATTTAGTAAATGAAATAAATTATAAACACCCATTTCCTGGACCTGGATTAGGTATAAGAATTTTAGGAGAAATTACTTTGGAGAAAATAAAAATTCTTCAAGAAGCTGACTATATTTATATTGAAGAATTGATTAAAAATAATCTTTATCATAATATTTGGCAAGCGTATGCAGCATTACTTCCAATTAAAACAGTCGGAGTTATGGGTGATTCTAGAACTTATGAAAATATTTGCTTACTGAGAGCAGTCATATCACAAGATGGCATGACTGCAGATTATTTCAACTTTCCAAAAAATTTTTTAGATAGAATATCTAATAAAATTGTGAATAATGTTAAAGGCATTAATAGAGTTGTGTATGACATAACTTCTAAGCCACCAAGCACAATAGAATTAGAATAATGAATTCAAAAATTAAAAAAATTTTACTAAAAAAAAATAAATCTAAAATTGTTAGTCTTACTGCTTACTCTAAAAATGTAGCAAAAATATTAGATAAATACTGTGATATAGTTTTAGTAGGAGACTCCGTGGCAAATGTGCTTTATGGTTATAAAAGCACAAAAAAGATAAGCCTTAATAGCATCATTCAACATGCCTTAAGCGTAAGAAAAGGAATTAAAAATTCACTTTTGGTTGTTGATATGCCTAATAATACTTACAACAATAATAAAAAAGCATTAAAAAATGCAAAATTAGTTTTAAAACAAACAGGCTGTGATGCAATTAAACTAGAAAGCTATAAAGACAATTATAAAATAATTAAATATTTAGTAAGTAAAAAAATACCTGTTATGGGACATATAGGGTATACACCACAATTCAAAAAAAAATTCAGACTAGAAGGAAATACTGAAAACGCTTCTAATTCTTTATTAAAAGAAGCTAAGCAAATTGAAAAAGCAGGAGCTTTCTCAATAGTTTTGGAATGTTTAACGCCTAAAGCTGCTAAGAAAATTACTATTAATTTAAAGATACCTACTATAGGAATAGGTTCTTCGCTACATTGTGATGGCCAAATATTAGTAACAGATGATATGCTTGGATTGAGCGGTTTTTACCCAAAATTTGTTAAAAGATATGCAAACTTGAACAGAATAATTGAAAAAGCTACAAAAAAATATACTAGAGAAGTAAAATTAAAAAAATTCCCAACTTTCAAAAATTTTTTAAATGCAAGAAAACCCAGAAAATAAAAAAGAAACAAAAAATTTTCTAGAAGATTTTTATATGCTTCACAAGAATAAGATATTTGTATTTATTACTATTTTATTAGCGGCAGTTATTGCTGTTATTTTATTAAGTGAGTTTAAAGAAAAAAAAAATATTAAAACTGGACAAAAATATATTCAAGCTGGAATATACTTATCATCAAATCAAAAAGAGGGTGCAAAAAAGATTTACGAAGAAATAATTCTTAGCAAAAACAAGTTTTATTCAATTTTAGCATTAAATACAATCATAGAAAAAAATTTAGTTTTAGATAAAAATAAGATTATAGAATATTTTGATATTGTAGAAAAATCTAATGCAGCAAAAAAAACAAATGATCTTATAATTTTCAAGAAAGCGTTATATTTAATTAAAAATTCTGATGAAGAAGAAGGAAAAGATTTACTGAAAAATTTAATTGATCAAAATTCTTCTTTAAAACCAATAATAAATGAAGTTTTAGAAAAATAAATTAATGAAATTATTTTACGCTATAATAATTTTATTTATTTTATCTAGTTGTTCATTCGATGATAAAACAGGTATTTGGAAAAATGAAAATTTAACACAGTCTGCTAATGACAGTCTTTTTAACGATTTCAAGAACATATCTAGCTCAAAAAAAATTTTTGATACGGTAATAAATTTAGATAAAAAATTTATTTTTAGCCTCTCTGATATTGTAACAAACAATCATTGGAAAGATACTTTTTATAGTGATTCTAATAATTTTGATAATTTTAAATATAATAATAACAATCAATTAATTCTTAAAAGTAAAAAAATTACAAAGTATGCATCTAGTAAGCAACTGCTATACTATAAAAATAACATTATTTTGAGCGATATAAGAGGAAACATAATTATTTATTCGATAAATAAAAATAAGATAATTTCAAAATTTAACTTTTACAAAAAAAGATATAAAAAATTAAAAAAAAATATCAGTTTAATAATTGAAAATAATATTTTATTTATTGCAGATAATTTAGGTTATATTTATGCTTACGATCTCCAAACAAATTCTTTGTTGTGGGCAAAAAACTTTAAAATTCCATTCAAATCAAATTTAAAAGTTCATGGTGAGATGTTAATTGTTGCTAACATAAAGAATAATGTTTTTTTTTTAAAAAAAAAAAATGGAGAAATAATCAAATCAATACAAACTGAGGAAACAAAAGTAACAAATCAGTTTGTTAATAATTTTTCAATTACAAAAGATAACCTACTATTCCTAAATTCATTTGGATCTCTGTATTCAATAAATCTTAATACTAAGAAAATAAATTGGTTTTTAAATTTAAATCAATCATTAGATTTAACTACTGATAATCTATTTAATGGTAATCAAATCGTATATCATAAAAATAAAATTGTAGTTTCATCAAACAAATTTTCATATTTGATAAATTCACAGACAGGAAATATATTAAGAAATACAAATTTTTCATCTGACAAAAAGCCAATTATAAATAATGAATATATTTTTTTAATCACAAAAAATAACTATTTAATAGCAGCCAAATTAGATGATGGTGAAATTATATACTCATACAATTTAAAGGATCAATTATCTGAATATTTACAACTTAAAAATAAAAATAAGTTGGAAACTCATAATTTTTTTTTAGCAAACAATAAACTTCTAATATTTATAAATAGAAAATATTTAGCTTTTTTTAACATCAATGGGCAAATCGAAAATATTACAAAATTACCATCTAAAATTAAAAGTAATCCTATTTTGATCAACGGTTCAATTATTTACTTAGATAATAACAACAAGATTAAAATTTTAGACTAGTTATTTGATTTTCCGCTTAATAATGATAGTTGCTTTACTTTGAAACCATTTAAATTATCATTAGGCTTAATTGGATAGTCGCCAGTGAAATAGTGGTCACTAAATTGAGGGTAATTTGGATTTCTTTTCGTTCCCGTAAGTGCCTTGTATAACCCTTCTAGACTTAAAAATTTTAGAGATTTTGCATTTATATAATTACACATTTCACGGTTGTTTTTTTTATAGGCTAATAATTCTTGTTTTGTAGGCATGTCTACGCCATAAAAATCTGGGTATTTAATTTCTGGGCAGGCTATCCTAACATGAACTTCTCTAGCTCCATTTTCATAAAGCATTTTAACTATTTTATGACAAGTGGTTCCTCTCACTAAAGAGTCGTCTATTAAAATTATAGATTTATTTTTTATTATTGTTTTTGTAGAACTTAGCTTAAGTTTAACGCCTAAACTTCTAATATTTTGAGTTGGTTCAATAAAAGTTCTACCAACATAATGATTTCTAATTAAACCCAATTCAAATTTTTTATTAGATTGTTCAGCATAACCTAAAGCAGCGGGCACACCTGAATCGGGGACTGGAACAACTAAATCTGCATTTACATCTGTCTCTAAAGCTAGCTCAATTCCAAGGCTTTTTCTATATTCGTAAGCACATTTATTATTTATTAAGCTATCTGGTCTTGCAAAATAAATATATTCAAATACGCATGGCCTTTGTTTTTGTTTTGGAAAAGGTTTAATAGATTTAATTTTGCCTTTCTCGACAACAACTATCTCACCATTTTCTACTTCTCTTACAAAAGTGGCTCCAACAATATCAAGAGCACAAGTTTCAGAAGCAAAAATATATGAGTCTTTTAATTTACCAATTACTAATGGCCTAATACCATAGGGGTCTCTCACACCAACAAGTTTTTTATTCGTAAGCATCACAAGTGAATAACCACCTTGTATTTGAAAAAGAGCATCTATTAATTTATCAGTAAATTTATCTCTTTTAGATTTTGCGATTAGCTGAACAATTGTTTCAGTATCACTTGTTGTTCTAAAAATTGCTCCTTCTTTAACTAATGATTCTCTTAATAAAAGTGCATTAGTTAAGTTTCCATTGTGTGCTATGGTCAAACCTCCCATATAGAGATCAGCAAAGAAAGGCTGAATATTTCGTAAAGATGTTTCTCCAGTAGTAGAGTATCTATTATGTCCTACAGCAAAACTACCAGGAAGTTTTTTTAAGGTTTCAGAGTTTGTAAAATGATCTCCAACTAAACCTTGTCTTTTTTCTGAATGATAATTTTTACCATCAAATGAAACTATACCACAACCTTCTTGACCTCTATGTTGTAATGCATGAAGACCAAGGGCTACTAGCGCAGAAGATTCGACGTGATTTGAAATTCCAAAAATTCCACATTCTTCTCTTAATTTATCTGAGTCAAATTTTTTCAATTTTTTCTTTTGTATCTATGAAATCCTCACTTGAAGGGAATTCCTCTATTAATAAGTTACTTCCTTTTTCTATTAAATTAAATGAAATTGCATCTTCTGCTGATATACCCCAATTCTGATAAGGATAAAACCAATTAAATATAGAAAACAAACATACACACACAATGTAACCTTTAAAAAAACCAAATAATAATCCAAATACTTTATCAATAGAGCCAACTCCAGTCCAAGTAACAGCTTTACTTAAAGTTTTTCCAATAATAATTATAATAAAAAGAGTAAAAATAAAAATTGTGGCACCTAAACCTACATTATTTATAAATTCAGACTGAATATATTCACTTGCTATAGGTTGTAATTTTGGGACTAAAATAATAGTTATGATTGTAGACAATACCCATTTTGAAAATGAAATTAAGCTTAGAGAGAAACCTTTATAGAAACACTGAACAACATTGTAAATCATAATTATAACAACAAAAATATCAAAAAAATTTATACTAGTTATATGTTCTTGCAATGCATCAATCATAGAGCAAGATCATTATTTTCTTTGCCGAATGGTTTATATTTAAGAATCAATTTTGGCAGTAAAGTTAAGACCGAAATCATTGCTAAAAGCATAGCAATTCCAGTGAATATACCAAAATAAATAGTAGGTATAAAATTAGATAGCACTAATATTGAGAAACCAAAAACAATAGTAATAGAAGTATTTAAAATGGCTATTCCAACAGTGTTATGACATCGGTCTAAAGTTTTATTATAATTATTAATTTTTTTGAATTCTTCTCTAAATCTGTAAATATAATGAATACTATTATCCACTGCTATACCAATAGTTATAGCAGCTATAGTTATTGTCATCATATCTAAAGGAATTCCAAGCAAGCCAATAATACCTAAAATAAAAAAAGCAGCTAAAAAGTTAGGAACAACGCCTATTAATGAAAGTGTAGTATTTCTAAATAAAACAAAAAACATTAAAAAAATTCCAAGGATTACGATACCAAGAGTTAATATTTGTGATTTGAACAAACTCTGTAACAAATTATTAAATAAGATTAAAACACCGGCTAACTTATATTCATCTTTATTCAAACCTAACTTAGTATTTATCTCTGAATTAATTTTATTAATTAAATCATTTCTTCTTAGATTTTTTAAAGAGTCTTTTATTCTTACACTTATTCTAGCCTCATCTTTTTCAACAGATATATAAGGTGAAACAATTTCTTTTTTAATTACATCAGGTATTTTACTATATAAGACTGCAATTTCCAGACTTTGTAATTTTTTATTATTTAAATCCTCAGCTACTCTTAATATAGATCCAAATGATAAAACTTTTCCAATTTCAGGCAATGAGTCTAAATAATCGTGAACTTTTATAATTTTATCCATTTTATCTCTCGTAAACCAATATTTAGACTTGTCCTCACTACTAGTATTTTCTTCATCCCACTCATCAAATTCATCATTTGTAGTTTTAGTTTCTTTTATTTTTGATGGAAATTTGATGATAATATCTAATGGAGTTGTTCCACCTAAGTCATCATCAATTTTCTTCATCCCCTTATAAATTTCAGTTTCTTTATCAAAATAATTTATAAAACTATTTTCTACCTCGAGTTTTGTTACACCAACAACGCTGAAAACAATTATCAAAAATGTAGATCCAAAAATAATTATTCCGTATTTTTTTGTAAAAGACGCTAAGATAGAAGTTATGAAAGATTTTTCTGAATCTTTTAGACCTATTTCGGTTTCAGATGCCAGCAGGCTAATTAATGATGGTAACAACAAAAATGTGACTAAAAATGAAACTATTAATCCTAAAGTCATCATCCAGCCAAAATCTATTATAGGCTTAATACCACTTAATACCAATGATAGAAATGCACATATTGTTGTTAACACTGTATAAAGAATTGGTAACATCATCTTTTTACTAGCTTCGACCACAGTTTCATTTTTTGTTAGATGAGGAAATTCTTTTTTTAATTGTAAAAATCTTACGGTTAAATGTATATTCATCGCCATATTTAAAATAAGCATTAATGCAATAAAATTTGATGAAATTACCGTTACTTTCCATCCTATTAAACCTAATAAACCGATCATGATTACAACTGAAGTTGCACAGCCTAATAATGGCATTATCACCCATTTAAAATTTCTGAATATAAACCAAAGTGTTAACACAATAAAAATAAATACCCCAATACCAAAAATGAGTATGTCACTTTTAATGAAACTCATCATATCATCAGAAATCATGGGAATACCGCCTAAATGAATTTTAGAATTTTCTCCATATTTACTTATTACGTCTCTTATCTCAGTTATATTTTGGTGGTTTCTTGTATTGTATAAATTTTTATAATCTTCATATTCTTTAATAAATTTTTTATAATTTACTCTTTCTTCTTTTGATAATCCTGTTTCATTAATTTGATTAAAATACTTATCCTTAATTTTGATATATTCCGCTAATCTTTTATCTTTCTTAAGATAAACAACAATGCCTGATGTTTTACCGTCTTTACTGATTACATAATCTCTATAAATTGGACTATTTATAATTTCTTCAAAACCTCTTTCTCTGTCTATCTCAGGGTAGGCTAAGGTTTTATAATTCTTTAGTCTTTCCATTAATCCTTCATCTGTGCTTTTTAAGAGGGGAACATCAATTACGGTTATTACACTATCTACCCAAGTCAATTTTTCAATTTTGGATTTAAGCAATTGAAGATTTAAGATAGTTTCTTTTTCAGTAAAACTTGATATAGGGGTATAAGTTAAAACTAGAAAATCTTTAGATCCATAAGTTTCGTTTACTTCTCTTAAATATTTTAGATCAGGATCTCCTTCAAGTAAAAGAGCATCTGAGGAGGCATCTAAATTAAAGTTTTTAGCTTGATAAAGTGAAAATGCTATTAAGATTGATAAAAAAAATAATGTTATTTTTGAAAAATCAGTAATTATTTTTTTATAAATACTATCAAGCATTGGAACAATTGAGATATATCTTAATTTTTTTATAACTAAAGAAAAAATTATGACTAATTTTTGCTTAAATCTTTGAATTTTGTATAAATTCCCTCAAACTCAACTTTAATTGTTCCGGTCGGACCATGTCTTTGTTTTCCTAGAATAATATCCGCAAGTCCATTAACATCGTTCATTTTTGATTGCCACTCAGCATGTTCAATAGAACCTAGTTTAGGCTGTTTTCTCTCCAGGTAATAAGCCTCTCTATAAACAAACATTACAACATCTGCATCTTGTTCAATTGAACCAGACTCTCTTAAATCAGCCAATTGTGGTTGCTTATCATCTCTTTGTTCTACAGCTCTTGAAAGTTGAGATAAAGCTAAAACTGGAACCGAAAGTTCTTTTGCCAAAGCTTTAAGACCCTGAGTAATTTCTGAGATTTCCTGAACACGTCCATCATTTTTGTTTGAACTAGATCTCATGAGCTGAATATAATCAACTACGATTAAACTTAGTCCAAACAATCTTTTAATTCTTCTAGCCCTGTTACTTAAAGTTGCAATTGTAATTGCAGGGGTTTCATCAATATATAAAGGTAAATTATAAATATTTCTTGATGTTTCAATATATCTATTAATTTCTTCCTCCGTAACTTTACCTCTTCTAATATCATCAGATTTAATTTTTGCTTGCTCCGATAAAATTCTAGTTGAAAGTTGCTCTGATGACATTTCTAAAGAAAAAAATGCTATAGATGATTTTTCTTGTTTATTTAAAATATTTTGAGCAGCGTTGTATGCTATATTAGTAGCTAAAGCAGTTTTACCCATAGAAGGCCTTCCAGCTAAAATGATAAGGTCAGATCTATGCAATCCTCCTAACTTTTCATCAAGATCAGTCAATCCAGTCGGGACACCAACTATTCCTTGATCACTTTGCATAGCCATTGTAGCCATTTGTATTGTTTGATCTAAAGCCTGATTAAATTTTAAAAAAGATTGAGAGAAACTCCCTCTTTCCGCTAAATCAAAAAGAGATTTTTCTGTATTTTCAATTATAATTTCTGCATTGTGTTCCTCTGAACTTGCGTTAAGTGTATCATTTGATAATTTATCAGATATTTGAACTAGCTCTCGCCTTAAGTACATTTCATGGATTATTTTCGCATAATCAATGGCTTGCTTTGAAGAACCAGAAAACCTTGTAAGTTTTACAAGATACTCTGTTCCACCAACCTCATTTAACATATTGTCTTTTTCAAAAAAATTTTTCAAAGTGATTGGATTTGCAATCATCCCTTTATTATTCAAACTTTCAATTACCTCATAAATTTTTACATGTGCTGGGTCGTAAAAAATTTTAGAGTTTACTAAAGTTGAAATCTCATCAATTATATCGTTATTAACTAAAACAGAACCTAACAATGCTTGTTCAGCTTCTAGATTTGAGGGTTGTTTATTATTTGATTTAGTTTTTAAGGAATTTATTTCTTTCACTAATCAATAATATGTTAAAGAACAATGGTTTAAAGTAAAAAGTTACGCACTTTTTTTATGGTTCTGTGGAAAAGTTACTTTGATTGAACTTTGTCTACTTTTAAAGAAATATTTGCTTTTACTTCAGAGTGAAAATTAATCTCAACCTTAAATACACCAATTTTGTTTATTTCTTCTTTAAGAATTATTTGAGATGGATTAATTTCAGCTTTTGAATTTTGTTTTACTAAGTTTGCTATTTCTTTCGGTTTTATCGTGCCATAAAGATCTCCATTCTCTTTACTTTCTTTAAAAAAAGTAAAAGAATTGTTGTTAATCATATTGGCTATTTCTTTAAACTTCTTTTTTATTTCATTATTTTTTTTATTAAGTTTATCTTTTTGATTATCAACTAGTTCCTGATTTTCTTTATTAAATCTTAATGCTTTTCCTTGTTTTAAAAGGAAGTTTCTTCCATAACCGTCTTTTACTTTTACTTTATCTCCAATATTTCCGAGATTTTGAATGTTTTCTAAAAGAATTATCTCCATTTATAACAAACCTAAAATTTTAGCTTTTTTTATTTCTTTGGTTAACTTTCTCTGTTTATTATACGACACAGATGTAATTTTTGATGAAAGAATTTTTCCATTTTCCGACAAATATTTCTTTAATAAATTGATGTTTTTATAATCAACAATAGGAGCATTTTTAATAGACAAAGGACACTTTCTTGAATGCCTGCCATCATTTTTTTGAAATAAACTTAATTTATTTAAAGAATTTTGACCTTTTTTTTGAAATTTTTTATTTTTTCTCTTCATCTTAATTAAGCTCTTTTATTAAAAAACTCATTTTTTGTATCTAGTTTTTTATATCTTACAGTTAAGTGTCTTATAATTGAGTTGTCTAATTTAATTTTTTTTTCAAATTCATTAACAGTTTTTTTATCTCCTTCAAACTTAAAATGAATAAAAAAAGCTTTTCTATAGTTAGCAATCTTACGTGCAAGTCCTAACAATCCCCATTCTTCTACTTTTATAACTTTTCCAGATGATTTACTGATTAATTCGTTATAACTTTCTCTAATATCTTTAACTTGTTTTTCAGCTAAGTCTTGTTTAAGAACTAAAGTATTTTCGTAAAAAGCCATTTTTATAGTTAAAATTTGTTATTATTTGTTTTTAAAAAGTGGTTTATACTATAATGAAGAGTTATAGCAATACTAATATTTGTTAAATAAATTGATATAAATGAGCGTTTTATTATTTCCGGGTCAGGGATCACAATCAATAGGAATGGGATTAGAGTTTTACAAAAATTTTAACTCTGTAAAACAAATTTTTGCGGAAGCAGATGAAAAATTAAAATATTCAATCTCAAAAATAATTCTTGAAGGCCCTGAAAATGAATTACAATCAACAAAAAATACTCAACCAGCAATCTTGACAGTTAGTTATTCAATATTTAAAATTTTATCTGAAGAATTTGGTTTAAATTTAAAATCATATAAATATTTTGCTGGCCATTCACTTGGAGAATACAGTGCATTAGTTTGCTCTGATTCTTTAAATTTCAATGACGCTGTATATCTTCTTCATGAGAGAGGAAAAGCCATGCAAGAAGCAGTTCCAATAGGAAAAGGATCCATGATAGCGATCTTAGGTTTAAAAACGGATGAAATTCAAAATTTAATTAATAGTCGAAAAAATAAAAAAGGAATTTGTCAGATTGCAAATGATAATGCTGATGGACAGGTAATTGTGAGTGGTGATAAAGATAATGTTAAAGATTTCCAAATTCAACTTAAAGAAAAAAATATTAAGACTATACCTTTAAAAGTGAGCGCGCCTTTTCATTGTTTATTAATGAGACCTGCCGCTGAAAAAATGAAAGAAAAAATTAACAAAACAAACTTCAAATCTCCAAAAATAAACATTATAAATAATGTTACTGCTGGTCCTGAAAATGATGCAGAAAAAATAAAAAAATTATTAATTGATCAAATTTATTCTACTGTTAGATGGAGAGAAAGTATTTTAAATATGCATAAAGAAGGTGTCAAAAATTTTGTAGAGATTGGACCAGGTAAAGTTCTCACAGGTATGACAAAAAGAACAATCAAGGGAGCAAACTGCTTTTCAATTAACTCAATTGCTGATATTAAAAATTTAAATGATAAATTTTAAAGATAAAAAAGTGTTTATTACAGGAGCTTCTGGGGGAATAGGAAGAAGTTTAACAAAAAAATTTTTTGATTTAGGTGCTAAAATAGTGGCTAGCGGTACAAATCAGGAAAAATTAAATAACCTAAAAAAAGAGTTTAATGGTATAGAGATTGAAATTTTCAAGCTAGAAGAACACGATAAAATTGAAGAGCTAATTAATAAAATCGATAAAAAGTTAAATGGAATAGATATTCTAATTAATAACGCAGGAATCACTTTAGACAACCTTTCAATAAGATTGACCCAAGAAAATTGGAAAAAAGTACTTGATATAAATTTAACTTCGAGTTTTTTAATGTGTAAATATGTTATTAAAAAAATGTTAAAGAAAAAATATGGAAAGATAATAAATATTACATCAATAGTTGGCCATACAGGAAATATTGGGCAAGCTAATTACGCTGCTTCTAAGGCTGCAATAGTAGCTTTTTCTAAAAGCTTATCTTTAGAGTATGCAAAAAAAAATATAAATATTAATTGTGTCTCTCCCGGTTTTATAAAGACATTGATGACAGATAAGATTGACGAAGATTTTAAAAAAATCTTAATAGATAAAATACCTTCTGGCAACCTAGGAGTGCCAGAGGACGTTTCAAATACCGTAGCTTTTTTAGCATCTGATATTTCAAGATATATTCATGGCGAAACCATACATGTTAATGGAGGTATGTATATGTCTTGACAATTCTAATTATTAATTTAATAAGAATTATACAATTATACGAAAGGATCTCATGTCAGACGAAATTAAAGGAAAAGTTAAAAAAATTGTAGCCGATCATCTAGGTATTGAAGAAGAAAAAGTTACTGATGAAGCAAGTTTTATAGATGATTTGGGTGCAGACAGTTTAGACACAGTAGAATTAGTTATGGCCTTTGAAGAAGAATTTGGTTCTGAAATATCTGATAGCGAAGCTGAAAAAATCTTAACTGTCGGAGATGCAATTAAGTTCATTGAAAGTAAAGCAAGCAACTAATTTTCTTAGGATTAAAAGATGATGAGCCATGATAAAGATAATATCATGGTTGTAGTGTCCTCACCATCAGGTGTAGGCAAAACTACGTTAACAAAAAAAATTCAACAAAAGTATGAAACATTTAAAATTTCAGTTTCTCACACAACAAGGTCACCTAGATCAAACGAAATTGATGGAGTTGATTATCACTTCATAACTGACAAAAAATTCAAAGAATTAGTAAAACAAAAAAAATTTTATGAATATGCAAAAATTTTCGATAATTATTACGGAACCCTAAAAGAAACAGTAGACACAGTAATAAAAAATAATGACATAATATTTGATATTGACTGGCAAGGAAACAAACAACTATCTAAGTTCAAAAATTTGAAATTAATAAAAATTTTCTTAATTGCAAAAAACAAAGAAGAACTAAGGAAAAGGTTGGTAAAAAGAAACCAAAATACCTTAGAGGAAATTGAAAAAAGATTAAATGCTTTCGAAAAAGATATTAAAAACTGGATTGATTATGATTATGTAATTATTAATGAAAATTTAGATGCTTGTTTTAAACAAATTGAAAATATTATTTCTAGTAACAAAAAAAACTCAATTTTTCTCAGTTAATTCAGTAATTTTATAATAAGTTTCTGGGCTAATTTCAGAAGGACGCGAAGAAATTTTTAAATTTGGAATTTTTTTTATTTGGCTGTCAGTTAGTATTTTTTTTAAACTTTTGTTTATCATTTTTCTTTTTTTAGAAAAAAGCATATTTGTAATTTTTTCTAAATTTTCTAAATTATTTATCTTATATTTACTATTGAATTTTGGTTTGAAATGAATAACCATTGACGTAACTTTTGGTTTAGGAAAAAAACAATTAGCAGAAATAAAAAATTTATTTTTAATTTCTAGCTTATAATTAGCTAAAATTGATAATCTTCCGTAATTTGAGGAAGGAAATTTACTAACAATTTTTTCTCCTAGCTCTTTTTGAAACATAAAAATGATATTAGTAAATTTTGAGGTCAAATTTTTAAATTTAATAATTTTTACTAAAATCTGCGATGAAATATTATAAGGCAAATTACCAAATATAATTGAATTTTTTTCAGAAACTTTACATAAATTAAAGTTGAGTATATCACGATTAAAAATTTTTATATTTTGATTGTTTAAATACTTATTTTTTAAAAATTTACATAATTGATTGTCCTTTTCAATTAGTTTTAAAGATTTTGGATTTCTTTTCAAAATTTCATCAGTTAATGCACCTTTACCCGGACCAATTTCAATTATATTTTTATTTTTTACAATAGTTGAATTTATAATTTTTTTTATAATATTTTTATCGATTAAAAAATTTTGTCCAAGCGATTTTTTTGTAAACACCATTTTAAAATTTGCTGATAAAATTTATACATTTTACCAGACTTTCTGGATTGGCTTTATTTTTTCCAATTAAATTTACAGCAGTTCCATGATCAGGGGATACTCTTAAGTATTTTAATCCTAAAGTAATATTAATGCCATCAAATTTAAATAAAGTTTTGAATGGACCCAGTACTTGATCATGATACATTCCAACTATAATGTCGTAATCTTTAAAATCTTTAATAAAAATAGTATCGGCCACTAATGGTCCGTCTATTCTTAGTCTTTGTTTTTTTAGACTTTGTACAGCTGGAAATATTTTTTTAATTTCTTCGGAATTTTTTCTCATTTCTCCATTATGTGGGTTTAAACCAAGCACAGCAATTTTGGGATCAATTCTAAAATTTTTTTTAAACCAATATCTTGTTTTTAATATTTTATTTACAATCATGGATTTAGATATGGTTGATGAAACTTTCTTTAGATCAAGATGTGTTGTTAAAGGAATTACTGAAAGACTTTTATTATATATCAGCATAATTTCGGAATTTTTTTTTAGATTACATTTTTTAGATAAGAACTCAGTCACACCAATTTTTTTATTTGAGAGAATTTTTTTGTTGATCGAACAATTAATTATTCCAGCTACATTTTTGTCTAATGCTAATTTATGAGCAAAAGTAAGAGATTGATTTATAAATTTAGAGGAACTTTCTCTTGAGAGTAAAAATGGACTTTTAAATTTTACATTAATATTTATTATTTTTAAACTATCGCTGCTATTTTTCTCATATATATTATCTACTAAAATACATTTAATTTTATAGTTCAATTTTTTAAATTGACTTAAAATTAAATTATAATTAGCTACTAAATAAATTCTTTTTTTTACTGACCTATCTAATTTTTTCCAGGATTTAAAAATTATCTCAGAATTAATACTGTTAGGGTCGCCAAAAACTATGATAATTTTTTTCTTCATTGATAATCAATTAGAGTTTTATTTCTTTTAATTGATAGATGGTTATTCGAGTACATTGTTAATAAATCATTTGTCTTTTTGTCAATAATTGACTTTTTTAATTTCTCCAAGTTATCTTTATCAAAATTTGAAATTTTTCTTTTATTATTTAAATAAAAAATAAAAAATGAGTCATCTCTTTTTATAGGTTTTGTATACTCTCCGATATCTAAATCTTTTAATAATCCAAGAATGTTTTTTGATAAACTTTCAGAATTTATCCAACCGATATTCCCGCCATCAATAGCTGATGTAGAAATACTATATTTTTGGGCTGCTTTTTTAAAATTAAAATTATTTATATAATCTATGACCTCTTTCAATTCATTTTCTTTTAAAAATTTTGTTTCGATTTCAGATAAATTATATTCAATGATTAATTTTTGTTCTAAAATTATTTTATTAAGCTCATTAGCTATCTCTTTTTCATCGAGGTTAATTTTTTTTGCATAAATCTGATAAATTAAACTTTGCCATTGAAACTCGGTTTTAATTTCTTCCAAAAAAAGATTGAACTCTAATCCATTAATTTTAAAAAAATTATCAAGGTCTTTAACAGGTAAATTAAACTTTTTTGCTAAACTTTCTAAATAATTTGAAACCCTTTGATTATTAATCTTTTTATACTTATATCTTTTTATCTCTTCTTTTTTTAATCTATTATTAATTAAAGCTTTTAAAGATAAATTTTTAATTTCAGTAATATTTGACTGATTAAGTTCTTCACCAGCTAAAAATAAAGTAATCTTTATTTTGTTCTCAAGTTCATAAGAAGTGATTATTTCATTCCCAACCTTTGTGATTATCTTAAAGTTATTAGAAGCTTTCAAAGGTGTTACAAAAAAAATTATTATGCATATTTTGAAGATGATGAATTTTATTCTTTTCATTATTGATAGAATTTAGGTGTGTCTAAATCACCAAGTGGACTTAAAGTAATCTTAAAAAGAAGAGAATTTTCAGCTTCTAATTCTGAGTCATTATAAAATTCTCTTCTATAAACTAGTCCTGCTCTCAAGCAATCATTTATATATTCATAACTCAAATTATAAAATTCTGAAGAATTAGTGATAATATTCCTTTTGTTGCTTAATGATAACAAGCCATTTTTCCCTTTTTTTATTTCAATTGAAGATTTTACATATTCTTTTGGATCTGAAATTTTTTCTTCTTTTAAATAATTTATATTAAAATCAATATTTCCTAATGAATACTTACTTTCTATCTCATTATAGTTCATCTCTTTGAAATTTTGATCTAAAGAATATTTATAATTAACTTGAAAATTATTATTTTTAAAATTTAAATCTCCGATTATATCTGAAAATCTTTTATCTAAACTAGATGTGTCTGGTTTATTTTTATCAGTTTTCTTTTCATTTATAATTTGCCCAATTGAAAAATTAAATTTATTATCATTCTTAAAAGATTTTATATAATCAAATCCATAAGTTACACTTGCTCCTCCTTCAAGACTTGTAGAAGAATTAATCCTATCTAAACTAAAAATATTTTTATTATGCAATCTATGATCACCTGTTTCTTTTTTCATGCTGTTTGGTGCATATTTAAAAAGTATTTTTGGTGAAAGTAAATGATTACTATATTTGGTATCTTCTTTTTTTAAATCTAGGCTAGCTAAATATCCTATTGCACCAAAAACTTCGTGTGTCAGTTCTTGTTTTAAATTATTAACATTCTTTACTTCATAGTTTACATTTTTTAAACTAGTAAGAAATTTTCCATCATATGGAAGGCTTCCAAAAATTTTATCATAAGTCCAATCTAAATCATTAATGAAATATTTTTCAAACTTATTTGTATCGTAGTTACTTATCTTTATATTAGAATTAAAATTTCCATACCCAAAATTATTGCTGTAGATACTTTTATTAAAATTTATTTCAGGTAAAATATATTCATATTTATCATTATAATCATCACTCAAATCAGTGAAGACGCTAGAACGAAAATTGAATAATTGATCTTTCTCATTATTGTAATATTCATAGTTTATAGAATTTTTAAGAGAACTAATCTGATAATTATCAATCAATGCTGACTCTATTCTATAAAGTTTTAAATATTTTTTGTTAGATACACTCTGAGTATTTATTTCAAGGTTAGCTTTCTTATTTTCAGAAAAATTATAATTTTTTTTAAATTTTGAAAAAAAATGTGACTTATCTCCCTTTTTTTTGTTACTAGATACTTTTTTATAACCACCTGTATAGCCAAAATCTAAAGTAAGATCAGAATTCAAAAAAGCTTGACGATACTCACCAAGAAATAAAGGATGCTCTTTTACAAATAATTTATTTTTAATTGTAAGATCTTTATCATTATCCAAGGCCCAAAAGTATGGAATATTTATACCGGCTCCAAGATTTTTTGTGTCAGAATATGATGGAACAAGAAATCCCGATCTTCTCTTGACAGTAGGATCGGGATGCGCCAATTTTGGTAAAAACAAGACTGGGACATCATAAACTTTTATTACCACATTATCATAGTAGAGAGTTTTTTTTAGGTTATCATGCTTTATATTTTTTGCTCTTAATTCCCATGGAGGACATTTGTCATTTTTTCTGTAATTACAGGTAGTGAACACACTCTTAATAAAATTTGACTCATTGTTTTTTATACTAATTGCATTTGAAAAAATTCTTGGTTTATTATCTTTATTAAACTTAAAATTTTTATCACTTAAAAAAGCTTTAGCATCTGTACCAAATATTTCTTTACTTTTTTCGTCAATATAAATCTGAGAAAATTTATAAATATTTTCTTTTTGATCAACTACCTTTATCTCACCTATTGATTTAATTTTTTTTTCTTTATATTGATAATTAAAATTTTCTAGAAAAATTTCGTTATTTTGAATGTCCGTTATAGTTGATGGACTTTTAGAAAAAAAAACATTATTTTTTTTATCTAAAATAATATCCTTACTTTTAATTGAATAACCCTCTGCTGTAGAAATTGTTACATTTCCTTTTATATTTAATTTTTCAAGTTTATTATCATATATAACATAATCACTTTTAATTACGTTATTCATTTCATCATTTATAATTACTTCATCTTGAAAAATTGTAATCTCTTTTTTTTTATCTACAGAAATTTTTTTTGATTTAATATCTAAGTTCTCTAAAGCGAATGCTTTTGAAAAAAAAAGAAAAATAAAAAAGATAAAAATTTTATTTTTCATTGATTTGTAAAACTCCAATTAAACTAAAAATACCAATAGATATGATAGGTATCCAATTTGACAATTTTAAAGAAATTCTATTAGTTTGCCCTAAGGCTATACTTAAATCTTTCAAATAATAGATTATTACGCATGTTAGAATTCCAATTAAAATAAATTTTACATTGTTTGATCTTTTTAGAGTTCCAAGAGCCATGATGCACGCTAAAGCAGACATAATGAATAAAAAAAAAGGCATAGACAACATAGAATGTAAACTTTGTTCTAAAAAAATTTTATTGTACCCTTGATTTATGAGATTATTAAATCTCAATATAAGGTCTATAAATGATAATGTTTCAAAGTTTTTAAACAAACTAATAATCTTATCATAAGTGTAGATTGACGTGATTGATGCAGTTTCCATTTTTTCTAAAGTTTCATTACTTTTAAAAATTGATACATTTTTTAAAATCCAATTATTTTCTTTAATATTTACCTTTTCAGAGTAGATTTTTTCTTTTAATATAAAATTTTCATCCAAATTAAATATTATTACATTATTTAAATTTTCATTATTATATTTATTAGCTGTAATTATTCTGTAACCTTGATCGAGATTTTCTTTAATCCATAAACCATTATTATTAAAAGAAACTAAATGATCGATATCTTTGGAGTAGATTGATTTTGTTTTTTCATAGTATTTAGACATAGTTGAAGTTAATGGATTAACAAGGAAAAGAGCCAACCATCCTATCAAAAAAGAAGTTACAGATAATATTATAAATATTTTAAAATTTGAATATCCAAATATTTTCATTGAGAGTAAATCTCTATTATTTCTTATATCTACCAAAAATTTTAAGCTTGAAACAAATATAATAAATGGCAGCAAATTAATTAACATACTTGGAACAAATATAATTGTTAAAAAAAGGGGTAGGTAAAAAGAAACTTCAATATTTTTAAAAAATTCAATTTCCTCAAATAAATTTAGTATTAATCCAAATGAATAAAAAAATAAAAAAACTTTAAAAAATGATTTTAAATAGTTTTTAAATAAATAGTTAAAAATAATATTATTCATCTATACTTGCCTCTTTTGAAAATTTATATTTGATGAAAGCATAAATCATGATTGAAAGTACAAATGGTGAAAAAACAAAAAAATTAGTAATTAACAAGTTTTTTCCTGTAAATCTAATAATCAGTTCAGCATAAAGAAGAATTATAAAGGAATATCCAAATATACTAAAATTATTAAAAAATAATTTTTTTTTAGTTTTAATTAATAGTAGTGAGGCGATTAAAGCAATTAGCGGTATAAAAAAGGGTAAAATAATTCTTCTATTTAAAGTTGGAAAAACTTCTTGTTTAAAATTTCCTTTACAATTTTTATCATTGAAGAAATCATTATTCGCACATCCAATAAGTTTTAGAGTTGAAGTCTCTTGAATTTTAGGTTGTTTGATTGTTGAATTAGTTAAGCCTGTTAAGTCTATTTTTATTTTTTCAAATTTTAAAACTTCGTTCTCTAAATTATTTTTTGATGAGATTATATTACCATTATATAATAATAACGCCTTATCTTCCACGACTCCACTTTTAGCAATTATAGTTGTTGTATTGTTCGATTGATTACTCACTAATACATTTTTAAGGTTATTTGAGTCATCGTGTAAAAAAATATTTGATATTTTATTTTCAAATTTATTATCCACTATAAAAGTTAATCCTTTAAAAGCATCTGTGAATTTTTGAATTTTGAAAGTAGGTAAAAGAGATGTAAAGTTTTGATTGGATAACAAATGTCGTGATTTATTTAAAGCTGCAGGAGCTAAAATTATTGAAAAAAAAAGGTGAAAAATTGTAATTATGATAGAAATGAATAAAAAAAGATTTACAATCTGGATTTTTTTTACTCCAGATGTCCATAAGATAATAAATTCATTTTCCTGAATTTGTCTCAGTATAAAAATAGTAATGGCTAATAAAAAAGACAAAGGAATAAATTTGGTAATTATACCAAAGATATTTAATATAGAATATTCAAAGTAAGTAATTAAAGAGTAGCCACTTTCAACAATTAAATCTAAAAAATTTACCGCTCGTACAGTCCAAGCAATTAAAGATAAACTAAGTAAAATTGTTATAAATAACTTTATTATTTCAAAAGAATAATTTTGATAAATTTTGTTTTGAAGCATATGATTTTAATGTATAAATAATTCATCTTTAAAGATAATTCAATCAAAGGTTTAATTATGATAAATTAACCATTGAAATTTGATATTTTTGATCATATACAGCATCAATTCAATAAAAATATAAAAATTATGCCTGTAAATATTACTTACTCAAATAATACAAAAAATAAAAATTTATCAAACCTAATCTTATTTTCTAATGAAAAATTTGAAATAAAATATATAAAAAAATTTTTATCTAAAAATGATTTTTCTTACATAAACGATCTTTTAAAAACTAGTGAGTTAAAAAAAAAAATATTGGTTTTCGAAGTTAGTTCAAAAAAAAAAATAATATTAATATCAATTAAAAATAATTTAAGTGCAATAGATGTAGAGAGTTTAGGAGCAGAATTGTATGGGAGAATTAACCAAGGCAAAAATCCAAAATACAGCTTAAATTCTAACAGTATAAATAGTAAACAAAAAAACTTTGTAGGTCATTTTTTACACGGATTAAAATTAAAATCTTACGAATTTAAAAAATATAAAACTAAAAAAGATATAAGAGAAATCTCTATAAACGTTACAGGCACTAAAGACAAATTTTCGTCAAAGGATCGAGTAAAATTTAAAGCTTTGGAGGAAGGAACTTTTTTTGCTAGAGATTTAGTTTCTGAGCCAGGAAATATTTTACATCCAGATGAATACGTAAAAAGAATAAATTTATTAAAAAAAGATGGCTTGAAAATAACTATATACGACAAAAAAAAATTAAAAAAACTTGGAATGAATGCATTACTTGGCGTTGGAATGGGAAGTGTAAGAGGTTCGTATTTAGTGACAATGGAGTGGAACGGTGCCAAAAATTCTTCGAAACCTTTAGCTTTTGTTGGGAAAGGAGTTACATTCGATACTGGTGGTTATTCTTTAAAACCTGCAAGATTTATGGAAGACATGACTTACGATATGGCAGGTTCTGCTGCAGTAGTAGGGTTAATGAAGAATTTAGCTTTGAGAAAAGCAAGGGTTAACGCAATTGGTGTTGTCGGACTAGTAGAAAATATGGTAAGTGGTGTTGCTCAAAGACCTGGTGACATAGTTAAATCTTACAGTGGCAAAACAATTGAGGTTTTAAATACAGATGCAGAAGGAAGATTAGTTTTAGCAGATGCATTAAGTTTTACAGAAAGAAAATTCAAACCAAAGTTCATTGTTGATTTAGCTACATTAACAGGAGCGATAATAGTATGCCTGGGTTCAGAATACGCAGGATTATTTTCTAATGACGACAAATTATCAAAACAAATTCTTGATGCTGGAAAAAAAGTTGAAGAAAAACTTTGGAGAATGCCTCTCCATAAAAACTATGATAAACTTATGAACTCTAAAAATGCTGATGTACAAAATATAAATTATGTAGGTGGAGCAGGTTCAACCACTGCAGCTCAATTTTTACAAAGATTTATTTTAAACAAAACTCCTTGGGCTCATTTAGATATAGCAGGTATGGCTTTTTCAAAATATGGAGGAGCATTGAACTCTGGAGGTGCGACTGGATTTGGAGTTAGATTACTTAATCAGTTAATTGAGGAAAACTATGAGTAAAATACAACAAACTCTATCAATAATAAAACCAGATGCAGTAGAAAGAAATTTAGAAGATAATATAAAAAAAATTTTTACAGAAAATAATTTGGGGATTAAGGAGAGTAAAAAAATTCAAATAACAAAAGATGAAGCCGCTGAATTTTATAAAGTCCATCAATCCAAACCTTTTTACAATGATTTGTGTGATTATTTATCCTCTGGTCCAATAGTTGTTATGATTTTAGAGGGAGAGAATGCTGTTGTAGCTAATAGAAAACTAATGGGAGCAACTAATCCAAAAGATGCTGAAGAAAATACAATTAGAAAGTTATATGGAATTTCAATTGATAAAAACTCAGTTCACGGTTCAGACTCGATAGAAAACGCTAAAAAAGAGATAGATTTTTTTTTTAAAAACTAAGAATATCTAAAAATTTTTATTATAGCCTCCGGGAATGCTTTGTACTCAAGTTCTTGAGTTTTTCTTTTTAAATCATCTTCTTTATCATTATTTTTGATATAAAATGATTTTTGAATTATATTATTCCCACTATCTAATTTTTCATTAACAAAATGTACTGTACATCCTGCTTTTATTTCTCTGTTTTTTAACATTCTAGAAAAAGTATTTAGGCCTTTAAATTTTGGAAGAAGAGAAGGATGAATATTAATTATCTTTTTTTTATAAATTTTAATTATGTTACTTGAAATTATTTTCATATAACCAGCAAGACAAATAAATGAAATTTTATATTTTTGTAAATTTAATAAAATTTTATTCTCGTAATTATGTAAATTTGTATTAATAAACAAGTATGGTATTTTGAATTTTTTAGCATAGTTGGATCCATAAGCTTTTTTATTATTGCTAATTATTAAGCTAATTTTAATAGGAAAATTTTTTTCTCTGGATCGTAAAATAAGATTATTTAGATTTGATCCCTGACCAGAAATAAAGACACAAGTATTTTTTTTTACCATTTTAGAAAATTTGATAAATTTACTTTCTTATTACTTTTAGAAATATAGCCTATTTCGTAAGGGGTCATATTTTTAGAAAAAATTTTTTTTATTTTTGTAATATTTTTTCTTTTTACAATTACGCAAAAGCCAATTCCACAATTGAAAGTTTGCAACATTTCCTGATCCGAAATATTTTTACTTTTAAGCCATTTAAAAATTTTTTTAATCTTAATTTTTGAAAGATCAATGTTTAAAGAATAATATTCTGGTATAGATCTTAGCAAATTTTCAATTAGACCACCACCAGTTATATGTGCAGCAGCGTTAATCAAATTTTTATCAACCAATTTTAAAATTTCTTTAGAGTAAATTTTGGTAGGTTTTAGAATTTCTTTTTTTAAGTTTCTAGGCAACTTATTTTTTTTTAAAATCGTTCTTACCAAAGAAAAACCATTTGAATGAATGCCGCTTGACGGAATAGCTAATATTACATCGTCTATATTAACTTTATTTTTATCTAATAATTTTTTTTTTGAAACAATACCTACACTAAATCCTGCTAAATCAAATTTATCTTTCGAATAAATCCCAGGCATCTCTGCTGTTTCACCGCCTATTAGTCTGCATTTAGAGATTTCACAACCTTTAAAAATTCCTTTTAAGATTTTTTTTGTTTTACTTAGGTTTAATTTACCAACAGCAATATAATCTAAAAAAAATAATGGTTTAGCACCTTGCACGATTAAGTCATTTATACACATGGCTACTAAATCAATCCCAATACTATCAAATTTTTTATACTTATTAGCCAAATCAATTTTAGTTCCGACACCATCAGTGCAAGACACAATTATTGGGTCTTTGATTTTAATTTTACTTAAGTCGAATAATGATCCAAATCCACCAATTGTATCTTTGTTTATTGGGCTGCTTGATTTTTTTGCACTCTTTTTAGATATTTTTGATATATGTTTGACTAATTTATTAGCTAACGAAATGTTAACACCACTTTTTTTATAACTATTTGCGTTTTTTTTCATTTATAAAGATAATTATTTTTATGAAATTATTTATTCTAATAACTTTTATATTAATTGTTTTTTTTAAAACTAACACTCTTTTTTCTGAGATTAATTTTTTTAGTGTTAATAATATCGAATTAGAGAAAAAAGATAAAATATCTAATAACACTCTCGCAGATCAGGCTATCAAGAAAGGTTTTGATCAACTTATTGCAAGAATTTTAATAAAAAAAGATAAAGAAAAACTTAAAGATTTAAATTTTGATCAAATTAAACAATTGGTAACTTATTATAGAGTCTCAAATGTCACAGAAAAGAAAAAAGGTGAATTATCAAATTTTAGCGTAACATTTGATAAAGATAAAATTCATCAATTATTTTTCAAAAGAGGAATTTCTTACTCCGAAATTCTTGATAAAGAATTATATATTTTACCTATTAATATAAAAGAAAATGAAGTTTTCATATTTAATAGAAACTTTTTTTATATAAATTGGAATCAGCTTAGCAATGAAAATCTAATAGAATTTATTCTTCCTTTAGAAAATATAGAAATCATTCAAAAAGTTAATAACAATAAAGAAAATTTACTCAATCTAGATTTGAATGATTTATTTAAGGAGTATAATAAAAAAAACTTAGCTTTAGTCATTATTGAAGACGAAAAAAATACAAAAAAAGTTTACATGAAATTAAAAGTTCAAGGTAAAGAAATATCAAAAAGTTTAAATTTTGAAAAAAAAAATTTAATAAACGAGGATTTCGATAAAAAAGTTATTTTAGAAATTAAAGAAGAACTTATTAATTTAATCAAATCAAAGAACTTAATTGATATAAGTACACCATCTTTTTTAAATGCAAAATTTTTTTTTGATAAGGATAATTCTCTTGTAAATTTAAATTCTAAATTTAAAAAAATCGAGTCAATTGAAAATATTTATATTCAAGAATTAAATAGAAATTATGTAAGTTTAAGAATCAAGTATCTTGGAAAATTAGAAAAAATAATCAACCAGCTTAAAAACGAAAAAGTTAGTGTACAATTTGTAAATGAAATATGGATTATAAAGATTTTATAGATAATGAATCAACTTATTTTTAAATTTCCATTTTCAAAAAGATATTACGAACAAGATTTTTTTATTTCTAGTAATAATTTTTCAGCCTTTAAATTAATTGAGGGTTGGCCAGTCTGGCCTGGCAAATGGCTTAATATTTTTGGTGCATCAGGTTCTGGTAAAACACATTTAGCAAAAATTTTAGAAAAAAAAATTAAAAAAATTAAATTAATAGATGCTAAAGATGTTGATAATAAACTATTAAAAAATTTAAGCAATCTTGAATGTTTGATTATTGATAACTTTAATAATAATATTAATGAAGAATTATTGTATTCAATTTTAAGTCAGTCCAAACAAATTGAGAATTACGTTTTAATTAATTCTATCTGTGCAATAAAAGATTTTAAGATAAATTTAAAAGATCTTAAATCAAGAGTTAATAGCTTTATATTTATTGGAATTGAACTTCCAACAGACGATCTATTGAAAGTAATAATTTCTAAGACATTGTCTGATAATCAAATAAATATAAGTCCCAAAATTTCAAATTTTATCATTAACAATGTAGAAAGATCATATGAAAAAATGTTTAAATTTCTCAAAGAAGTAGATGAATTGTCTTTATCTACTGGAAAATCAATTAATATTAATCTAATAAAAAAAGTACTAGACCGATGAATAAATACAGAACACACAATTGTTCAGAATTAGGTGAAAAAGACATTAATAAAATTGTCCAACTTGCAGGATGGCTGCATAGAAAAAGAGATCATGGAAATTTATTATTTGTGGATATTAGAGACCACTATGGAATTACGCAGTGTGTTATTGAAAACAGTAATGAATATTTTGCTGTTTTAGAAAAATCTAAACCAGAGTCAGTTTTAAAAATAATTGGTAAAGTAATTAAAAGATCTAGAGAGACAGAAAATTTAGAATTAAAAACAGGCAATATTGAGGTCTCTATTCAATCTATAGAAGTTTTATCTAAAGCTAAAGAACTACCAATCCCAGTTTTTGGTGAGCAAGATTATCCTGAGGATATAAGGCTCAAGTATAGATTTCTTGATCTGAGAAGAGAGGAAATGCATAAAAATATTATTTTAAGATCAAAAGTTATTTCTTTTATAAGATCAGAAATGCTTAAGCTTGGTTTTTTAGAGTATCAAACTCCAATTTTAACTTCTTCAAGTCCTGAAGGCGCAAGAGATTTTTTGGTTCCTAGTAGATTAAATCCAGGGAAGTTTTATGCGTTACCTCAAGCACCACAACAATTCAAACAACTAATTATGGTCTCAGGCTTTGATAAATATTTTCAAATAGCACCCTGCTTTAGAGATGAAGATGCTAGAGCAGACAGAAGTCCAGGTGAATTTTATCAATTAGATTTAGAAATGTCTTTTGTAGAACAAGAAGATGTTTTTAACGTAGTGGAAAAATTGATGGTAAATTTATTTAAACAATTTTCATCTAAAAAAATAACAAATGAGAAATTTCCAAGAATTTCTTATGAAGAAGCAATGATGAAATATGGTACTGATAAACCAGATTTAAGAAATCCTCTTATAATTCATGATTTAACAAGTCTGTTTACAAGAGAAGACGTCAAATTTGATATATTTAAAAAGCTAGTAAAATCAGGTTCGAGTGTGAGGGCAATAATAACAAAAAAAACAAAAGATAAACCTCGTAGTTTTTTTGACAACATTGACAAGTGGGCAAAAGACCAAGGAGCTTCAGGTTTAGCCTATTTTACTTTAGAGAAAGATAAAGAGATAAAAGGAAAAGGACCAGTAGGAAAATTTTTCAGTGAGGCCTCTCTTAAAGAATTAATGAACATCTGCAAAGCAGAAATAGGAGATAGTGTATTTTTCGCTTGTGGTAAAAAAAAAGAAATAGAAAAGATATTGTCTTTAGCAAGAGACAAGATTGCAAAAGATTTAAACATTATTAATAAAAATCAATTTTCATTTTGTTGGATTGTTGATTATCCGATGTATGAATATGATGAGAACTCAAAAAAAATTAAATTTAGTCATAATCCCTTTTCAATGCCACAAGGAAACATTAAAGATTTAGATTTAAAAAAACCCTTAAATATAAAAGCTTTTCAATATGATATTGTATGCAATGGCATAGAGCTTTCATCAGGTGCAATAAGAAATCATATACCTGAATTAATGTATAAATTATTCTCAGTAGCAGGATATACCAAACAGGAAGTAGATGAAAAATTTAGTGGAATGATAAATGCATTGAGTTATGGAGCTCCTCCGCATGGAGGTATAGCACCTGGAGTAGATAGAATTGTAATGTTGTTGGCAGAAAAGGAAAATATAAGAGAAGTGACCCTTTTTCCGATGAACCAAAATGCACAAGATTTAATGATGAAAGCACCTTCCGATGTTGATGAAAATCAACTAAAAGAACTGAGTATAAAAAAAGATATTAAAAAAAATTAGTTTTTAGTTTTCAAATTTATTCTGACATCAGATAGGTCAACCAGTTTTTCCTCATAATTACTTCTGACAAATCCTTTGGAAGTTATGTTTTTAACTATTTTAAGAAATTTATCATCACCATTTTCTGAATTTATATTTTTGGAGCTTGCAATTGAAGGGGTATGAGCTAAGTCCTCTTTACCTAGATAAGAGATTGCAAGTTCTCTAAATACATAATCAAGAATTGATGAAGCACTTAATATTCTATCATTTCCAATTACATTACCAGATGGTTCAAACTTAGTATCTATGAAGGCATCCACATATTCATCTAACGGCACTCCATATTGAAGCCCTAAAGAGATAGCTATAGCAAAGTTATTCATCATAGCTTTAACTAATTCACCTTCTTTGTTGGTATCAATAAATATTTCACCAATTTTGCCATCATCGTATTCTCCAGTGTGAAGATAAACTTTATGGTCCCCGATCTGTGCCTTTTGAATGTATCCTTTTCTTCTGTCTGGCATTTTAAATCTAGAATTATTTTTAACTTTAAGCTCTAGAGGTTTATTTTTGTCACTGTTTTTTGTTCTTATAGGATTTGCATCTTGTGTCGCTAAAACTTTCTTAATGTTATTATCCTTTGTTTTTACATCTTTTTTATCACCAAGTTTTTTGGTTTTTCTATTGTTTAATTTAACATCTATTACCTCGACTTCACCATCTGTTCTTTGATCTATCTTTGATAATTCGGCGTCATCTAAATTATTTAAATTATGAACTGTTTTAAAAGTACAAGTATAGTAGGTTTCAACAATATATTTTTTCATAAAATTTATGGAATCTCTTTATTTAGATATATATTAATTGTATATTGTGTCTATTAGATAATTATTCAATTTAGAATTGTGTGGATTTAAAAATTTTATATAGTTTTTTAAAATGATATTTACTTGGTGGAAGAAACAAACTTTTGGAACTTTTTTAAAAACATTATTTTTTGGTAAATATGTTGGTTCAGATGAGTATGGAAACAAATATTATAAAAATAAGAAGAATGATAGATGGGTAATTTACTCTAAAAATATTGAAGCAACTAAAATTACTTCTGATTGGTATTTATGGATACATCATACAATTGACAAAATTCCAGATAAGAATGACAAAAAATTTTCATGGCAAAAAAAACACTTACATAATCAAACAGGAACAGACAATAGTTTCAAACCAGTTAAAATAACAAAAAACAATGTGAAAAAAAAATATGATACATGGAAATAAAAAATTTTTAATTCTGTTTTTTTTTTTGATTTTTTCAAATTTATTAAGAGCTGAGGAGAAAATAACATCTTCTCCTTTAATAAATATTGATGAAATAAAACCAAGCTTTGAGAGCGTTGAAGAAAAAAATGAGATCATTGTCTCAAATCAAGATTTAAAAGAAAAAAAAATTGTTGAAAGTTTAAAATCTTCACAAGCTATTTTAATTGGTCTTGATAAAATAACAGCAAAATCTTCTGAATTGAAAGTAAATTTAAACGAAAGTAAGAAATTTGGTCCGTTAGAAATTAAAATTTTGAAATGTGGCAAGGTTAAAGTAAATAATAAAATTGACAGCGTCGCTTATATGCAGGTTAAGGATTTAACAAAAAATGAGAATGAGCAAGTATTTATATTCAACGGCTGGACGTTTGCTTCTGATCCCAGCTTAACTCCATTTGATCATGCTATTTATGATTTACAACTATTAAATTGTAGCACTGCTTAAAAGAATTTTTCTTTACCAAGCCAATTTGTGTCAAAATCAGAGCTTATAAATTTTTTGTGATTAAGAATTTTTTTATGTAAGTCAATTGTTGTAGTTATTCCCTCTAGAACGAACTCATCAAGCGATCTTAATGTTCTTTGAATAGCTTCAGTTCTATTTCTACCTTTGCAAATAACTTTAGCTATTAAACTGTCATAATATGGGGTGATTTTACAACCTTGAAAAATAGATCCATCAACTCTCGTTCTAAAACCAGATGGTTGATGACATACACTAATCGTACCCGGACTTGGTTGAAAGTTTAAAGCTGGGTTTTCAGCATTAATTCTGCATTCTATAGTATGACCTCTAGGATTAATATCACTTTGTTTTAGGGCAGTATCACCAGTAAAAGCTATCCACAATTGCTCTTTAACTATATCTATACCTGTTTGAACTTCAGTAACTGGATGTTCTACTTGAACTCGTGTATTCATTTCTAAGAAATAAAATTTTCCTTTTTCATAAATAAACTCTACAGTTCCAGCTCCCTCATAGTTTATTTGTTCAACCATTTTTACTGTTTTTTCGAAAAGATCTTTTCTTACTTCGTCTGTTAAAACCGGACTAGGTGTTTCTTCAATTAATTTTTGATGTCTTCTTTGCACAGAACAATCTCTCTCAGCTAAATGTACAGTTTTGTTTTTGCCTGACATTACTTGTACTTCTATATGTCTTGGATTTTTAAAATATTTTTCTATGTATAATTCATCATTATTAAAAAATTTTTTTGCTTCAGATTTAGCTGTAAGAAATAGGTTTTCTAATTTACTTTCATCGTCAACAACTTTCATACCTTTTCCACCTCCACCACCAGCAGCTTTAATCAGGACAGGGTAACCAATATCTTTACAAATTGATTTAGCTTCTTCAAATGATTTAACTCCACCTTCAGAACCTTCGATGACAGGTAGGCCAAATTTTTTTGCTATTTTTTTTGCTTCAATTTTATCTCCCATTTTTGAGATTATGTCAGCACTAGGTCCGATAAATTTTATTCCATGTCTGTTTACAATTTCTGAAAATTTTGCGTTCTCAGATAAAAAGCCGTAACCTGGATGTATTGCTTCGGCACCAGTTAAATCGACCGCTGACATGATAGAAGAGATATTTAAGTAACTATTTTGTGGTTGGTGTGAACCTATGCAAACACTCTCATCAGCAAGCCTTACGTGCATAGAGTCAGAATCAACATTTGAGTGAACCGCAACAGTTTTAATGCCCCATTCTTTGCAAGCTCTGATAACTCTAACAGCTATTTCACCTCTATTAGCTATTAAAACTTTTTTGAACATTAGATTATTATTTTAAAAGTACTAAAGTTTGACCGAATTCTACAGGTTGTCCGTCCTCAATTAAGATTTTTTTTACTTCTCCATCTGCTGTTGAAGGGACATGATTCATGGTCTTCATTGCCTCAACAATCATCACCGTTTGACCTTTTTTAATTTTATCTCCTATTTCAACAAATTTTTTTGCACCTGGCTCAGGTGCTAAATAAGCTGTGCCAATTATTGGGGATTTAACTCTGATACCTTCACTATCATCTGAGGATTTTAAAACTGATTTATTAGCAGATACAACCGCACTAGTTTTAACCTGCTCAACTCCTCTTGAAACCCGTGAAACTTTAATTTTTGATTGATCTTCTTGGTATTCAAGCTCTGTAAGTTCAAATTCTTTTAAATAATCAACTAGTTCTTTAATTTTTTTCTTATCAATTTTCATTTATCTAAAATTTTTTTCATAGCTTGTAAGGACATTAAGTATCCATCAGTACCGAAACCACAAATAACTGCTTTAGCAACTTTACTAATTAAAGACTTATGTCTGAAATCTTCTCTATTATAAATGTTACTGATATGCAATTCAATTATTGGAATCTTTAATATTTTAAGAGAATCATGAATTGCTACCGATGAATGAGTATAGCCTCCAGCATTAATTATCAATCCATCTTGATCATTCCTAGAGTTTTGAATTTGATTTACAAGCTCACCTTCAATATTTGACTGAAATAAGGAAAGCTGAATTTCATTTTTGTTTGCAAATTCATTACAGCTAATTTCAATATCTTTTAAAGTGACTTTTCCATATTGATCTTTTTCTCTTTCACCTAAAAGGTTGAGGTTTGGACCATTAAGAATTATAATTCTTTTCATAAATTTCTTAATATTGAATAACTTAATTATGGCAAAAATACAATTAAATGGAAAAAACATATTGGTCAAAACAAACTATTCTATATTTGATCTACTAAAAAAGTATAATTTATCTAATAAAAAAGTTGCGATTGAGCATAATGGAATAATAATTCAAAAGACAGATTATAAAAAAAAATTTTTAAAAAATAATGACAAAATAGAAGTAGTTACCTTTATCGGGGGTGGATAATTGAAAAAAGATATCTTTAAAATCGCAGGCAAAACTTTGAAATCAAGGTTAATAGTAGGAACAGGAAAGTATAAAAATTTTTCAGAAACTGCAAAAGCTGTCAGTGCGTCCGGAGCTGATATGGTAACAGTAGCTGTTAGAAGAATTAATATTTTAGATAAAAAAAAACCTATTTTAACAGATTATCTTAACCCTAAAAAAATAATTTTCCTACCAAACACCGCAGGATGTTTTAATTCTGAAGAAGCTTTAAGAACACTTAGATTGGCAAGAGAGATGGGTGGTTGGAAATTAGTAAAATTGGAAGTGTTAGGAGATAAAAAAACCCTCTATCCAGATATGATAGAAACTATTAAATCTACAAAAATATTAGTAAAAGAGGGCTTCAAAGTGATGGTTTATTGTACAGATGACCCTCTATTAGCTAAAAAATTAGAAGACAACGGGGCATCAGCAATTATGCCTTTAGCTTCTCCTATAGGTTCAGGATTAGGAATTCAAAATATCACAAATATATCATTAATAATAAAACAGTCTAAAGTTCCAGTTATTATAGATGCAGGAATTGGTACAGCTTCGGATGCAATTATTGCAATGGAATTAGGTTGTGATGGTGTTTTAATAAATAGTGCAATAGCTAATGCAAAAAAACCTGTGCTTATGGCTAAAGCTTTTAGAGATGCAGTAATTTCTGGTAGAAATTCATATTTAGCTGGACGGATGGAAAAAAAATATTTTGGTACTCCAAGTTCACCAACAAAAGGATTAATTTAATTTTTTTCTTCTAACCCAAAGAGTTCTTATCTTTTTTTTAATTTTAGTTTTTGGTGTTTTTTCTTTATTCTTAATATTTCTTTTTGCTTTAATCTTTTTTTCTTTTTCCCTTTTTTTTTCTACTTTTTTTATTTCAATAATACTATCAATTTTTTCGAACGACTTGATAACTTTCTTTGATTTATTTAATAAATCAATCTTATACTCAGGTATAATAAATATCTCATTAGATTGTATTTTTATTTCTAATCCATATTTCTTTTTAAAATATAATAATTCGTTAAATAAATTTTTTTCGATATAAATTTTTACTTTTTCAGGAACGAAAGCGTTAATTGATTTTACTTTATCTTCAAAAGCCAAATACTGAATTTTTTTTAATATTTTTTGGGAAAAAGAAGAAATTGATAACTGAGTTTCCCATTTAATTGATCCTTCACGCAATCTTTGTCTAGTCATCTCAAGAAGCCCAAAATTACTAATTTTTCCAATTTGTATTCTCGCCCTATCTTTTCTAATACTTTCTCGCATTTTTTTTTCAACTATTCTTCTATTATAAAAATTCATCATATCAATAAAATCTATAACAATTAAACCTGACAAATCTCTTAATTTTATTTGGCGAGCTATTTCCTCTGCTGCTTCAAGATTTGTATTTAAAGCAGTTTTTTCAATATTAATTTGCTTGGTAGACTGACCAGAATTAATGTCTATAGATACTAGTGCTTCCGTCGGATTAATAACTATGTAACCACCAGATTTTAATTTTACAGTTGGCTCATATATATCGTTTAAATCTTTTTCAATATTTGCATCAAAAAATAATGGTATCTTGCCTCTGTATTTTTTTATATTTTTTACATTCTTTGGCATCAGCTCTTTCATAAATTTTTTAGCTTTTTGATACGCCTCATTTCCCTCAATATAAATATTTTTTGTGTCATTATCGTAAGTATCTCTTAACGTTCTTTTAATTATATCCCCTTCTTCATAAACTAAAGATGGTGCATTAGAATTTAAGGCCTTATCTTTAATTTCCTCCCAAGTTTTTAAAGTATTTTCAAAATCTTTTTGAATTTCATTTTTTGTTTTATTAGCTCCAGCAGTTCTAACTATAACGCCCATATTTTTTGGTATCTCAATTTCATTAAGAATTTTTCTAATTTTTTGCCTGTCTAAAGAATTAAATATTTTCCGAGATATTCCCCCTCCTTTAGGAGTGTTAGGCATTAAAACCATATATTTTCCCGCTAATGATATAAATGTGGTTAAAGCCGCACCTTTTAGTCCGCGTTCTTCTTTTATCACCTGAATCAAAATTACTTGTCCTGGTTTTACCACTTCTTGAATTTTATATCTTTTAATACCGAATGAAGATTTCACCTTATCTCTATATTCTTGTTTATTATTTAATTTTTCATTTTCTAATGAATTATTATCTACTTTTTCTTCATTGTTCTCAGGCTGGCCTGCAGATTGAATATTATCTTGATTTGATTCGAGTGGTTTATCTTTAAGTTCTTCCCTTATTTTCTCCTCTACGATTCTTATCTTTTCTTTGTCTTCATAGGGAAGCTGATAATAATCAGATTGAATATCATTAAATGCTAAAAAACCGTGCCGTTCTCTTCCAAAATTTACAAAAGCTGCTTGTAGAGATGGTTCAACTCTACTAACTGTCGCAAGATAGATATTATTTTTAAAATTTAAATTATTTTTATTCTCATATTCATATTCTTCGATAGAATTATTTGATTTAAGAACGATACGAGTTTCATTTGGATGCGAAGCATCAATATATAAATTTTTTTCCATTTGTTTTGAATTCCTTTAAGATTTTTAAAATTATTTATTTTTAAATTTAACATATTGATATTTTATACAATTTTACCAATAAATACAGGATTTTAATTTTAATATGCCCAAAGATAGTCAGAATTGTTATTATAAATAATATTTATGTTAAATCTCATCAATTTTTCAATTAAGTTTATAATCATTTTTTTTGCGGTTGTAATATTCTTTGCTTTTTCTACATTATGGTATTTTTCTATCGGACTACCTGATTACAAAAAATTATCGAACTACCAACCTCCCATTTCAAGCAGAGTTTATTCCGAAAACAATAAGCTAATCGCTGAATATTCATTAGAAAAAAGATTATTTATACCATTTGAATCTATACCAGAGAAAGTCGTAAACTCTTTTCTTTCTGCCGAAGATAAAAATTTTTTTAGACATCCAGGTATAGATGCTCAAGGTATATTAAGAGCAATTTTTAAAAATATTAAAAATTTTTACCAAAACAAAAGATTAGAAGGAGCTTCAACTATTACACAACAAGTTGCGAAAAACTTTTTATTAACCAATGAAGTTTCTATGAGAAGAAAAATTAAAGAGGCAATATTAGCATTTAGAATAGAAAGATCTTTCACAAAAGAAAGAATTTTAGAACTTTATTTGAATCAGATTTATCTTGGCCAAGGCACTTACGGAATAGCAGCAGCCAGTTTAGAGTATTTTGACAAATCCGTTAAAGAATTAAACTATTCAGAAGCCGCCTTATTAGCTGCTTTACCAAAAGCTCCAAGCAGATATAATCCCTATAAATATTCAAAAATTGCAACGTTTAGAAGGAACTTAGTTCTAAACAATTTAGAGGAAAATAATTTTATTTCTAAAAAGGAATTAAATAAGTTTAAAGCATCAGAAATAAAATTAAAAAAAAGAAAAATTGAAATTGTTAATGAAGCCAACTCATACACAGAAGAAGTAAGGCGTATTGTAAAGAACAACTATGGTTTTGAAAAACTTTATTCAGAAGGTTTGAGTATCAAAACACCTCTAAATATAAATTATCAAATACAAGCCTTAAAATCTTTAAGAAAAGGCATAGAAGACTATGATCGTAGAAGAGGTTGGAGAGGACCAATTGCAAATAAACTCAAAAATAAAAATTGGGAAAATATAGTAAAAAACTATAAGCTTGACCCGACCTTAAATTGGCATCCAGCAGAAATTATCTCAACAGAAAATAATAAATTAAACTTTAAAATTATTAATAATGATAAAAAAAATGACAACAATGTTTTATATTTAGCTAATTTAAAATGGAGTATTCCACAAAATAAATTATTACAAGATGTACACGAAGTTGGTGATGTAATTTTTGTTAAAAAAGAAAACAATCAATGGAAATTAAAACAATATCCTAAGGTTAACGGTGGAATTGTAGTCTTAGATCCATTCAGCGGAAATGTATTAGCTTTAGTGGGAGGGTTTAATTTTAAAACAAGTGAATTTAATAGAGTCACTCAAGCAAAAAGACAACCTGGTTCTGCTTTTAAACCAATAGTTTATGCTGCAGCTTTAGAAAAAGGTTTCGCTCCAAATTCTATCATACTTGACGCACCTTTTGTAGAAAGCCAAGGCGTAGGGCTAAAAAATTGGAAACCTGAAAATTACGGAAAAAAATTTTATGGTCCTTCCACTTTTAGAAAAGGTATTGAATACTCAAGAAATTTAATGACAGTAAGAATTGCAAAAATTTTGGGATTAGAAGAGATTTTACAGCTATCTAAAAAACTTAACATATATGATGAAATTCCTGAATTGTTATCAGTCTCATTGGGAGCAGCTGAGACTTCTTTAATGAGTCTTACTTCAGCATATGCACCTTTTGTAAATGGAGGAAAAAAAATAGAACCAGAATTAATTTCTAGAATTCAAGATAGAAGAGGAAAAACGATTTTTCAAAAAAAAAGCACTAAGTGTATAGGTTGTGATAAATTTATTAATAAAGGTATTGAACTTCCAAAAATTGAAATTAACAATGAGAAAGTTATAAGCGAGGAAACTGCTTATCAAATGACTTCAATTTTACAAGGAGCTGTTCAAAGGGGTACCGCAAAAAAATTAAGGACATTAAAAGTACCTCTAGCTGGAAAAACAGGGACTACAAATGACAACTATGATGCTTGGTTTATAGGTTTTTCATCAAATATAGTTATTGGAGTATACGTCGGCTATGACACTCCTAAGTCTTTAGGTAAATTTGAAACTGGCTCAAAGGCAGCTTTACCAATCTTTAAAGATTTTATTGAAAAGGCACTTTTTAAAGAGGATTTCGGGGAATTTAAAATACCAGAAAATATTTACTTAACATCATTAAACTATGATACCGGCGCTAAATCAGCACCGGGAGAAAAGAACTCAATAACGGAAGCTCTTAAACTTCAAGATATTAACAATATTGAGAATAATAAATTAATATCAACTAATGATAGTGATAAAATGATAAAGTTTAGGCAGTTTTATTAATGGAAAATTTTGAATCAAAATTATCAATTATTGAAAAATCTCTTAAAAATATAAGGGGGTATCTTTGATAAAGAAAATATTGAAACTAAACTACAAGATTTAGAGCAAATATCTTCAAAAGAAAATTTCTGGAAAGATAAAAATTTAGTAAAGAAAACCGTTAAACAGAAAAAAGTTTTTGCAGAAATAATTACCTCATTTAAAAAATCAAAAAAAGATTTTAACAATCTTAAAGATTTATATGCATTAGCTTCTAAAGAAAAAGATGAAGAAACTCTCAAAGATTGTTATGAAAAAATTAAAGAAATTTTACAAAACATAAAAAAAAATGAGATAAATTGTTTTTTATCAGGAGAAAACGATGATTATGATATTTATCTTGAAATACATGCTGGAGCTGGGGGTACAGAAAGCCAAGATTGGGCCGATATGCTTCGAAGAATGTATATGAAGTGGTTTGATAGAAAAAAATTTAAATATCAAATCATAAGTGAACATAAAGGTGAAGAAGCTGGAATAAAGTCATCCACAATACAAGTTTCTGGTAGTTATTTATATGGACTCATGAAATCTGAGTCAGGAGTACATAGACTTGTACGAATTTCACCATTTGATAGCGGAGCAAGAAGACACACTAGTTTTGCAAGTGTTTGGGTTTATCCAGCAGTGGAAGATGACATCAATATAAAGATAGACGAAAAAGATCTAAGAATAGATACTTACAGATCTAGTGGAGCAGGAGGACAACATGTAAACACTACAGATAGCGCAGTGAGGATCACGCACATTCCAACAAAAATAGTTGTTCAATGTCAGAATGAGAGATCACAACATAAAAATAAAGAAACTTGCTTTAAAATGTTAAAAGCAAGATTATACGAACACGAAATTCAAAAAAAAGAAGAGGAAAACCAAAAGGAATTAACCTCTAAAACTGATATTGGCTGGGGCCATCAAATTAGATCATATGTATTACAACCATATCAATTAGTTAAAGATTTAAGAAATAAATTAGAAAGCTCAAATCCTTCGAGTATTTTAGATGGAAATATTGATGAGTTTATCGAGGAGGGAATTAAAAATAAAAAATGAAAAAGTTTTTAGTAAGTTTAATTTTATTAATTTTCATTATATTTATTTCACTTTTAATAGCTCTTTCTACGTTAGGAATAGAAACAAAAAAATTCAATAAATTAATTTCGAACAAAGCTGCAAAAACAAAAAATATAAATTTAAAATTAAATAGCATTAAATTTAAAATAGACCCTAGAGAGTTAAGCTTATTTTTAGAAACAAAAAATCCCGAAATAGTTTATAGAGATGTAAAACTTCCAGCTAAAAATGTTAACGTATATGTTGACTTCTTATCCTTATTAAAATCTGATTTTAAGATAAAAAAAATTGGCCTAATTTCAAAAGAATTAGATATTAACCACATAAAAAAAATATCATCATTTATTAAACCCTCAAATTCAAAAAATTTTTTAAACAATTTGATCAAAGAGGCCAAAATAAATACTGAAATTGAAATTTTTTTATCAGATCAAGGATCTTTTCAAAATTTTATAGCAAAGGGTAAAATATCTGACCTAAAAATAAAATTGATTAAAGATTATGAATTTTCAAAAGTAAATTTGAATTTTTTTGCAGATAAAAACGATATTCTAATCCAAAATATTAAAGGAGATTTAGAGGATATAAAAATATCTGATGGGGATCTAAAATTAAACTTTGAAAATGGATTGAGATTAGTTTCAAACTTTGATGCAAAAATAGATTTCAACGAAGAGACTTTTCAAAAATATACCAACCTTTTTAAGGATTATGATCTTACATTTAACCTTAACAATTTAAAAACAGATTTAAATAATAATATATCTATTAATTTAGATAATACCTATAAAGTAAAAGATTATAATTATAGCTTCTCAGGCAAAATTGACAAAAGTAAGATTAAGCTTTCTAATTCATTTAATAGTTCAATCACTCAAGAAAAAATTACAGAAATATTTTTAGTAGACACAGATATTAGATCAGAATTTAAACCAAACTACATAAATATCAAAGGTTTAGGAAAGTACTCTTTTGATAATTTAAATTATTCAAAGATAAGTTTAGAGAATACTATCAAAAATAATTTAACTAATTTGAAATTAGATTTTGATTTTTTGAGAGACTTAAAACTAGATTTAATTAATTATAAAAAAACTAAGAATTCAGTCGCAAATATAAAAATAGATATAAAAAAAAATAAACAATTTACAAATATAGCAAAACTAAACTTTCAAGAAGATAAAAACTTCATTGAGATAGAAAATTTAAAAATAAAAAAAAATAAGGTTTTATCTTTTAAGAGAATAATAGTATCTACTGAAAATAATGATTTTTTAATAAAAGGGGATAAAAAAATAATTATTGAAGGTTCTAAATTTGATGCAACTAATCTTTCAAATATTTTTAATAATCAAAATGAAAATAATACACTTGAAAATTTAAATAGTGATATTGAGATTAATTTTAAGAATGTAAAAATACCAATGTCTGAGAACCTTCAAAACTTTAAATTACTTGGAGAAATTCAAAAAGGTAAACTAGTTAAAATTACATCCAAGGGAGATTATGGAGATAATAATTTTTTAGATATATCCATGAAAAAAAATAAAAGTAATGAAGGTCATTACCTTGAAATATATTCAGATAAAACTCGGCCATTACTTTCTAAGTATAGTTTTTTTAGTGGTCTTTCAGGAGGGAAATTGCTTTTTACATCTGTAATTAACAAATCACAAACTTATTCAAAACTTAAAATTGAGAATTTTAAATTAGTTAATGCACCAGGAGTTATACAATTATTATCTCTAGCAGATTTAGGGGGTCTTGCAGATTTAGCTAAGGGAGAGGGGCTATCTTTTAATTTACTAGAAATCGATATGGAAAAAACTAAAGACTCTTTAAAGATAAACGAAATTATAGCTTTAGGACCAAGTATTTCTGTTTTGATGGAAGGGTATCAAAACAAAGACTTGACTAGTTTAAGGGGAACCTTAGTACCTGCAAAAACTTTAAATAAAATGATTTCAAAAATACCAGTTATTGGAAAAATTGTAATACCAAAAGAAATAGGAGAAGGGTTATTTGGAATAAGTTTTAAAATCAAAGGCCCTAAAGGTAAATTAAAAACAACTATAAATCCTATTAGAACTCTTACTCCAAGATTTTTACAAAGAATTTTAGATAAAAGATAATTTTATTAAATAATTTTAACCAAATAATGTTTTTTCTTTCCGTAAGAGAGTTTTAAGACATTATTTTTAAAATCATTTAATTGAAGAATTTTTTTTTCATTATCTATTAATATATCATTAATTTTAAGTCCTTTATTAGCGATAATCCTTCGCGCTTCACTTTTTGACGATATAATTTTATTTGATGAAACAAAATCTAAAATACTTATTCCACTTTTAATCTCAATAGATTTTATTTTTATTTCTGGCAAATTATCACTTAAACCACTTCCTTGAAAAGTCTCTTTTGCTGTTTGCTCAGCTTTTTTTGCCGACTCTTCACCATGAAGAATTTTTGTTGCTTCGTTGGCTAATAAAATTTTTAGATTATTTATATTTTTTTCTTTTTTAAATATATTTTCTGTCTCATCAACGTCGATTTCTGTAAAGAAATTAATGAATCTTTTTACATCACGATCATCAGTATTTCTCCAAAATTGCCAATAATCATATGGAGAAAATTCTTCCTCATTTAACCAGATTGCACCTTTTTCTGTTTTTCCCATTTTTGCACCTGAAGCCAAAGTAATAAGAGGAGAGGTTACACCGAAAGCTTCTTTTTTTAACTTTCTTCTTATGAGGTCCACTCCATTAACAATATTACCCCATTGATCTGACCCACCAATTTGCAAGATGCATTTATTATTCTTAAATAATTCATAAAAGTCATAAGCTTGTAAAATCATATAATTGAATTCCATATAACTTAGTGACTGCTCTCTATCCAATCTCAATTTAACGCTATCAAAAGTTAACATCTTATTGATTGTAAAATGACTTCCTATATCTCTTAAAAAATCAATATATTTTAATTTTGTTAACCACTCAGCGTTATTTACAAAAATTGGTGAAGTGTTTTTATTTGTTGTATCTAAAATTTTATTGAATACCTTTTTGATACTATCAATATTCTTTTTAATCTCATCATTTAGCAACATTTTTCTAGTCGTGTCTTTTCCTGAAGGATCTCCAATTAATGTTGTTCCACCTCCTAACAAAACTATTGGTCTGTGGCCATATTTCTGCATTAATTTTAAAATCATTATTTGCAATAAACTTCCAACATGAAGGCTGCTAGCAGTACAATCAAAACCTATATATCCTGAAATAGGATTTTTGTTGCAAATTTCACTCAACCCATCCAAATTTGTGCACTGATTGAGATAACCTCTTTTTTGCATTTCTTGTAAAAAATTAGTTTTCATAGTGATATTTTACTTTAGTAACTATTATACAAATATTGTTATAAATAAATAAAAATATGAAAAAAAATTGGAAGTCGTTAGGTTTAATGAGTGGCACTTCAGGAGATGGAGTTGATGCATCTTTAATTAAAACTGATGGACTTGATGAATATAAGGTTCTAAAAGACAAATATTTCAAATATGATAATAATATTTATAGAGATATTCACAGTCTAAAAGAAAAAATTCACAACATTTCCCACCTAGAAGAGTTTAATATCGAATTAAACGACCTAGAGAGGAAAATAACAATTTTCCACGCTAAGTTAATTGAAGAATTAAAAATTGATGATGAGACCATTATAGGATTTCACGGCCAAACTATTTATCATAATTTTAAAGAAAAAATTTCAAGACAATTAGGTAACGGTAAACTTCTTAGACAATTAACAAAAAAAAAAATTGTATATGACTTTAGAAGTAATGATATTTTAAATGGTGGACAAGGTGCGCCTTTAACACCAGTGTTTCACCGTTTGATAGCTTCACAAAAAAATATTGACCTCCCAGTTTGTTTTCTAAATATCGGAGGAATTTCCAACATAACAATTGTAAAAGAAAATAATAATTTTAATGAACTTTTTAGTAAAGATCTTGGACCAGGAAATTGTTTAATTGATGCATGGGTAAGAAATAATTCTAATAAAAAATTTGATGAAGATGGAACCTTAGCTTTAAGTGGAACAAAAAATGAAATTATTTTTGAGCAAGCACAAGAACTTTATGCGAATAGAGAACGTAAAAAAAAACTATCTTTTGACACTAATGATTTTGATATTTCATTTGCAAGAGGATTGTCACTTGAGGATGGAGTAACAACTCTTACAGATTTTACAGCAAGTATAATTGGGCAAGAACTATCTTCTGCAATAATAAACTCAAACCAAAAAATAAAAGAAGTTCTTATTTGTGGTGGAGGGAGAAAAAATAAAGTTTTATTTAAAAAGATTAAAGAAAACTTACATAAAACTATAAATTTAAAATTAATTGATGATTATAATGTAAACGGTGACTTCATAGAGTCACAAGCTTTTGCATATTTAGCAGTAAGATCTATGATGAATCTTCCTATTTCTTTTCCTAGTACTACTGGGTGCAAAGAACCAACTAATGGTGGAAAATATATTTCTAATTAAATTAACGCAGTTTTCTCTTTTATATATTTTTTTATTTCTGCTGACAATTCTTTTTCTTTATTTTTAAAGAAATGATTAGAATTTTTTATTTTAGAAAAAATTACTTCTATGCCTTTTTGACTTTTTATTCTTGCATCTAAATCTCTAATACTCTCTGCAGTTACCAATTCATCTTGTTCACTGTAAATAACTTGGCCAGAAGTTGGACATGGCGCAAGAAAAGAAAAATCATAAACATTAGGTTGTGGAGAAATAGCAATAAAATTATTTACTTCAGGCCTTCTCATTATCAATTGCATGCAAATCAAGGAACCAAATGAAAAACCGGAAACCCAACATTGACTATAATCTAAGTTTTGTCTTTCAATCCAATCAAGCGCTGCTGCCGCATCTGATAACTCACCTTGACCGTTATCGAAGATACCATCACTTTTGCCAACACCTCTAAAATTCACTTTTATTACTGAAAAACCGTTTTCTAAAAAAATATTATACATTAATTGCACTATTCTATTATTCATTGTTCCACCGTACTGAGGGTGCGGATGTAATACGATTGCCACTGGGGAACCAAACTTTGGATTTTTATAATATTTTGCTTCGAGTCTTCCAGCGGGCCCCGGTATAAAAATTTCTAAACTTTTAGGTTTCATACTTGATAATGATTATTATTTTTAAAAAAAAGTAATCGTTTATAACATGTTTTGGTGCGGCAAATAATTTTTTTTAATTCATACTAATTTTGTAGGATTTACAAAATAATTACTGTAATACAAGCATTAATTATGAAATTAACAACAAAAGGCAGATATGCTGTTATGGCAATGGCAGACCTAGCACTATTTAAAGATAAAGGACCCATAAGTTTGACAGATATTTCTGTAAGACAAAATATCTCTTTAGCTTATTTAGAACAAATATTTATTAAACTAAAACAAGATAATTTAGTTAAAAGCGTTAGAGGAGCAAAGGGAGGGTATGTACTACACATCTCTCCTGAAGAAATAAAAATCTCAAATATAATTTCTGCAGTAGACGAAGAAATAAAAACTTTGAATTGCAAAAAAGAGTCAAAAAAAGGTTGCAACAATAAATCTTCGAAGTGTATTACTCATAACCTTTGGGATCAGCTTGACCAGCATATAAATAGTTTTTTTGAAAAAGTAAAATTACAAGATTTAGTTAAAAAAAATCAAATAATAAAAAAATGAAGACAGAAGATTTAAAAAATTCTCAAGAATATAAGTACGGTTTTACCACCGATGTAGAAAACATTAGAGCTCCAAAGGGTTTGAATGAAGAGACAATTAAATTTATTTCAAATATTAAAAAAGAGCCAAAATGGATGTTAGAGTGGAGGTTGAAAGCCTTTGAAAGGCTAAAAGTTCTAAAAGAACCTAATTGGCAGAAACCCAAATATCCAAAAATTAATTATCAAGATTTATATTATTATTCAGCACCTAAGAGTGCTTCAGAAAAACCTAAAAGTTTAGATGAAATAGATCCTAAAATTTTAGAGACGTACAAAAAACTTGGAATTCCTTTAGACGAACAAAAAAGATTAAACGGTATAGCTGTTGACGCTGTTTTTGACTCAGTATCAGTCGCTACAACTTTTAAGGATGAACTTACAAAAAAAGGAATTATTTTTTGCTCAATATCTGAAGCTATTAAAAAACATCCAGATTTAGTAAAGAAGTATCTTGGTTCTGTTATTCCATTAAGCGATCATTACTTTGCTACATTGAATTCTGCTGTGTTTACAGATGGATCATTCGTTTACATCCCACCAAATACGAGATGCCCAATGGAACTATCAACGTATTTTAGAATTAATGCATCAGAAACTGGCCAGTTTGAAAGGACATTAATTATTGCAGATAAAGGAAGTTATGTAAGTTATTTAGAGGGTTGTACAGCACCTATGAGGGATGAAAACCAACTTCATGCAGCCAATGTTGAACTTGTTGCCCTAGATGATGCTGAAATAAAATATTCAACGGTACAAAACTGGTATCCAGGAGACGAAAATGGAGTAGGTGGAATTTATAATTTTGTGACTAAAAGGGGAGCCTGCAGAGGAAAGAACTCAAAAATTTCTTGGACACAAGTTGAAACTGGTTCAGCCATAACATGGAAATATCCAAGTTGTATTTTACAAGGAGACAATTCTGTCGGAGAATTTTATTCAATAGCTATAACTAATAATCATCAAAAAGCTGACACTGGAACGAAGATGATACACTTAGGCAAAAACACTAAAAGCAAAATAATTTCAAAAGGTATTTCAGCTGGTAAAGCAGATAATATGTATAGAGGTCTTGTAGAAATTAAAAATAAAGCAAGTAATTCTAGAAATTATACTCAATGTGATTCTTTATTGATGGGAAATAAATGTGGAGCACATACTATTCCTTATATTAAAAATAATAATTCTACTTCAACAATAGAGCACGAAGCAACAACTACAAAAATAAATGAGGAACAACTTTATTACTGCAATCAAAGAGGACTAGATCAAGAAGAAGCAGTTAGTTTAATTGTAAATGGTTTTTGTAAAGAAGTTTTGCAGCAACTTCCTATGGAATTCGCGGTTGAAGCACAAAAACTTGTGGCAATAAGCTTAGAGGGAAGTGTTGGATAATGTTAAATATTGAAAATTTAGAGGCAAAAGTCGATAATAAGAATATTTTAAACGGTTTAAACCTCAATATTAAACCCGGGGAAGTTCATGCAATAATGGGACCTAATGGTTCCGGAAAAAGTACATTAGCAAATGTATTATCTGGTAAAAATGGTTATGAGACTAGAGGAGATATTAAATTTAACGATGAAAATCTTAGTGAACTTTCAACTGAAGAAAGAGCTCAAAAGGGAATTTTCTTAGCATTTCAATATCCATTAGAAATACCAGGAGTTAATACGAATGTTTTTTTAAGGACTTCACTTAATTCAATAAGAAAAGCAAAAGGTGAAAAAGAATTAGATACATTAAGTTTTTTAAAACTAGTTAAAGAAAAATCATCTGAACTTGGAATTGATGAGAGATTTTTATCACGTCAATTGAATGTTGGATTTTCAGGAGGTGAAAAGAAAAAAAATGAAATTTTGCAAATGAAAATACTACAGCCTAAGCTTGCAATTTTAGACGAGACTGACTCAGGTTTAGATATAGATGCGTTAAGAATTGTTGCAGACGGTGTTAACTCTTATAAAAATAAAGATAATGCTTTCTTAATTATAACTCATTATCAGAGACTTTTAGATTATATAAAGCCAGATTTCATACATGTTTTATCCAAAGGAAAAATTGTTAAGACTGGGAACGCAGAGCTTGGAGTTGAATTAGAGAAAACTGGTTACGCAAATTTTATTTAAATGAAAAATTTCTACGACTTCAAAATCAATAATATTAAAGGTCTCTCCGCACAGGAAAAAGAATTTAGAAACAAAGAATTAGAACTATTTAGTAAAAATGGTTTTCCAAATAAAAGAGAAGAGGCGTGGAAATTTACTGATCTTAATAAAATACTTAGTAAAAACTTTACCAATATTACTAATGACTATATCTCATTAAATGAAAAAAAATTTGAATTAATTAAAGAGTTCGATCATAATTATTTATTTGTATTAGACGGAAAACTTGTTTCAAATGAATTTAAGTTTGAAGAAAAAAACAAGGTTTTGATTAAAGAGTACGACTATAAAAAAAAAATATCTGTCAGTAATCAAAATTCATTAAATTTACTTAACAATGCACTGGCTACTGGTGGCTATTATCTTGAAATATCTAAAGATTACAAATTTAAAAAGCCTTTAGTTATTTATAATTATTTTTCTGAAAGCATTAGGGAACAAATAATAAGTTATAAAAACTCATTAATTCTTAATGAAAATTCAGAATTAACAATACTCAACTATACAGATACTAAATCAAAAAATAATTTTTTTGTTAATTCTTTTAACTACTTTAAGCTAAAAAAAGACTCTAACTTTAAAAATATTTTTATTAATAAAGATAGATGTAATTGTTATTTTCATCAGTATTTAAAAAGTGATTTAGAGCAGAATACTAATTTAGATAATTACATTCTTTCTACCGGGCTTAAATTT
>CACITX010000006.1 GCA_902589705.1 uncultured Pelagibacteraceae bacterium
GCTTATCAGTTTTAGGTTGGGGCGTAGGTGGTATAGAAGCAGAAGCTGCAATGTTAGGTCAGCCGATCTCGATGTTAATACCAGAAGTAGTTGGCGTAGAGCTTAAAGGAAAATTAAAAGAGGGAACAACGGCAACAGACTTAGTTTTAATCATTGTTGAGATGTTAAGAAAAAAAGGTGTTGTTGGAAAATTTGTAGAATTTTACGGTGAGGGTTTAAAAAATTTAACTTTAGCTGATAGAGCAACGATTGCAAACATGGCTCCAGAGTATGGTGCAACATGTGGTTTCTTTCCGGTTGATGATGAGTCACTTAAGTATTTAAAATTATCCGGAAGAGACAAAGAAACAATAGAGTTAGTAGAAAAATATTCAAAAGAGCAAGGTTTCTGGGCAAGTAATGATGTGGTGTTCACTGATACTTTATCATTAGATGTAAGCACAGTTGTTACAAGTATTTCCGGTCCTAAGAGACCACAGGATAAAGTTCTATTAACAAAAGCTTCAACTGCTTTTGCAAAAGTTTATAAAGAAAACGCAAAAAGAGACAAAGCTATCGAAGCCAAAGTTGAAGGAACAGACTTTAGTGTAAAAGATGGTGATATTGTAATAGCAGCAATAACATCTTGCACAAACACTTCCAACCCAAGCGTAATGATTGGTGCAGGTCTTTTAGCAAAGAAAGCTCATGAAAAAGGATTGAAAGTAAAACCTTGGGTTAAAACTTCATTAGCACCAGGTTCACAAGTTGTGACAGATTATTTAGAGAAAGCTGGTTTAAATAAATATTTAGATGAACTTGGTTTTAATTTAGTTGGTTATGGTTGTACGACATGTATCGGTAACTCTGGGCCTTTAAATCAAAATATTTCTGATGCAATAAATAAAAATGATCTTTATGCGGTATCTGTTTTATCAGGAAATAGAAACTTTGAAGGAAGAATAAATCCAGATGTTAAAGCAAATTATTTAGCATCTCCTCCGCTTGTTGTTGCGTACGCATTAGCCGGCAATATGAATTTTGATATGTACAAGTCTGCACTTGGCAAAGATAAAAATGGTAAAGATGTTTTCTTAAAAGATATTTGGCCAAGTAACAAGGAAATAGAAGATTTAATGTTGAGTTCTTTAAATGCAGATATGTTCAAACAAAGATACTCAAATGTTTCAGAAGGACCTAAAGAGTGGCAAGCTATTAATACAACAGATAGCGATATTTATAATTGGGAAGCTAACTCTACATATGTAAAGAGACCTCCGTTTTTTGATAATCTACCAGATCAACCAGAAGGTTTTAAACCAATTAACGATGCTAGAATTTTATTATTATTAGCAGACTCAGTTACAACAGATCATATTTCACCAGCAGGAAGTATTAAAAAAGAAAGTCCTACAGGTGATTATTTTATGAAACATCAAATTCAACAAAAAGATTTTAATTCTTATGGCGCTAGACGAGGAAATCATGAAGTAATGATGAGAGGAACGTTTGGAAATATTAAAATAAGAAATGAAATGGCGCCAGGAACTGAAGGTGGATTCACGACATTACAACCAGATGGAAAAGTAATGAGTGTTTATGAAGCTGCAATGGAATACAAAAAAAGAAATAATGATTTAGTAGTTGTGGCGGGAAAAGAATACGGAACCGGTTCATCAAGAGACTGGGCAGCTAAAGGGACAAAACTTCTTGGAATTAAAGCTGTATTAGCTGAAAGTTTTGAGAGAATTCATAGATCAAATTTAATTGGAATGGGTGTTTTGCCTCTCCAATTCAAAGAAGGTTTTGACAGAAAGAAATTAAACATAACTGGTGCAGAATTAGTATCAGTTGTTGATATTGATAAGGGAGTAAAACCAAGACAAGAAGTTACTTGTGAGATTAAATATAAAGATGGAACTAGTAAAAAAATACAAATGCTTTGCAGAATTGATACAGCAAATGAGGTTGAGTATTACAAAAATGGCGGAATTCTTCAGTATGTTTTAAGAAACATGCTAGCTAATTAAATGCGAGATATAAAAGTAAAAGTTCACCCATCAAAATCAAACTTAAAAAAAGAAGATCAATTAGCTTGGAAGATTGCAGAAATTGCATCTGATAAAGCCAAAATAGATAACAAAGCAGTTGATATGGTTATCAATAGAATTATCGATAACGCATCTGTTGCTATTGCTTCATTTAATAGAAGACCAGTTGCTTCAGCAAGAGCTATGGCTTTAGCGCATTCAAGAAAAAAAGGTGCAACAGTATTTGGTTTAAACCCCAAAGTTAAAATAGACTGTGAATGGGCAGCATGGGCAAATGGTACAGCAGTTAGAGAATTAGATTATCATGATACTTTTTTAGCAGCAGACTACAGTCACCCGGGAGATAATATCCCTGCAATTCTGGCTGTAGCTCAACAAAAAGGTTGTAGCGGAAAAGATTTAATTAAAGGAATTTTAACTGGTTACGAAGTTCAGGTGAATTTAGTTAAAGGAATTTGTTTGCATGAACATAAAGTAGATCATATAGCTCACTTAGGACCAAGTGTTGCTGCAGGTTTAGGTAGTCTATTAAATTTGAAAACAGATGTTATTTATCAATCTGTTCAACAAGCATTACATATTACAGTTTCAACAAGACAATCAAGAAAAGGGGAGATTTCAAGCTGGAAAGCTTTTGCTCCCGCTCATGCTGGAAAACTAGCAATTGAAGCAGTTGATAGATGTATGAGAGGTGAAGGTGCGCCATCACCAATTTACGAAGGTGAAGATAGTGTGATTGCTTATATTTTATCTGGTCCAGATAAAGAGTATACCGTACCACTTCCAAACGTTAACGAACCTAAAAGAGCAATATTAGAAACATATACAAAGGAACATTCGGCTGAATATCAATCTCAAGCTTTGATTGATTTAGCTAGAAGTTTAAATAAAAAAATATCAAACATAAGTGATATCGATAACATTGTAATAGAAACTAGCCACCATACACATTATGTAATTGGAACAGGTGCAAACGATCCTCAGAAAATGGATCCAAAAGCTAGCAGAGAAACTTTAGATCACTCTATAATGTATATTTTTGCCGTTGCATTAGAAGATGGTGCTTGGCATCATGTAAAATCTTACACACCGCAAAGAGCTCAAAGAAAAAGCACAGTTGAACTTTGGCATAAGATTTCAACTAAAGAAGATCCTAAATGGACTGAAAAATATCACGATCCTAATCCAAATAATAAATGTTTTGGAGGAAAAGTAATCATCAAAATGAAAGATGGTTCAGTGATTTCTGAAGAAATTAATGTTGCTGATGCACACCCATCTGGGAAAAGACCCTTTACTCGTAAAGAATATATTAATAAATTTAAAACTTTGACGGATGGAATTATTTCTAAAAGTGAGTCAGATAGGTTTTTAAAATGTGTTCAAAATCTTCCAAAATTAAAAGCAAAAGATTTAATAGGATTAAATGTAGAAGTAAATCCAGCTACAAAAAAGAAATCTAAAAGCAGTAAGGGAATTTTTTAATTACTTAATTTTCTTAGCAAGATCGATCGCACTAAGCCAAGCATTCTCAACTTTAGGTCCATTAAGCCAATCACCACAAACACCTAAATTATACTTTTTACTCCATATACTAAGATAAGGAGTCTTCTCGTAATTATATGAATACTTCCAGCCATGAATTTTTTTAAAAATAATCTTCTTTTTCTCAAAGCCTGATGATTGAAGAAAACGGTTTATTAATTTTTCCATTACTGATTTATCAGTTTTATATTTATTAATAGTTTTTTTTGACCAATTTAATGTTGCCTGAAGTGTCCATAAATTCGTATTTGATTTAAATCTCTTTTTGCTGTTTTCATTAGCTGCCCAAGCTAATATATCATCATTAAATTTTATCGAGCTAATTGGAAGGTTTTTTTGATTTTTAAATGCAACCATAACTGTAATATTAGGCTGCATTTTAACTTTAAGATTAAGGATTTTTTTCTCTAAGTAATTTCTTGCCAACTTCTTTAATTGAGGGTAAGGGCAGGTTAATATTAATGATTTAAATTCATGTATTGATTTATCATTAAGAGTTATTTCCCAAAAATATTTATTAAATTTAATCTTTGTTATTAGCGAAGTAAATGACTGATTTATTCCTTTAAGATTATATTTAGCTAAATCATTATTAGCTTTTTTTCCAATGTATTTTAATGAGAACGGTTTTTTCTCAAAAGTAAAATCTAAATGATTTTCATTCCAGGATTTAAGTATCTTTTTTTTATGAAGCTTTTGTATGAACTTTGTAAATTCTTTTGATTTTGGAGATATATATTGAACTCCATGATCAAAGCTTAAATTATCTTTAAATCTTTTATTAGAAGATCTTCCACCTGGACCTCTTGCCTTATCAAAAACTTTTACAGAGTATTTTTTAGATAATAGATTTGCTATTGTAGAGCCAGATATACCTGACCCTAAAATACAAAAGTCTATCATATTGCAAACAAGAATTCGTATTTTTCGTTAATTGAAAGAACTTCGTAATTGACTAATCCACCGATGATTAATTGGATTGCGATTATAAGAATGACAAATAACCCTAAGTAACCAAGCCAAACATGTTTTTTAATAAAGTCTGCAAAGAAACTTGCTAAAGTAGCTATTAAAAAAACCGACAATAATAAACCGATAACCATAATGTGAAAATTACCTTTTGAAGCAGCGACAACCGCTAAAACGTTATCAAAACTCAAGGTTAAGTCAGCTATTAAAACTTGATAAACTCCAGTTGAGAAACTTTTTGTTTCTTTAGACTTCAATTGAGGTGATCTAATTTTATTTTGACCAAAAAAATCTTGTCTTAAATTATTAATTACCCAGATTAAAGCTACTCCACCTAAAATTTTTACCCATGCAAATTCAAATATGAAATTTGCACCAGTTGCAAAGACTATTCTGAATAAAAATGCAGCTGCAACACCCCAAGCAATGATTTTTCTTCTATTTTCAGGTGCAAAATTTGCTGCAATGATACCAATAATGATTGCATTATCTGCAGCCATGACTACATCTATAATCAGAATCTGAAAGGTAATAATGAATTGCTCTAACATTCTTTTAATAGGTGTATATAAGCATATTTATTAGTTTTAAAGAAAAAAAATGAAATCAGTAAAATATTTAACAAAATTTTCAAAAAAACAAATTATTTTGCTGTCCATCCCGGTCTTTTTTTCAAACTTAGCTATCCCACTTGTCGGTATGGTTGATACGGGGCTGATGGGAAATCTTGGAGAGACTAAATATTTAGCAGCAACGAGTATTGCAACATCTGTAATGACGATGATTATTTGGAGTTTCGGTTTTTTAAGAATGGGAACTGTTGGAATTGTTTCTCAAGCACTTGGAAGAGGTGATTATAACGAGATAGTTAAAACATTATTAAGAAACTTCATCATAGCAATGGGAATTGCTTTAATAATAATTTTTTTAAAACCATTAATTTATCTATCTATTGGACATTTTTTTATAACTTCTTCAGAAACGCAAGAATTAATTAATACATATTTAAATGTAAGAGTTTTTTCAGTTCCAGCTGAATTGGCTATTTATATTTTAGTGGGTTTTTATTTAGGAATTCAAAAAACTAAAATTTCAAGTTTATTAATAGTAACATTATCGGTTTTAAATATCGTTTTTAGCTCAATATTAGTTTTATCTTATAATTTAAATGTATTTGGTGTTGCCTTAGGAACTTTATTTGCAAGTTATATAACTGTGATAATTTTCTTATTATTTACATATAATTATATTATTAAGAAATTTAAAATCATACCAAAATTTGAAAGGTTAATTATTAAGTCTAAGCTTTTAAGATTATTTAATATTAACTTTGATATTTTTATTAGAACTTTATTTCTAACTTTCTCTTTTTTATGGGTAACTTACTTAGGTTCCAAGTTAGGAGAAGATTATCTAGCAGTAAATACAATATTAATGCAGTTTATAATTTTAGCTGCTTTCTTTCTGGATGCTTATGCATTCTCAACGGAGGGAATTGTTGGATTTACTGTTGGTAGAAAGAATAAATTATCTTTTCTTTCTGCTGTTAAAAATTCTATTCAAGTAAGTTTTTATACTGCTTTAATTATTTCAGTTCTTTATCTTTTATTTTTCAAGGAAATTATAAATATTATAACTGATATAGAAATTTTAAGATTTATTTCCTACAAGCATTTTATATGGATTATTGTAATTCCTCCTGTTGCATCTTTTTGTTATCAACTTGATGGAATTTTTATTGGAGCTTCTCAAACAAAAGAAATAAGAAACGCTATGATCGTCTCTGTTATAGGGTTTATTGGAGCTTCAATTTATTTAACAGATTTTTTTGAAAATCATGGTTTATGGTTTTCTTTAATGCTTTTTATGATACTCAGAGCTCTAACGTTGAAGTTTTATTTTAATAAAATTTTAAGAAAGTTTTAAATGCAATTTCTATATAAAATCCCAGGATACATCCTTCTTTTGTTTGGAGGATTTTGTTTAAGTTGGGGTGGTTTTATTATTAGATCCTTTGAAGAGGCGACTGTTTGGCAAATTTTATTATTGAGATCTGTTTTCTTTATGGTTGCATTAATGGTTTTTTTAATTGCAACTTATAAAAAAAATACAATAAAGATTATAAAAGATGCCGGTTACCCTGCAGCACTTGGAGGATTAGTAATGTCTTTGAGTTTTATCGCATTCGTAGTTTCGATGAGCATCACAACAGTTGCTAATGTAGTATTCATTATAAGCACACAGACAATGTTTTTGGCAATTTTTGGTTATTTTTATCTAAAAGAAAAAGTTTCATTAATTAGTTTCTTTTCAATTGTATTAGCTATGGGAGGAATAACTATAATGGTAGGAGACTCTCTTTCTACTGGTTCATTTTTTGGAAATATTGTTGCCTTAGCGATTCCGATAAATTTTTCAATATTAGTAATGATCATTAGAAAAAATAAAAATTTAGATATGGTGCCTGCAATTTTTTATTCAGGAATTTTCAGTATCATTTACGGACTAATTCTCTCTGAGTCATTTGTATTTACAAGCCATGATATTTTAATGGGTTTTTTCCTTGGCGTGCCTCAACTAGCTTTTGGATTTATTTGTATTACTATCGGATCAAGAACGACACCTTCAACCACAATTGGTCTTTTGATGTTAACTGAGACTTTATTTGCTCCTGTTTGGGTATGGTTATTTTTAAATGAGATACCACCTTTAAGTGTACTTATCGGAGGATGTGTAATAATAACAGCAATTATATTGAAAAGCCTAGACAAAAATAAAGTCACATCTCAATAATTATATTTGACATTTAAGGTCTTTTCGATGAGAGTCAACTTGTAACGGGAGAGACCAATATTTGGCGCCGAAGGAGCAACCACCCCGGAAACTCTCAGGCAAAAGGACCGTTACCGTAATAACTCTGGAAAGCAGGCAAAAGCCTCACCGAAGGATTAAATCTCTCAGGTACATAGACAGATGGGGTTAATAAAAAAGAGTTATTATGGAGATACAAAAAACGGCTTTATATAATTATCACAAAAACCTGGGCGCAAAGTTTGTTCCTTTTGCTGGGTATGAAATGCCAATTCAGTACAAAGAGGGAATAGTTAAAGAGCATATTTCAACTAGAACACACGCTGGTTTTTTTGATGTATCTCATATGGGACAATTTTTTCTTGAAGGAGATGAAACTTTAATAAATTCACTAGAAAAAATTATTCCTGCAGATTTAAAATCATTAAAAATTAATCATTCTAAATATTCTTTTTTACTAAATGAAGATGGTGGGATTATTGATGATTTAATAATTACAAAAACTGAAAAAGGTTTCTGCATTATTTTAAATGCTGCTTGCAAAGATAACGATATAAAACAAATTTCTAAGTTTTTAGATAAAAATCATAAATCTTTGTTAAACAATGAGTTATCTCTGATAGCTTTACAAGGACCTAAGTCGGTAGAAATTTTAGAAAAACTTATACCAGGAGTATCAAATTTGAAATTTATGACAGGGTCTAATTTTGATTATGAAGGAGAAAAAATTTATATTACAAGATCAGGATATACTGGAGAGGATGGTTTTGAAATCTCAATTTCAAATAAAAAAGTAGAAAAATTTGTTGATTTTCTAATTAAGCATAATGTTAAACCAATAGGTCTAGGCGCAAGAGACACGTTGAGATTAGAAGCAGGTTTGTGCTTATATGGCCATGATTTAAATGAAAAAATTAATCCAATCGAAGCAAATTTAAAGTGGGCAATTGCAAAAAAAAGAAAAGAGACTGGAGGCTTTAATGGATGGAAAAAGATTAAAAAACTTTTAGAGAGTGGATGCGAGAAAACAAGAGTTGGAATTAAACCAGACGGAAAAATAATTGCTAGAGAAAATACAAAAATTTTTTCAACGGATGATAAAGAGATAGGAATCATCACAAGCGGAACTTTTGGCCCAAGTGTTAACGCACCAGTTGCAATGGGATATTTAAATTCTAATTTTTCAGAAGTTGGAACTGAAATTAAGTTAGAAGTTAGAGGAAAAAAATATGGGGGTAAAGTAACTGAACTTCCGTTTTATAAAAAAAGTTATGTTAAATAAAAAGTGAGGATAATATGAGTGAAAAAAAATTTTCAAAAAAACATGAATGGGTTTCTTTAGAAGGAGACATTGCTACTGTTGGTATTACTAAACATGCAACTGAAATGTTAGGGGATATAGTTTTTACTGAAGTGCCTGAGACTGGAAAAGTTGTTGAAAAAGAAGGACAGGCTGCAGTTGTAGAATCTACAAAAGCAGCTAGCGATGTTTATTCACCAATTTCTGGTGAAATTACAGAAGGAAACAAAGCAATCGTTGATGATCCAAGCAGTGTTAACTCTGATCCGGAGGGAGCAAGTTGGTTTTTTAAATTAAAAATTAAAGATAAAGGAGAGTTAGACTCTCTTATGTCTAAAGAAGAGTATGAAAAATTTGTAGCGGAGAATCCAAGTTAGATGATAGACGATAATTCAAAAGAATTTATTAGAAGACACATTGGCCCATCTGAAAAAGACCAAGCAAAAATGTTGGCTACTGTAGGATATAAATCATTAAATGATTTAATGGTTGGCACTGTGCCAGAAAAAATTTTGCTTAAAGATGAACTTAAAATCAATGAGCCTATGTCTGAAAATGATGCTTTGAAAAAATTAAAATCTATTTCAAAAAAAAATAAAATTTTTAGAAATTTCATTGGAATGGGATATTACAACTCAATAACTCCTAACGTAATTTTAAGAAACATATTAGAAAATCCAGGGTGGTACACATCTTACACCCCTTACCAGCCTGAAGTAGCTCAAGGAAGACTTGAAATGTTATTGAACTTTCAGCAACTAATTATTGATCTTACTGGCATGGATATAGCTAATGCATCTTTGTTAGATGAAGCAACAGCAGCAGCAGAAGCAGTTGGTTTGTCACAAAGATTAGATAAAACTAACTCAAAAAAAGTATTTATTTCTAATAATTGCAATCCTCAAACGATTGACCTAATTAAAACTAGAACTGAACCTTTTGGTTTAGACTTAATTATTGGTGATGAAAAAAATGAATTACCTAAAATTAAAGAGGATATTATTTGTGGAGTGCTATCTTACCCAGGAACTTTGGGAGATATTACTGATCCAAGCGAAAGTATCAGTCAAATTCATAAAAAAAAAGGTAAAGCTATTTTAGTTTGCGACCTGTTAGCTTTAGCAAAATTAAAAACTCCTGCAGAACTTGGAGCTGACATTGCGGTTGGAAGCGCACAAAGATTTGGTATTCCTATGGGTTATGGAGGACCACATGCAGCTTTTTTTGCAACAAAAGAAGAATTTAAAAGATCTATGCCAGGAAGAATAATTGGTGTTTCAGTTGATAGGCATGGAAAAAAAGCCTACAGACTTTCTTTACAAACTAGAGAGCAGCACATAAGACGAGATAAAGCTACAAGTAACATTTGTACCGCTCAAGCATTATTAGCAATAATTTCTGCTGCATTTGCTATTTACCACGGCCCTGAAGGCATTCTTAAAATTGCTAATAGAACATCAAAACTTGCTAAAATTTTTGGTGATGAAATTAAAAAAGGTGGATATCAAATTTTATCGGATAATTATTTTGATACGGTTACTATTAAAACTGATAAGAAAACTAACTCTATTTATGAAGCGGCCTTAAAAGAAAATGTTAATTTAAGAAAAGTTGATGATAAATTAATCTCAGTTGCATTTGATGAAGCAAAAAAACTAAATGATGTTGACGTTTTACTTAAAATTTTTGGAATTTCTAAAAATATTAATCAAGATATAAAAGTTGAACTAAGCAATTTACCTAATAATTTATTGAGATCTTCAAAATATCTTACTCATCCAGTTTTTAATAAATATCATTCAGAAACTGAGATGCTTAGGTATCTAAAAAAACTGGAAGATTGTGATATAGCACTTAACCGATCTATGATCGCTTTAGGTTCATGTACGATGAAGCTTAATGCAACGGCAGAGTTAATACCAATTACGTGGAAAGAATTTTCACTGCCCCATCCTTTCGTACCAACTAATCAAATGGAAGGATACAATATACTATTTAATGATTTAATAAATGATTTAAAAGAAATCACAGGTTTTGACGCAGTTTCTTTGCAACCTAATTCTGGAGCTCAAGGTGAATATGCAGGTTTAATGACGATAAGAAAATTTCATAAAAATAATAATCAAGAAAATAGAAATGTTTGCTTAATACCAAACTCAGCCCATGGAACAAATCCAGCAAGCGCACAAATGTGTGGCATGAAAGTGATTGTTGTTAATTGTGATGAAGATGGAAATGTTGATATTAACGATCTTAAAGATAAAGCAGAAAAATACTCTAAAGATTTAGCTGCCTTAATGGTTACCTATCCTTCAACGCATGGTGTGTTTGAAGAAAAGATCATGGAAATTTGCGATATAATTCACAAAAAAGGCGGTCAAGTTTACATGGACGGAGCTAATTTAAATGCCTTAGTTGGAGTTGCTAAACCGGGAAAATTTGGTCCAGATGTTTGTCACATAAATTTACATAAAACATTTTGTATCCCACATGGAGGTGGAGGACCAGGAATGGGTCCGATAGCATGTGCTAAACACTTATCAGAATTTTTACCTACTCATGAAATTATAAAAGAGTCTGGTCCAAAAAATGGAATGGGTGCTGTATCCGCAGCTCCTTGGGGTAGCTCAAGTATTCTACCTATATCTTGGATGTATATTAAAATGATGGGTGCTGAAGGATTAAAAAAAGCATCTCAAGTTTCAATTTTAAATGCAAATTATATTTCAAAGAAACTATCTAATGATTACAAAGTTTTATACACAGGCAAAAATGGTAATGTCGCTCACGAATGTATAATTGATATCAGACCAATAAAAGCTAGTTCAGGAATTTCTGAAGAAGACTTAGCTAAAAGACTTATTGATTTTGGTTATCATGCTCCAACAATGTCATGGCCAGTTGCAGGCACAATTATGATCGAGCCCACTGAAAGTGAAAATCTTGAAGAGATTGATAAGTTTTGTAATGCTTTAATAAAAATTAAAAAAGAAATTAATTTAGTTGAAACATCAAAATTTGATAAAATTGATAATCCATTAAAAAATGCTCCCCACACATACGTTGAGCTATCCTCTAACGAATGGAATCATAAATACACAAGGGAAGAAGCAGCTTTTCCAAATGAGTATGTAAAAAATAATAAATACTGGGCGCCAGTTGGAAGAGTTGATAATGTTTACGGAGATAGAAATTTAGTATGTTCATGTCCATCAATGGACGAATATAAAGAAGAAGCTGCATAAATTATTTAATGAAAATTGCAGTCATTGGCTCAGGAATTTCAGGTTTATCTTCAGCATATTTTCTCTCAAAAAAATTCAAAGTTGATTTGTTTGAGCAGGACGATCACTTTGGAGGACATTCTTATACTTACGAAATAAAAGAAAATGATAAAACTATACCAGTAGACCTTGGTTTTATTGTTTTTAATAAACTCACGTATCCAAATTTAATAAATTTCTTTGAAGAATTAAAAGTTCCATATGAAAAAAGCGATATGTCATTCGCTGTTTCTATCAAAAATTCAAATATAGAATATAGCGGAACTGGTTTAGGCGGAATTTTTGCTAATAAATTTAATTTATTTAATTTAAACTTTATAAAAATGATTAGAGAAATAATTTCATTTTACAAAGCTGCACCTACATATCTTAATGATGAAACTAAAGAAGAAACATTAGGTAATTTTTTAAATAAAAAAAAATTATCAAAATATTTTATAGAATATCATATAATACCAATGGTGGCTGCAATTTGGTCAATGCCATTTGATAAAGCTAAGGAAATGCCGCTAAAATTTTTTTTAGATTTTTTTACAAATCATGGTTTGTTTAAACTAAAAAATAGACCTCAATGGTATACTGTTACTAATAGAAGTAGGACATATGTTAAAAAAGTTACTGAGAGAATAAGTGGTGAAATTTTTAAAAATTACAAAGTTACTAAAATATCTAGAAGTGATGAGAATGTGAGAATAATGATAGGAAATGAATATTTGGATTACGATCATGCAATATTAGCGTCTCATGCTGATCAAAGCTTGAATTTGTTAGAAAATCCATCTGAAAAAGAACAAAATATATTAAGCAAATTTAGTTACGTTGAAAACCAAGCTTATTTGCATACAGATAAACAGTTAATGCCTAAAAGAAAAAGAGCCTGGTCAAGCTGGAACTCAATTTCTGATGGAGAGAAAACTTGTATTACTTACTGGCTAAACAAACTACAAAACTTAAATACTGATAAAGATTATTTTTTAACGTTGAATCCGATTCATAAAATTAGCGATGAATTTGTAATTAAGCAAGTTAATTTTACACATCCTTATTTAAATTCAGAAAATACTAAATTGCAAAATGAACTCCAATCCATACAAGGGCACAAAAGAACCTGGTTTTGTGGAAGTTATTTTGGTTACGGTTTTCATGAAGATGGATTAAAATCATCTATTGAATTAGTAAATAAATTTAAAACTTGATGAATTCTTGTATATATAATGGTGAAGTAAACCACACAAGATTTAAACCTGTTAAACATTTCCTAAATTACAAAACTTTTTCATTTTTTATTGATCTAGATGAAATCGAACAATTAGATAAATCTATAAGTATTTTTTCTCATAACAAATTTAATATTTTCAGTTTTTATAATAAAGATCATGGCGATAGAGACGGAAGCTGTCTTAAGGAATGGGTTATATCTAATCTCAAAAAATATAAAATAGAAGGAAATATTTCTAAAATTAAAATACTTTGTTACCCTAGAATTTTTGGTTACGTTTTCAATCCACTAAGTATTTTTTACTGTTACGAAAATAATAAATTAAAATCAATATTTTATGAGGTTAAAAACACATTTAATGAACAACATACATATATTTTTAAAATAAAGGATGGAGAAGAAATAAAACAGAAGTGCAAAAAAAAATTTTATGTATCTCCTTTTATGGATATGGAAACTTTCTATAATTTTAAATTAATTGACCCAAATCATAGATTATCAGTAATGATTAAACAAACAGATGCAGAAGGAACAGTATTAACCGCTACGCAAACTGGTGATAAAAAAAAATTTAATTTAAAACAATTAATGATAAATTTTTTCAGATATCCTTTAATGACGTTCAAAATAATTAGTTCGATACATTTTGAAGCATTACTTTTATGGAAAAAGGGAGCAATATATAGAAAAAGAGATAAAAAAGTTTTTAACAATTTAAGTTACGAGGAATATTAATGAGTTTATCAAAAATTTCAGAAAAATTTATTCTTAATAGATTAAAAAAATTAGAAAATGGAAATTTAAAATTAATAAATTACGATGGAAAAGTTTATCATTTTGGTAATTTAGAGTCCGAGTTATCTGCAGATATTAAGATTAACAATCCTAATTTTTTTACAAATATTATATTAGGTGGGAGTTCTGCGTTTGGAGAGGCTCATATGAAAAAAGATTTTTATACCTCCAATCTAACAAATCTCATTGAAATAACAGCTAAAAATGTAAAGCTTGTTTATTCTTTTTCAGGTAGCTTAAAATTACAGAAACTTAAAAATTTACTTAAGAAGATATTTGCATCAAATACTAAGTCAAAAAGTTTAAAAAATATTTCTAAACATTATGATTTGGGAAATAATTTTTTTTCCAAATGGTTAGATAAATCACTTACATATTCAAGTGCTATCTACGAGAATCAGAATGAAAGTTTAGAAAAAGCCCAAAGAAACAAGTATCAAAAATTAATTGATCTTCTGAAAATAAAAGAAGGAAATAAAGTTTTAGAAATTGGATGTGGTTGGGGAGGGTTTTCAGAATATCTAGCTAAAAATTACAATGTTTCAATAGACTGTATAACAATTTCAAAAAAACAATTCGAATTTTCAAAAAACAGAATTGCAGTCTCAGGATTAGATAATAAAGTTAATGTAAAATTTTTAGATTATAGAGATGTAAAGGATAAATACGACAAAATCGCATCAATAGAAATGATCGAGGCAGTTGGTGAAAATTACTTAGACAAGTACTTTGGAACTATAAAAAATTCACTAAAAAGTAATGGAACCGCAGCAATTCAAGGAATTACAATAAACGATAACTTATTTGAGAGATATAGAACAAGTGAAGATTTTATTCAAAAATATATATTTCCTGGTGGTTTTTTACCGTCAGAAAAATTCATGAAACAGTTGATAAAAAAACACAAACTTTCTTTAGATGCAATAAATTCATATTCAGATGATTATGCAAAAACATTGAATATTTGGAAAAGCAATTTTTTAAACGCATGGAAAAATATTTCACCACTAGGTTTTGATGATGCTTTTAAGAGAATGTGGGAATTTTACTTATCTTATTGTGAAGCTGGGTTTAAGTCAAAAAACATTAACTTGATTCAATTCTCAATGTCGAATAATCAGAACTTATGAAAAGATTTTTAAGTATAATTTTTTTATTAATTTTAACAGGATGTGCTAATAAAATGAAACCAACAGATTTTAAAGATCAAAAACCACGATTAGTTATTGAAGAATATTTATCAGGGAATGTGAAAGCCTGGGGAGTTTTGCAGAATAGATCAGGAAAAGTTACTAGACAATTCAAGGCTGATTTAAGTGGTAAATGGAACGGTTCTGAATTAATTTTAGATGAAGTTTTTAATTGGGCAGATGGAGAAAAACAAACAAGACAGTGGCAAATAAAAAAAATAGATGAGCACAATTATGAGGGTACTGCTTCAGATGTAGTGGGAATAGCTAAAGGGTATTCATATGGCCCTGCTTTTAAGTTCGAGTATGTTTTACTTGTTCCTATAAAAGGAAAAAATATCAAAATTACTTTTGATGATTGGATCTTTATGCAAGATGAGCGTGTAGCAATAAATAGAGCTACGATGACTAAATTTGGAATAAAGGTTGCAGAATTAACTGTGATGTTCGTCAAAGATTAATATTTTTGAAAAAAATTTTTTAGAATGGTTTAGATAATTTAACGTTTTACTAACTTATCAACTAAAAATAAATAAACTCTATAAGGCAATATTCTCAAAAACTTTAGAGCTATTGTTAATTGTTTTGGAAAATGTATCTCAAAACTTCCAGATTTAACTAATCCATTGTAAACTTTATCAGCCGCAAATTCTGGCGATCTTAAAAAAGGCATAGGAAATTCATTTTTATCCGTTAGTGGAGTTTTAATAAATCCAGGAGACGTAACAGAAACTCTCACGCCATATTTTTTAAAATCAAAATAAATGCTCTCTGCAAAATTTGTTAATGCAGCTTTAGATGGACCATATCCGCTCGAGTTAGGTAAACCTCTATAGCCAGCGATAGAGGAAACAATAGATATATGACCCGCTTTCTTTTCTTTAAAGTATTTTTCTACAGCTTTTACGCAGTTAAGAGTCCCAAAATAGTTAACATCCATAACAAATTTATTTTCCTCTAAATTGAGCTCTTGTTCTTTCTTAGGATCATATGTTCCACTACATAAAAAACAAATATCTATATCACCTAATTGCTCTCGAATTTGACTAAATGTTGATTTGCAATTATCAAATTTAGTAACATCAAGTGGAAAAGAAAAAATATTGTCATTTTTTGCCATTTCATCTAGTAACTCCTTTCTTCTTGCAGACACAGCAACTTTCCAACCTTCGCGGGCAAACTTTTCAGCAACTGCTTTCCCTATACCACTGCTAGCACCTGTGACCCAAATTATTTTCTGATTTTCAGTCATAAATTAGTTATATCTTATTATACTAAATAATTATAAATAATAATTGTATGCCAATAAGAAGAACTTTAAAAAAAAATCAAAAAAAATGGTTGAGACAAAATCCTGAGCTTAAAATTTTAGACTTAGGTTGTTCAAATGTCAATTTTTGGCCTGAGGCAAACCATTTTGCTGATATTCATGATTATGAAAATGATTTTAAAATAAAAAATTTAAAATTTACAAAAATTGAGCCTGATAAAAAATTGCCATTTAAAGATAAGGAATTTGATTATGTAGTATGTGCACATGTTATAGAACATGTGAATGATCCAATTTTTTTTAAAAAAGAAATAGAAAGAATAGGAAAATCTGGATACATAGAACTTCCAACAAGATTAAATGATAATATGGTTTTCGGATGTGACGAAGAGATATTTGGTCATAAATGGTGGTTTGAATTTGATGATGATGATAAAAAATTAGTATTTTCAAAAAAAATTAATGCAATTGATCAATTTGTAAGTGTAGGTTCTATATTTGATCTCACAGAAATTTTCGATGATAGTTTTATTATACAAACTTACTGGAATGAAAGCATTGATATGGTGAAAAAAGATGCATATCAATTACAAAAAAAGATTTCTTTCTTATCATTAGTAAAAAAATATTTTAGCAAAAATATTAGAATTCAAATATCTAAATTAAAAAATATTTTTAAATCACCATGACACGAAACAAGATTTTTTCTCTGTTAATAATATTAGTTGTAACGTTTTTTGTACCGATGATTGGTGGCTATGTTACATCAACGTTTAAAGAACCTTGGTATTCACAAATAATTTTACCAAGTTTTAATCCACCAAGCTGGGTTTTTGCTCCTGTTTGGTCCATATTATATTTTTTAATGTCATTTGCAATTTGGAAAGTTTGGATTAATTCTTTTGAAACAAAATTATTAAAAATTTACTTTATTCATTTATTTTTTAATAGTACATGGAGCGTAGTATTTTTTGGTTTTCACTTAATTGGTATAGCTCTAATAAATTTAGTAATTATATTAATATTTATCATAATTTTAATGAAAGAGTATTTTTTTAGGGATAAAATGAGTTTTTATTTAATGACACCTTATTTAGCTTGGTCAAGCTATGCATTAATTCTAAATAGTTCAATTTTTCTATTAAACTAAAACCATCTCACTGGATAATTTCTTCTCAGGAGATACCGATTTATTATTACAGATAAAATAATGATGACTACTGAACCAACAATTACAGGAAAAACAATATAACTCAATGATACGTCAGCGAATAGTGCTATTAACGGGTTTGCAGCTGCAGGCGGATGTATAATTTTAAAATACATCATTAGTGTTACAGTAGCCCCTACAGATAATCCAAGCGTTAAGTAAGACATTCCTAAAAATTCATTAAAAAGAATTCCTATAATGATTGCTAACAAATGACCAAAAAAAACATTTATAGGTTGAGCAAATTCGCTATCATAAAATATCAACACAATTAAAGTAGACGATCCAAAAGAAAACATTAACCAAAAACCTGTGGATGTTTCGAAGCTGAGGAAAGAGAGAATTCCAATAATAATTGAAGCAAATAATCCTGCGAGTAAAGGTTCTAATTTTTTTGGTATTTTCATATATATTTTTTTTTAAATTAAGTTATATACACATAATGGATTATAACAAACCATTCAACTTTCTTAAAAAATTACCACCTAAGTTGAACTTATTTTATAAAAAAAAATCTAAGTCTGGTTTAGTAGTAAGCAACAAATCAAGTTCAAAAAAAGATTTTGATCCTGTAACTAATTTTGATAGAGCATTTGAAAAATATATACGCTCACTAATAAATAAAAGGTTTCCAAAAGACTCTATTATCGGAGAGGAATTTGATGATAAATTATCATCAAATAATTATAAATGGTCTATTGACCCAATAGATGGCACAAGAGCTTTTGTTATTGGAGCACCAACATGGTCAAATTTAATAAGTTTATCGTTCAAGGAAAGATCATTGATAGGTCTGGCTAATTTTCCAGAGCTAGATAAATATTATATTAATGATAAAAAAAAATCTTATTGTTATAAAAACAAAAAAAAATTTATTTTAAAATCATCAAATAATAATAATTTAAAAACAATTAAAATAATTGGAAATTTTCATGGAACATTAAGTTATGAAAAACAACGTAGAGTGATAAAAAAATTTGGTTGGTCTTTTAGATTAGCTGGGTTTGATGCGCTGAATTATTGTTTATTAGCTGAGGGAAAAGTTGATGCTGTAATTGAAGCAAATTTAAAACCTTATGATATACTCCCTTTGATACCAATTATAAAAAATTCCGGGGCAATTGTCACAAATTGGAAGAATGAACCGGCAGAGAATGGTGGAAATATTCTGGCAACATCAAATAAAATTTTGCATAATAAGATTTTAAGTTTATTAAAACCGTTTACCAAAAAATAGAATGATAAATATATTTTTAAATAGAGTATTCAGAGCAATTAAAATTGATATTGAATTGTTCGAAGAAGTTGAAAAAGATAAAAATGCAACTTTTCAAGCAGGTGTTGTAGTAGTCTTATCTAGTTTGGCCGCAGGTGTTGGTTCAATTCATTTAGGAGCCTCTAATTTTCTTGTAGCACCAGCTCTTTCATTATTAAGCTGGTATGTGTGGGCGTATATAATTTATTTTGTTGGGGTAAAGCTTTTTGGTGGACTTAAAACAAAAAGTAACCACGGAGAACTTTTAAGAACAATTGGCTTTTCAAGTGCACCAGGATTAATAAGAGTATTTGGGATTACACCAGAGTTAATGACAGTTACATTTATTGGTTCTGCTTTTTGGATGCTTGCTTGCATGGTTGTAGCAGTAAAAGCAGCTTTAGATTACGATAGTCTTTGGAAAGCTTTTGGAGTTGTTGTAGTTTCCTGGTTATTTCAAGCCTTTTTCTTATTCTTAGTGTTAGTTTTATTCAAAGGGATTTAAATAGGGAATATTGTTTTTGCTAGATTACAACTTTTACAAATCTTGTATCCATGCATAATTAAATTTTGTTTAACGCTTTCTTCCTCTTTTTTACATTCTTCACATATATCATTAATTTCCAGTCTTTCCTTAATAACCCAAGCTCTATGGTAAAAATTATCCACGTTTTTTTGTATTAAAGATTTTGCAAAAATTTCAGCCTGTTTCTTTTTAAATGGGCCATGAATTTTTTTAGTTTTTTCATCAATAGTATCAATATTGTTAGGGTTTTTATGAATTCCCTCTATGACAATAAATCTATCGTTTTCCATATTCATTAATATAACATATTAAATATGAAAATTTTTTTACTATTCGTCACATTAATAATTATAAATCCAGTTATACATGCTGAGGAAAAAAAAGCTTATTTTGCAGGTGGTTGCTTTTGGTGTATGGAGGAGTCATTCGACCAAGTAGAGGGAGTAATTTCAACAATTTCTGGTTATTCTGGTGGACACTTAAAGAACCCAAAATATGCCGATGTAATTTATACAGACTCGGGACATGTAGAAGCAATTGAAGTCACTTATGACTCAGCTAAGATTGATTACCAAAAACTTTTAGACATATATTGGAAAAATATAGACCCATTCGATGCCAACGGTCAGTTTTGTGATAAGGGAAAAAGTTACAGATCTGTAATTTTTTTTGAAAATGAGAAACAAAAAGAACTTATTGATAATTCATTTAGGAAATTAGAAAACATATTTAATAAAAAGATTGTCACATTAGTTTGGAGATTTGAAAAATTTTATAAAGCTGAAACTTACCATCAAGATTATTATGAAAAAAATTTTATAAGATATTTAATGTATAAAAAAGGATGTCAAAGAGAGGAAACTTTAAAAAAGATATGGAATTAAAAAAAATATGTCTATTCATAATTGTAATTTTTTTTAGCAACAAGCTAAATAGTGAAATAATAAATCCCAATGAAAAATTGTTACCTTATGATGTAGTTAAAATACAATTAGAAGCACTTAAAGATAATGATAAAAATGATGAAGGCATAAAACAAACTTGGTTGTTTGCCCATCCCGATAACAAAAAAATTACAGGACCATATGAACGATTTAGAATTATGATTTATGGAGTTCAATATAGACCGCTGCTCAATCACTCTTCACATAAAATTAATTTATTAATGAATACTCCTAATAAACATATTTTTAAAATTGAAATATTAACAAAAGATAAAAAATTATTGTTTTACGAATGGCATGTTCAAAAAGCATCCGAAATAAATTGTAATAACTGTTGGTTTACCTCAGCAGTATCAATACCTATGGATCAAGGAAATACTATTTAATGAAAAAACCACCATATATGTATAGGCTTTTAATAATTGCCTTAATACTAACTGTTATTCCGATAGGAACTACTCAAATAGCATCATTATATTTAGGTTCAAAGAATGGAGTTTTATTAGGTTTCTGTGTTGGAATTCCTTGCGTAACTTTTGCATGTTGGAAAATGTTTATGGATGATTGGAGAAATGAGGATGAAGAATGATCTTCAAAACAACTAGAGAAGAAGCAATTCAAGATTTAGAAAATTATATTAATAAAGAAATTGTAAATTATTCTACACAAAGAAATTTTGATTTTGGGCCAGGTAAAAGAAAAAATGTTTCGTGTTTATCCCCCTATATTTCTCATAGATTAATTACTGAATATGAAGTTGTAAAAAAAGTTTTAAGTAAATTTCCCTATCAAAAAGTTGAAAAATATATTCAAGAAATATTCTGGAGAGTTTATTGGAAAGGCTGGTTAGAATTAAGACCAAAAGTATGGTCAGACTTCATAGAAGATCTTAAGACAATCGAAGAAAATGAAAATTATCAAAAAGCTATAAATGCTCAGACAAATATTCAATGTTTTAATGATTGGGTTCGGGAGCTTAAGGAAAATAATTATTTACATAATCACACAAGGATGTGGTTTGCTAGTATTTGGATTTTTACTTTAAATTTACCTTGGCAAAAGGGAGCTGAGTTTTTTATGAAACATTTACTTGATGGAGATGCAGCATCTAATACTTTAAGCTGGAGGTGGGTAGCTGGTCTTCAAACCAAAGGGAAACATTATGTTGCACAAGCTTGGAATATTTCAAAATTTACAAACAACAAATATCAAAAAGTAGAATTAAATGAAAATGCATTACCATTAATAGATACTAGAGAATATAAACTTAAAGCTCCAGAAATCTCGAAGGAAGATATTGGAAGTGATACATTATTATTTTTTGAAAATGATTTAAATATTGAGTCTTTAAAATTAAAAAAACATCAAAATATTTTTTGTATTCTTATCAGTAATGAGAAGAGAAAAATTAAATTAGATAAAAAAGTTATAAATTTTAAGAAAAAAATTATTAATGACCAAATTAAAAGGTTTCCTAATACAAAAATTTTAGAAGAGACTCAGTTTGAGGAATTAGCTGAAAAAACTAAAAAATTTGATATTATTTATCCATCTATTGGAGAGAATTTATCTTTTTTGAAATTAATTAAGAAAAAAAAGAATTTAGAATATAATTTTTTAGTTAGAGAGGGAGATGAATTTTGTTGGCAATTTTCAAATAAAGGCTATTTTAATTTTAAATCTAATATTCCGAAAATAATTCAAAAAATTATTTAGCAGCGCATTTTTTTGAGCAATATTTTACTTTTTCCCAATTAAGTCTCCATTTTTTTCTCCAGGCAAAAGGTTTATTGCAAACAGGACAGGTTTTTTTGGGTAAATTAGTTTTTTTCATTTTTAAGTAAATGTTTATTTTTTAAAAATAAAAAAAATGCAGCTATTTCATAAAAAATTTGCAGTAAAAAAAACAGGGGTTTAATTTTAAAAATTTTATAAAGAAAATTGTATTTTGGGATATTTTTCCAAATAATTAAGAAAGTCTCAGCTCCCTCTATTAACTTCCCATCTTTGATTACATGCATTCTTCTAAGAAGTTCTTTAAAAGATTTGGAGGAGATGTGCTGTGCCTCCATATTTGTACTCACATCAATCCACTCTAATTGTTCGTTACAATATTTTTTATAATGGTTTACTTCAGCCCTACAAATATTACATGAATTATTAAAAAGAATTTTTATAGTCATTAATTTGTATTTTCCTTAATAAAATTATTTGCTGCTTTAAAAATTCTAATCTTTCTTTCTTTATTCATCTTTTCAGATACTCTTACCATCATTGCTAAACGAGGATTTTTTAAAAAAAATTTTTTATGCCTATCAATGAACCTCCAATAAAGTCCATCCATAATATCGCACCAAGGACCTTTTTTAAAATGCATCATTTTTAAAAAATAACTTGAACCACAAATATAAGGTTTGGTTGCAAAAATTCCTCCATCACTAAATAATCCCATTCCGTAAACATTTGGTGACATAACCCAGTCTGAAGAGTCAACAAACATTTCCATAAACCATTTATAAACTTGTTTTGGATTTATTTCACAAAGGTTCATAATATTTGCAAGTATCATTAACCTTTCAATATGGTGAGACCAACCATATTTACTTGCATTATTAATTGCATGATCAAGCGGATCTAATCCGGTAGATCCATCGTACCAAGATGTTTTCATTTTTCTTTTATGATTAAAAAAATTTGTCTTTTCTAACCTTTCATCATAATTTTGATAAATTCCTCGCATGAATTCTCTCCAACCAATTATTTGTCTTATGTAACCCTCCAATGAATTTAAAGGCACTTTACTTTCAATTTTTTTTAATTTTTCAATAATTTCTTCTGGTGTAATTAAACCTAGGTTTATAAGCGGACTAAGGGCACTATGAAATACGGTGTTAGATTTATCAGTTACAGCATCTTCATAATCTCCAAATAATTTTATTCTCTCTTTTAGAAATTCATCTAACCATTTGTTTGCATCTTTACGAGTGGTAGGGAACCAAAAATTATCAATTTCACCAGGATGATTTTTAAATTTAGAGTCTATTATTTTTTTAAGATTTACTGTTTCTTTTGTTTCTTTTATTTTTGAAATTTCTGGTATTTTAATATCTTTAGGAAGTTTTTTTCTATTGTCTTCATCAAAACTCCATTTATTACCTTTTGGAGTTCCATTTTTATTCATTAATAAATTCATTTTTGTTCGTACTATTTTGTAAAAATTTGCCATAAAAGGTCTTTTGTTTTTGGCGAGATAGCTTTTAAATTCTGCTCTATCTATTAAAAACATGGGAGATTTAATTTGATTAATTTTAAGTGAATTTTTTTTAGCTAAATTATGTATCTTTTTTTCAAAGAATTTATCTTCAATTTCATAAAAACTTAATTCTTTTATTTTTTTTTCTTTAATAATTTTTTCTAACTTTTTTTCATAAGCTAAATTAAAATCATTATTGATATCTTTGTAAATTATTTTAAAATTTTTTGTTTTTATCTCCTCTTTGAAAGACCGCATCGAAGATAGAAATAACATTATTTTATGTTTATGATGTTTCTCAAAAGTACAAAGACCGTAATCTTCAGCCATAAAAAAAGTGTGATCTTTATAATCAGCAAAATATTTTGGTGAAAATAATTGATTTCCTAATACTATAAAAAGCTTCATTACTCTTAAATTACACTTTTTATTAAAGTATTACACGCGTCATTATTTGCGTTTATTTCGCTTATAATAATGGTAACTTTGATTATGAAAAAAATTATTTTAGGTGCTTCTGGCTCAATCGGTTCTTCGTTAGCTAAAAAATTAGTAGATGGGGGTGATAAGGTACATCTAGTTGGGAGAGATGAGAGTAGCGTGTCATCTCTAGCGAATGATTTAGGTGCATCTTTTACAGTTTGTGATGTATTAGAAGAAAATTTTTCAGAAAAAATTTTAAATGATACTGGCGAAGAACCTATAAATGGATTAGCTTATTGTATAGGTTCTATTGATCTTAAACCTTTAAAATTAACAAAAAAAAGTGATTTTCTAAAAGCATTTAATTTAAACTTAGTTTCAGCAGCTGAAATTATTAAAGCCTATGGAGATAACTTAAAACAGAACAAGGGTTCTGTGGTTTTATTTTCTACTGTGGCAGTGAAACAGGGGTTTCCAAATCATGCAATCGTTTCATCTGCTAAGGGAGCAATCGAGGGTCTAGCAGTTGCTTTAGCGGCAGAGTTTGCACCTAATATACGAGTAAATTGCATAGCTCCAAGTTTAACGAATTCAAAAATGTCTAGTAATTTATTGAAAAATGAAAAAATAGCTGAAGGAATTGCAAAAATGCATCCTTTAAAAAGATTAGGAGAGGGAGCAGACTCTTCTTCATTAGCAAGGTTTCTATTAAGTGACGAGAGCTCTTGGATTACAGGGCAAATATTTGGTGTTGATGGTGGCAGATCATCTGTCGCATAACAATTTTAATAAAAAAGATTAAATAGTGCATATGATTTTAAGAACATTTTTAATTTTTTTGATTTTATCATTTGGACCAGCTTTTTCTGCAGGAAGTGATAGCAGCGGAAGTAGTAGTGGAGGAGGAGATAGTAATAGCTCTGAGAATTTGTACAAATCTTCTGTAAGCTTGATAAAAAGAGCGGGTAAATTAGAAAAAAAAGATAAGAAAGAAAAAGCCGAAAAACTATATTCTCAAGCATTTAAAAAGTTGAGTGAAGCTTTAAAAAAAGACAAGAAAAATCCTGACATACTTAACTACATGGGTTTTACTTCTAGAAAGATTGGTAATTTCTCTGAAGCTGAAGATTATTATTTAAAAGGTTTAGCGATAGACCCAAAACACAATGGTATAAATGAATATCTAGGTGAGCTTTATGTTCAAACAGATAGAATAGATAAAGCCAACGAAAGACTTGGAGTTCTTAAAAACTGTAATTGTGAAGAGTATGGTGAGCTAGAGTTAATCATTAAGACAAGAGGCTCTAAAGTATACTAAGATAAATCAACTGCAAACTTCTTTAATTTTTCAATAGGAATAAGTTCTAAAGTTTTAATATTTGTTTTTTTCAAATAAATTGAGCATGCCGCATCTTCTTCAATAGATCTCGCAAACCAGGTTGCACAAACACACCAACAATCACCATCTTTTAATCCAGGAAATCCAAACTCTGGGTGTGGAGTAATTAAATCATTTCCTACTTTTTTAGACCACAATAAAAATTTATCTGTTACTTTAGCACAGACAGTATGAACACCTCTGTCATTTTTATCAGTGTTACAACATCCATCTCTAAACCAACCAGTTATCGGATCATTAGAACAAGGCTCAAGTGGTTCTCCAAAAACATTTTTTTGAACTTCATTACTCATTTTGAAAATACATTTGCGATTTTTTGATCGATTTCTAAATTAAAAGAAAATGATCTTCTTTCACCATTAGATTTAAATGGATAGGCAGTGTGCATTAAATAATGTGGAAATAATATAACATCACCAGTCTTAGGTTGGTGATTATGTATGCTTTCACTTAAAAGCATTTTATTGCCACTTATAAAATCAATTGAACCATCTGTTTTAACTAATTTCTTAGACGAAGATCTAAATGAAGGAATCTTTAAATAACCAACACCTGAGATATGGCCATCATGAAAATGTATCGGATTATATTCATTATTAAATTGTCTAACTACCCAAAAATTTTTTATATTTACTTTTGATGTATTTTTACCAGTGGTTTTTTTAATATAATTTTTTACTTCTTTTGTAATAACTTTCCCTAGATATTTTTTAACAAAAGCTTTAGGTAATTGAAATTCTTGCTTTACTTTCCCAACAAGTTTTTTTGAATAATCTAATTTTTTAACCAACTTTTTTTTAGATAATATTTTATCAACTTCATTATTAATTTTCTTTACTAAGAATTGAGACAGCTTCAGTTTTGCTATTTTAGGACCAAAAGGGCTTAAAATTTTCATTATAATTTTGTTGGATTTGGTTGTCCTTTATAAACTTTTTCAGGATCAAACTTTTTTTCTTTTTCTTTAAACTCTAATTTAATTTCATCGGATTTTTCAATTTTCCCTAAAGGTATAGATCTGTAAAAACATGATTTATATCCCACATGGCAACTTGCTCCATTTCCTATATCTACTGACATCCAAAGAGCGTCCTGATCATCATCAATTCTTAATTCAATTACCTTCTGAACAAACCCACTGGTTTTACCTTTTTGCCATAAAGCTTTTCTTGATCTACTCCAATAGTGAGCTTCTTTTGTTTCTATAGTTTTTTTTAGCGCTTCCTGGTTCATATAACCATGCATTAAAAGTTCTCCAGTTGAACTATCTGTAGTGGTTACAGGAATTAAACCTTCAGCATCAAACTTAGGGGAAAGAAATTTTCCTTCTTCCACCTCAAAAACGTTTTCTCTCTTTTTAAACATGAACGTAAAATAATGAAAAAATGACAAAATAGCAATTTGCATTAGTTAAATATGTCCTATAAAAACATTAAAATATGAAATTAGTTAAAGATACTGAAAAAGATCTTATAAAAAAACCTCAAGTTACTGATAAGCAGGCAGAGGAAGCTTTTAAAACAATTTTAAAGTGGATAGGTGAAGATCCAAGTCGAGAAGGATTATTAGAAACTCCTAAAAGAGTAGTTAAAGCATTTAAAGAATATTTTAAAGGCTACAATCAAAATGCCGAGCAAGACCTTACCAAAACTTTCGGTGACGTAGAAGGTTATGATGATATGGTCGTAGAAAAGAACATTACTTTAGAAAGCCATTGTGAACATCATATGGCTCCAATAATTGGGGTGGCACATGTAGCTTATATTCCTAATAAAAAAGTTGTTGGACTAAGTAAATTAGCAAGAACAGTAGAAATTTATTCAAAAAGATTACAAACTCAAGAAAGATTAACAATGCAAATAGCATCAACACTTATGAAAGCTTTAGATGCAAAAGGTGTTGCTGTTACTATTGATGCTGCGCATCAATGTATGACTATGAGAGGCATTAAAAAAGAGAGAGCAACAACAGTTACAAATTATTTTTTGGGATCTTTTAAGGAAGATCTTAGCATTCAAAATAGATATTTAAGATATATAGCTAAATAGATGGCAAATAAATTTAAAGCCGTAGTAATAGATAATCAAAACGAAAAATTTACAAGAGGTATTAAAGAAATTGACACTAGTCATTTAAAAGATGGAAATGTTTTAGTTAAAGTTGATTATTCAAGTTTAAACTACAAAGATGCTTTAATCTTAAATGATGGTGGAAAAATTGTAAGGAAATTTCCATTTGTTCCAGGAATTGATTTTACGGGCTCCGTAGTTGAAAGTGGAGATAGCAAGTTTCAAAAAGATGATAAAGTAATCTTAACTGGTTTTAGAGTTGGTGAAGCTTACTTTGGAGGTTTTTCACAATACGCTAAAGTGGATTCAAAATTTTTAATTAAGATACCTAAAGATCTAGATAGTAAAAAAGCTATGATGTTAGGTACAGCAGGATTCACAGCATTACTATGTTCTTTTGCAGTAAAAGCCAAAGAAGAATTATTGCTGGGTGAAAAAGTAAAAGATGTTTTAGTTACTGGAGCAACTGGCGGCGTAGGAAGTATTGCTGTAATGATTTTATCAAAAATGGGATATGATGTTCATGCTGTAACAGGAAAAAAAGATAAGAACGATTATCTAAAAGATCTTGGAGCAAAAAATATAATTGATAGAAAAGAATTTGACGGGGAAAGTAAATTACTTGAAAAAGGTGTTTGGGATGGAGTTGTCGACACTGTAGGTGGTTTAGCATTAACAAAAATTTTTGCACAAACAAAACCAGGGGGAATAGTTGCTGCTTGTGGTAATGCAGGCGGGATAAAAATTAATACCAATGTAATGCCGTTTATTATTAGAGGAGTTAAACTTTGGGGAATTGATTCGTCTGGATCTTCAATTAAAAGAAGAGAATTTGTTTGGGGGGAGGCTGCAAAACTTATTGATTTTTCAAAAGTACAATCTTTTACAAAAGAGCTTTCATTTACTGAGCTTCTAGATACTTATCCAAAACTTTTAAAAGGTGAATTTTTTGGAAGAGCGATAGTAAATCCTAATAAATAAATTATAATTACGTTAAATGGATTGGGATAAATTAAAAATTTTTCATACTGTAGCTGAAGCTTCTAGTTTTACAAAAGCTTCCACAATTTTAAACTTAAGCCAATCTGCTATTAGTCGCCAAATTCAGGCATTAGAGAGTGATTTAAAAGTTCAATTATTTGAAAGACATGCAAGAGGATTAGTTCTCACAGAAAATGGTGATTACTTATTTAAATCTGCCCATGAAATTATCAGCAAATTAAAAGACGTCGAAACTAATTTAAGCGGCCATAAAGATAGATTAAATGGAAAACTGATTGTAACAACAGTTGTAAGTTTTGGTACTACCTGGCTTACGCCACGAATAAAAGAATTTATGGATCTTCATCCTGAAATAGAAATAGAATTAATTTTTGACGATAAAGAACTTGATTTAAGCACCCGTCAAGCAGATGTAGCTATTCGAATGAGAAGACCTAAGCAATTAAACTTAATTCAGAAAAAATTCGTAGATTTCAATTATCATATATACGGCTCTAATGAATATTTAGAAAAAAACGGTTATCCAAAAAATTTAAAAGATTTAGATAAACATAAATTTATTACTTACGGAAGAGGAGCTCCGTCACCAGTTTACAACCCTGATTGGGTATTAAAAATTGGAACTAAAGAAGGAAAAAAAAGAAAATCTATGATGAAAGTAAATAGTGTTTATGGATTATTATTAGCAGTTCAAAGTGGAGTTGGTTTAGCTGCTTTGCCAGATTATATTGCTCATGGAGTAAGCAATATAACAAAAGTTTTACCAGACGAGCCAGGTAAGCCAACCGAAACTCACTTTGTTTATCCTGCTTCATTAAAAAATAATGCAAGACTTGTTGCATTTAGAAACTTTCTTTTTACAAAGGTCAATGAATGGAAATTCTAATATCTTTTATAATTCCTTTCCTAATCTTACTAACTGTTGTTGTCTTTGTTCATGAATATGGACATTATTATTTTGCTAAGAAGTATGGTGTAGGTGTAACAGATTTTTCTATCGGATTTGGAAAAGAAATATTTGGATTTAATGATAAATCAGGCACAAGATGGAAATTTTGCGCAATTCCATTAGGTGGATATGTAAAGTTTTTTGGAGATAGAAATGTTTTTAGCCAAACAGAGCAAGAGCAGCTTTTAAAAGAATACAATAAAGAAGATCAGCAAAAATTATTTGTTGTAAAACCTTTATACCAAAGATCATTGATTGTAGCCGCAGGTCCATTTGCTAATTTTATATTAGCAATTTTTATTTTTGCATTAATTTATATGTTTGCCGGTAAAGATTTCACACCAGCTCAAATTCAAGAAGTACAACCGGAAAGTCCAGCATATGTTGCAGGTATAAAATCTGGAGATGTAATAAAAAGTATTAATGGTAAAGAGGTAAAAAGTATAATGGAAGTATCTGCTTTCATAAATGCTTCATCCTCAGAGGTTATTGATATTTCTATTTTTAGAAATGATAGAGAAATGACTTTTAGCGTAAAGCCAAAATTTATTGATGGTGAGGATACATTAGGTAATAAAATAAATAAGAAAATAATTGGTATTCAAATAGCTCCATTAAATGAAGAAATTAAAAGAGAGAGACTAGGGCCCGCTACTGCTTTATTTTATGCAGTTAAAGAAACATGGTTTGTGATAGATGCATCGTGGAGTTTTATAATTTCATTAATTAAAGGAACCGGAGACACCTCTCAATTAGGTGGACCAATTAAAATTGCAAAAATAACGGGTCAAGTTGCTAAATTTGGTGTTGTAGCGTTCTTGAGTATTATGGCCTATATTTCAATTAGCCTTGGTTTTATTAATCTTTTCCCAATACCGATGTTAGACGGAGGACACTTAATGTTTTACGCATTTGAAAAAGTATTAGGTAGACCTTTAACTCAAAAAACTCAGGAAGGTTTTTTTCGAATCGGGTTGTTTTTGCTGCTTTCTTTAATGTTTTTTACCACATTCAACGATCTTAAGGATTTAGGCTTATTTTAAGCCATTTATCATCATCAAAAAAGCCAATAAAATCAATACTTTTAAGCCTACAAGATGTTGTGTTAACATTTATGTGAAACACTAAAAAAATGTTGATTTTATTGGTTTTTTATAGAGATTAGAAATTAACCAAAAAGGGGCATAAAATGAATAAAAAACAACTAGTAGCAAAAATATCGTCTACTTTGGGTCAAAGTAAAGCTGATGCTGAAAGAACATTTGATTCAATAACGACAATTATTTTAGATGCGTTGAAGAAGGTGGATATATTGGAACATTTACGCCATGGAGTGATGGATCAAAACTTGAGACAGGTTATTCAGATGGTTCTGATTGGTTTTTCCAAATGGTGTTCTGTGCCACTACAATGTCAATCGTATCTGGTACGTTAGCTGAGAGAATTAAGATCTGGCCATTTTTCTTATTTGCTGCAATTCTAACTGGAATTATTTATCCAATTTCAATGGGTTGGCAGTGGGGTGGTGGCTGGTTATCCGTTGCTGGTTTCTCAGACTTTGCTGGTTCTACACTAGTACACGCTGCTGGAGGAGCTGCTGCTTTGGCTGGTGCTATCGTTCTTGGTGCTAGATCAGGAAGATTTTCTAGTAGAGGAGAAGCTAAGCCAATGGCGCCTTTTGCGGCATCATCAATTCCATTAGCAACCTTAGGAGTATTTATACTTTGGTTAGGTTGGTTCGGTTTTAATGGTGGATCGCAATTAGCCGCTGGAACACTTGAAGACGTGTCTTCAGTTGCAACAATTTATATCAATACGAACTTAGCTGCAGGTGGCGGTGTTTTAGCTGCTGCAACTGTATCAAGAGTAATTGGTGGTAAAACTGACGTAGTAATGATGCTTAACGGTGCAATAGCTGGATTAGTAGGTATTACGGCTGAACCATTAACACCAAGTCCGTTAGCTGCAATCTTCATTGGAGCGATAGCTGGAGTACTAATGTACTTCTCAACGAAACTATTGTTCAAAATGAAAATTGACGACGTAGTAGGTGCTATACCAGCACACTTAGTAGCTGGTGTATGGGGTACATTAGCAGTGCCATTAACAAACGGTGATGTTTCTTTCGGAGCACAATTCTTAGGAACTATCTCAGTAGTGGTATTCGTATTTGTAGTCTCGTTTATTGTTTTCTTAATTATGAAAAATACAGTTGGATTAAGAATAAGCAAAGAAGCTGAAAGACTAGGAACTGACAAAGCAGAAGTTGGTGTAATAGCTTACGGTATAAGAGACTAAATTAAAATTCCCTCCCTCGTTAGTTGGGAAAAATTATAAGGCCTGGTTCGGTTCCCCCGTCCAGGCCTTATTTATTTTACAAAGCTCGTATGCATATAAATCATGCTTCAAAACTTCAAAATTTGATATCAAATCAAAAAAAAAGGGGGAAACATGAAAAAATTAACTTTCATTTTTTTAGGTTGTATTTCTGCAATATTCATTAGCACTCAAAGCTTTGCAGAAACTACAATGTCTCAAGAGGGACAATATATTTTTAACTCATTAGGATTTTATTTAGGTGGTGTACTAGTTGCTTTTATGGCTGCAGGTTTCTGTATGCTTGAAAGTGGATTGGTGACAACTAAAAGTGTATCGACGATTGCAGCGAAAAATATAGGTAAATTCGCAATTTGTTCACTCGTATTTTTCTTAGTAGGTTATAATTTAGCCTACGGCGTACCTGAGGGTGGTTACGTGGGATCATTTACTATATGGACAGACTCATCTGATGCTGAAACAGGTTATTCAGGTTATTCAGATTGGTTCTTTCAAACGATGTTCGTTTGTGCAACAGCTTCAATTGTTTCAGGAGCAGTAGCTGAGAGAATTAAGATCTGGCCATTCTTTATTTTTGCAGCAATTATGGCAGGGGTAATTTATCCAATTTCTATGGGCTGGCAATGGGGAGGCGGCTGGTTAGCTAGCAGCGGATTCTCAGATTTTGCTGGTTCAACATTAGTTCATGGATGTGGTGGAGCAGCTGCACTAGCCGGGGTAATAGTTTTAGGTGCAAGAGAAGGAAGATTTGGTAAAAGGGGAGAAAAGAAGTCTATGCAACCATTTGCAGCTTCAAGTATTCCGTTAGTTACACTTGGAACATTTTTACTTTGGTTTGGCTGGTTTGGATTTAATGGTTTTAGCCAGTTAGCTATGGGAACATTTGATGACGTAAATGCCATTTCAAAAATTGCAGTAAACACTCACTTAGCTGGCGCAGCAGGTACTTTTACTGGTGCAGCATTGACAAGGTTAATAGGTGGCAAAACCGATATTGTTATGATGTTAAATGGAGCCTTAGCAGGACTTGTTGCCATTACTGCAGAACCTTTAACTCCAGGACCAATTACTGCAATGATAATTGGATCTGTTGGAGCGATCATAATGTACTTTGGTACAAAAATGTTAGAAAGTTATGGCTTAGATGATGTAGTTGGCGCAATACCAGTACACATGTTTGCTGGAATTTTTGGAACATTAGTAGTTCCATTAACTAATTCAGATACATCTTTTGGTACACAATTTATTGGAACTGCCTCAGTATGTATTTTTAGCTTTGTTTTATCTTGGGCTACTTTTACTGCTCTTAAATCAACTATTGGATTAAGAATAAGTAAAGCAGCTGAAAAATTAGGAACAGATAAAGCTGAAGTTGGTGTGACTGCATATTCTATAAGAGACTAAAATAAATTATATAAATTAAAGGCCCGATTTATCGGGCCTTTTTTATTTCTCATTATCTTCCCAAATTTTGTTCCAATTAATATTTGGTGATAAACCAAAGATAGAGTTAACATTTGTACAATGCATCGCCAAAGAGGGTATTGGTGAAATACACAATTCTTTTTCAAAAATTTTATGCAGAGGTGTTTCGAAAGGCGTATGTTCGTTTTCAGACATGTTTAATAATTCAGCATAGTATTTTTCAATTAAATGTTTGCTTGTTAAAAATGTAAGAAGACATTCATTTATAGTTCTCCAATGATATTTATTACCAACAAAAATATTAGAATTTTCTAATTTTTTGTAAAGGTAAGGATAGTCAACAGGGCAAATAAATAACTCTTTATCTAATTGAGAAGAAATTTTTTCATATGAACTAATTATTTCAAAAATACTCTCTTTTTTATGAATATAATCATCTTCTATGAAATAAACTAAATCTTCAGATTTCTCTTTCGCAATTTTAAATGAAGTTAAAATACTGGCCATTGTAGCCTTCATATTATTCTCAATGATTGGATTATTTTTGTTTAAAGTTTTAATCTGATTGAATTTATCAATATTAAGATCAATTATTTCAAAATCTAGGTTTTCAGCTGCTAATTTATTTTTAATTTTTTCTTTGTCTTCTTTTTTAGAATTAAAATCGACTATAAAAATCTTAATTTTAATTTTTTTAAGCACATCTTTATTAAAATTTAAACTATTGATAACTGAATTAATAGTTCTGAATGTGTATTCAGATTTTTCTTTTTCAAATACTCTTCTTTTATTTTGTGTAACTAAATTTACAGATGTGCAAGTTTTAATAATCAAATCCAAAGATTTAACTGGTCTAGTAATTTTGATTTCACCTAATGGGATGGAAATACTGTTTACACCTAACTTTGAGAGATTTTTATTAGCTAGTTTATCAGAGGTTGGTATATATAAGTTGGATTGATCTATAATTTCAAAACCAATAATTCTACATAATTTTATAAAAAGCTTTTTTAAAAAATTAGGTTTTTTTATATTCTCTATTTTTTTCATTTTACTAAATTATATATATTAGTTTATATTGATCTTCTATGAACATTAAATCATCTCAAAAATTAGTTGAGGAAGCTAATAAAAGTATTGAAACTTTAAAAGCTGAAGAGGTTAAAAAATTAGCTGAAAACAAAGAAATTACTTTGATTGATGTGAGAGATATCAGAGAACTATGGAAAGAAGGGACAATAGAAAATTCAAAACATATTCCAAGAGGAATGCTAGAGTTTTGGTTAGATCCTGAGAGTTCTTACTACAAGTCTAATAAAATAAAAGATTTAAAAAAGATAGTTTTATTTTGCGCCCTTGGTCTAAGATCAGCTCTTGCTACAAAATCATTAGTAGACATGGGGTTTAAAAATGTAGCACATGTTGATGGTGGATTTGATGCCCTAAAAAAAGGTGGATTGAAAGTTATAGAAAAAGAAAAAAAATAATTATTTATTAGACTCTGCTAGAGCAAACTCAATTCTATCTTGACCCCAAAAAATTTTATTATTAACAACAAAAGTTGGAGCCCCAAAAATTCCTTTCTCATAAGCGTCATTAGTTTTTTTTCTTAGAGAGTTTTTAATTTGAGAAGAAGTTGATCTTAAAATAAAGGTTTTAGGATTAACACTTAAATTTTTCAGAACTTTTTCAACAATTATTTGATCATTCATATTCAAACCATCCTGCCAAATTGTGTTGAAAATATTATCAATATAATAACTTTTAATATTATCTTCCTCAGCCACAAATACACCTCTCATTAAATTTAGGCTTCTGATGGGAAAATAAGAATTAAATTTAAATTTAACCCCATTTTTTGCTGCTATCAGCTTACAATCTCTAATCATATGCTTAGCTTTTGCTGGAATAAAAGCAGGCGCTTTAATTCCATGTAAGTTATGTAAACCTCCAATCAAGATAGGTTGATATTTAATTTTAATTCCTTCTTTATTTTCAATTTTTCTAATCTGCTTATGAGCTAGAAAAGAATAAGGACTTACAAAGTCAAAATAGAAATCAAAAGGTTTAATCATTAAAGCTAATTTTTTTAGCAAAGAAAATTCTAAAAAACCAATAGGTGACTAATCCAATTGGGCCAGTAAAATAAGTTAAAATCAGCGAGGGAATAATTATAATTCTAGGTATTAAATATTTTTTTCCATCTCTAACAATCCAAGCGCCCGCAAATAAACTGATGGATAAAAAATGTAGCCAAAAAATTAACAATAAAGTTTCATTAGCAAACATAGAATATAAGCCATCAAGACCACTGTATAACTCAAAACCATCGAACATATTTCCATCTGTAAAAAGACCGTAAGAAAGATAGATATATCCTGCTGCAAGTAAAAGCGGAGCCATGACTGATTGAACAAGAAAATTTGTTATTTGGTGATGTGGCAAAAAAATTAATAACAACCAAAAAGGAATTACCCCCCAGTTTGCTAATAAATAAATATTCTCAAAATTTAAAAATGATATTAAATTATTTATCATAAAAAATAATATAGTATATTACCTTAATGAATCCCACAGCTAATAAAAGTGATTTTGAAGATTTGACAACGAATCTCAAAGACCTTGCTTATTCGTATTTAGAAAAATATAGCCCCTCAAAACAACAATTAAAAGTTTACTTGTTAAAAAAATATTTAACCAAGATTAAAGGAACAAAGTCAAAAAAAGAAATTACATCAATCATTGATGAAATTATTTTAAATCTTGAAAAAAATAGAATTTTGAATGATGAAATGTATTCGGACTCAAAAGCTAGAATGTTTTTAAGAAGAGGTTATTCTTTAAATAAAATTAATCAATCGCTTCGAAATAAAGGTATTGAAGATAAATTTATTAAACAAAGCCTAGACAAAATTAAAGAAGATGAAATTGAGCCAGATTTTGTATCAGCTTTAAAATTATGTAAGAGGCGAAGAATTGGACCTCTAAGACCAGGCCCTAATAGAGAATTATTTTATAAAAAAGATATGGGTATTCTTGCGAGAGGTGGTTTTAGTTTTGATCTATCAAAAAGGATTTTAGATTTAGATAGTGAAGAATTTAAAAAGTTAATCAAGATTATCTGATTTTCTTTTTTTTTCTTCCTCAACCAAAATATCTAATTTCCTTTTAAGCGCATTTCTTACTAAAATAAAAAACAAAACACCAAAAAAAGTTACTGATAATACAATTATAAGAATAGTTTTAATCATTTAAATTTTCCGATCTTTTTATAAGCAGACTTGGATTTCTATAGTCTGCTTTTCCATATAAAAACGGTTTTTCATCAAGAGTTTTTATAATTGCACCAGCGTTTTGAGCTATTGCATGTCCAGCTGCATAGTCCCATTCATTTGCTCTTTCTCTAGCTGCATAAATATCATATTCACCAGCAGCTATTACACAAAATTTATATGAACTTGCCATTTTAACTATTGAATTAACATTGAATTCTTTTAATTTATTCAAAATCATATCAGAGGGTTTTACTACACTCGATAAAGCTACTATTTTTCCTTTAGGTTGTTGTTTCTCACAATTTAATTTTTTTTTACTCCCAAATTCAATTAAATAACTTTCTCCTGGCGCGTAAGTGTAAAAAAGCCTTTCTTTTTTTGGTACACCGACAATCCCTAGAACAGGCACTTTGTTTATTACTAGAGCTGCATTTAAAGTATATTCATCTCTACCAGCAATATATTCTTTAGTTCCGTCAATAGGATCAATTAACCAAAAAGTTTTAAAAGTATTTTTAACTTTTAAATTAACAGTTTCTTCTGAGACAATTGGAATATTTGGAGTAAGTTCTTTTATTTTATTTGTAATTAGTTCATTAACTCTTAAATCACCATTACTAACTGGAGATTTGTCTTCCTTTATTGTTATCTTTAACCCTTTCGAATATAATTCAATAGACTCTCTCCCAGCTTGATTGAAAGTATCAATTAATTTTTCACTTATGTTTTTTAGGTCTTCAATTTTCATTTATCATTTTTTCAAGGTTAATATTTTCAACATTGATAACTCTTTTCCCAAAATTTTCAAAATTCACAGTCACTTTATTACCTATAATTGATTGGACTTGGCCAATACCCCATTCTTTATGTTTAGGATTTATAACATAATCCCCTGGTTCAAAATCAATATGCATTATGGAAAAATTTAAATTAATAGATTATACACTTAAATCATGAATTCACTAGGATTTAATAAGTCTAATAAAGATACAAAAGTTGTTGTAGCAATGTCCGGAGGAGTAGACTCGTCTGTTGTTGCTGCTCTTATGAAGGAAGAGGGATACAATGTAACTGGAATAACTCTGAAGCTTTATGATGATACGAAGCAATCTAAAGAGGGAAGACAATGTTGTGCTGGACAAGACATATTAGACGCAAAAAGAGTTTCTGAAAATATAAATATTGAGCATAAAATTTTATTTTATCAAAAAAAATTTAAATCAGAAGTGATCGACTCGTTTATTGACAGCTATACAGCTGGAGAAACTCCGATACCCTGTGTCCAGTGTAATCAAACTGTAAAATTTAGAGATCTATTTAAATATGCAAAAGATCTTAAAGCAGATGCTTTAATCACAGGACACTATGTTTCTAGAATTCAAAGCAATGGTCATGCGAGCATGTATAGAGCCAAAGATCAAAATAGAGATCAAAGTTATTTTTTATTTAGCACAACTCAAGAACAATTAGATTTTTTAAGATTTCCTTTAGGCGAAATAGATAAGTCAGAAACAAGAAAAATAGCCGAGAGATTAAATTTAAATGTAGCAACTAAGCCGGACAGTCAAGATATTTGTTTTGTACCTAATGGTGATTATGCATCCGTAATTAAAAAGTTTCGACCTGAGTCTTTTAAACCTGGGAAAATTTTAGATTTGAAAGGAAAACAGATAGGTGAACACGAAGGTATAATTAATTATACAATTGGTCAAAGAAAGGGAATTAAAATTGCAAACAATAATCCTTTATACGTAATTAATATTGATGCAGATAATAATTCAATTGTAGTTGGAGAAAAAGATTATTTAGAAATTAAAAAAATTAAACTAAGGGAGCTAAATATTTTAGGCTCAAAAAAAGAATTTAATGAATTGATAAATATCAAAGTGAGATCAACAGGTAGACTTTTAAAAGCTAAAATAAATATTAAAGATAATTCAGCAGATGTAGAAATTATTGATAAGGAAACTGGAATTTCACCAGGTCAAGCATGTGTTTTTTATTCGAAAGATGATGTTGGGGATAAAGTTTTAGGTGGTGGCTGGATACATAAGACATTTAATAAAAATTTATCCACTTAGTTAACATCACATAACTCCCACACGGTTTAAGTGATAACAATTTTTATTCAGTATGATTTAATAGAATTAATTAAGAGGCAACTCTTAACTGGCCATTTGGGGAAAAACCGAGAGGTTCAAGCTCAAAGGGCAGAAAGGTGAACCTAGTAGCGCTAGAATAGTTCATCGGGAAGGCTTGGCGGTAGCGCCTAAAACGACGAGCCAAAACTACTAAATTTCTGGGCGAAAGCCTAGAAATTTATGTGGTTCTTCTCCAAAAAAATCTAGAAAATAAATAAAACAAAATTACCCCTACAAAATAATTCCATTCTAAAGCATGTTTAAAATGCGTGTTCCCTTTATTTACAAGTATCGGTAAACTCAATATTGCCACTGTAGCTAAAATTGAAACTAAAATTATTTTCATCACTAATACTTTCTTATTAATTAACTCTTCAAGTTTATTTTTAATTTTATAAAAATGATAAACAAGTATACCCTGTGCAATTATTTCAAATATAATAAATAGAAGCAAAACGACTCTTCTCATTAGTTTATAAATTTGAATATCAAATTTTATTCCGAGAAAAATTGAATGAATTGCTAAAAAAATTGCTGATAAAATCCCGAATGTTTTGAATTTGTAATTTATATTTGTTGCTTTTAATTTATTCACTAAATTATTATTATTTACCCAATAAAAATAAACAATTATGGCTGTAAAAATCATCGCTGGTTTAAATATTAAGTATTGAGGGAAAGTTCTCGAGGCCCTACTAATTGATAAGCTGCCGTCTATATAAGGTATAGAAAATCCTGATCTACCGATCATGTCAACTTGAAAAAATGTATTTTCTAAAAATTCCGGGTTTTGAGAAATAACAAGGCATAGGTTAACTGCTATTAAAGGAATAAAAAAAACCCATATACTCAATTTTCTTATTTGAGTTATTTCTTTCATATAATTATTTAGAGATTATTTCTTTTTATTTCTTTTTCTCGCTCTTCTTTTTTTAGAGCCAATTTTTCTTCGTCCACGGTGCTTTTTTGGGTATCCCATATTTTTGCCTCCTTTTATATATCTTAATTAACTAATTATTATATAAGTTTCAAATATATTAAATATGAAAAGATCAATAAAAACCTATTTAAAAAGACCTTCTAAAGATAATACTAATCGTTCTGCCAACCCTTCGGTAGCAAGAGCCTCAACAATCTTGTTTAATACAATGCAAGAGCTTAAAAAGCATGAATTAAAAATTAAAAAAAACAAAAAAATAACTCACTACTCTTATGGTCGATACGGAAGTTCTACTACGATAGAACTTGAAAATATTCTCAAAGAACTTGAAAATGCTTATCATGTTTTCCTAACAGGCACAGGTTTCGGTGGAATTGCTTTAGCACTGATGAGTTTATGTAGACCAGGAGACGAAATTTTAGTATCCGATAATGTATACGGCCCAACAAAAGAAATTTCTGAAAAGCTTCTTAAAGAATTCAATATAAACGCGATATTTTATAATCCAGACTCATTCGAAAATCTTAAAAGCAAAGTAACCAAAAAAACTAAAATGATTTTAGTTGAAAATCCAGGAAGTATTACATTTGAATTTCAGGATTTATCTAAGATTATAAATTTAGCAAAAAAAAATAATATTTTAACATTACTAGATAACACTTGGGGCACACCATTATATTTAAAACCTTTAGATTTAGGTTTTGACATGTCTTTCTCCTCTGCAACAAAATATTTTTCTGGTCATTCAGATGCAATGGGAGGCTCTTTAGCGGTAAATAAAAAAGTTTTTAAAAAAATTATGTTTTTTTACAAACTTTCTGGTTACAGAATGGCTGCAGATGAAGCTTATTTAATTATAAGAGGATTAAGAACACTTGATACAAGACTTAAACAGCATTATGAAAATACAAAAATAGTCATCAATTTCCTCAAAAAACAAAAAAAAATTATTGAAATTCTTTACCCACACAAACCATCAAGTAAGAATTATAAACTGTGGAAAAAATATTACACAGGCGCAACAGGTTTATTTTCGATTGTAATTAAAAGTAAAAATAAGTCATCAGTAATAAAATTTGTTAACTCATTAGAATTATTTGGCATTGGTTATAGCTGGGGTGGATTTGAAAGTTTAGCAATTTTACAAGAATTGAGAGCAAGCAAGGATGAATATAGCCAAGGAAGAAGATACTTTAGATTTAATAAAGATGAGCATTTGGTAAGATTACACATTGGTTTAGAGGAGCCAAAAGATTTAATTAATGATTTAAAGAGATCTCTAAGATACGTTAAATAATGTATAATTTTATTCCGAATAGACTTGCTTTAATAGTTTTAATCTCAGCGTGCAGTATTATTTTAATTTCAATGGGTTTAAGACAAACCTTTGGCTTATTCTTTTCAGCATTTGAAGAGGGTCTTGGCTCAACAAGAACAGAGTTTGGCTTAGCGATCGGCATTCAAATGCTTTTTTGGGGAATGTTCGCGCCACTATTTGGTTTGATAGCAGATAAACTTGGAGGAAATAAAGCTGTCTTCATCGGATTTATAATTTTTGGTTTGGGTATTTATATGCTGTACGCAGGACCTAATACCGGTATTTTTTTTCAAATTAGTCTTGGTGTTTTAGTTGGAATAGCTCTTGGAGCTACTGCAATTGGTGTTCCAGTTTCAGAAGTTGGAAAGCATTTTCCTAATGAAAGCAGAACTATAGCGACTGGTATTGTAACAGCAGCTGCTTCAGTTGGTTACTTTTTATCACCACTGTTTACAAAATATAGTTTGGGTTTGGTTGGATGGGAACAAACTTTAAAATATTTTATGTATTTCATAGCCCTAGGGCTTTTGGCTTCTCTTTTTCTACTACCTTCAAAGACTATTTTAAACTCTTCTCAAGTTGATAGAGATCAAACTTTTTCTTCAGCAATAAAAGAAGCTTTTTCTCACAAAGGTTATGTTTTATTGGTTTTAGGTTTTTTTGTTTGCGGATTTCAAATTACATTAGTTGGAACCCATATACCTGGTTACATGCAAGAGAGAGGAATGGGAGGATGGTCAGCTACGATAATATTAGCATTAATAGGATTTTTCAACATTTTTGGCACTTTAGGAATGGGTTACCTTGGTACAAAATATAAAAAGAAAAATCTTCTTTGCATTCTTTATACCTTGAGAGCTGTAAGCATTTGTGTATTTATTTTTTCTCCGCCATCTCTAATTAATTCAATTATTTTTGGAATTACTTTTGGACTTTTATGGCTTTCAACAGTTCCTCCTACAAATGGGATAGTAGCTCAAATTTTTGGAACTAAATATTTGAGCACATTGTTTGGAATAGTTTTCTTGTGTCATCAATTTGGTGCTTTCGCTGGCGCCTTTTTAGGAGGATATTTTTATGATGTTTATGGTTCATATGATTATGCTTGGTATATGGCAATCGCACTTTCTATTTTTGCTACAGCTGTACACTTTCCGATCGACGAAAGAAGGTTAGTGCGTGTTGATAAGTCTATCTAAGGTTGTATTTTGAGTCTCAAAGTGAATCAAAAGTGAATCAAAACGCGAACATTTTAAACGTTTCAACTGATAGCTGTGGATATTTTTTTGTTTAATCCAAGACTTTTTTCTATTAATTTTTGAATAACAAAGGAGATTAAATGTTTTCAAAAGAATTAAATAAAAAATTAGACCAATACCACTTACTTAATCACCCATTCTATAGATCATGGAACGATGGGAAACTAACAAGAGAAATTATCAAAGATTATGCTGAACAATACTATCAGCACGTAAAAGCATTTCCACGATATATCAGCGCAACACATTCTTTATGTGAAGATATCGAAAAAAGAAAAATACTTTTAGAAAACCTTCAAGACGAAGAAAATAAAGACGCAGATCATCCAAGATTGTGGAAAGATTTTGCTACAGAAATGGGTGCTGATCCAGAAAAAATTGAAACAGTTAAGCAAGAAGATTTTACAAAAAATATGATTGAAAACTTTTTCAACCAAGGAAGAGCATCTTATGCTGAAGGTTTAGCTTCTTTATATACGTATGAAAGACAAATACCTGAAATAGCAGAAACAAAAATTCAAGGTTTAAAAAATCACTATGGATGTAGTTCAAAAAAAGGCTTAGAATTTTTTGAAGCTCATAAATCAGCCGACGTTCATCACAGAGCAGAATGTGAAAAATTATTAGACGGTTTATCTAAAGAAGAGCAAAAAAAAGCAGAGAAAGCTGCATTATCTACAGCTAAGTATCTTTGGAATTTTTTAAGCGGAATGTCACAGAAACACAATATTCAACAAGCTGCTTAAATTAGATTAAATATAGAGATAAATTAATGCAGGATTTGCTTGAAATCATAACTCTTGCTTACAAGAAACTCTCTGCTCAAAATATAGTTTTATTTTTACTACTAATAAAAATTATTTTTTGTGCAGTTGGA